>JAJFTV010000019.1 GCA_021372725.1 Chloroflexota bacterium | reverse complement strand
CCCCAGTTCGCGGGCCTGCTGGATGGCAATATTCAGCGTTTTAACTGCAATGGGATACTCGGCCCGACAGTAGATGTAACCTTGTGCAGAGCCGATGACATAGGCAGCAATGGCCATCCCCTCGATTACTGCGTGCGGGTCACCTTCGAGAACACGACGGTTCATGAATGCCCCCGGGTCACCTTCATCGGCATTGCAGATGACAAAGCGGGGTTCAGGTAAATTTTGACGAGCCAGTTTCCATTTTAAGGCTGTGGGGAAACCTGCCCCACCTCTCCCGCGCAATTGTGATTTGGCAACCATATCAAGCACTTCAGTTGGATCCATACCTACAACTTTTGCGAGTGCTGAATAGCCGTCTTCTGCAATATACTCTTCAATGTTGGCTGGATCGATTTTACCTACATTGCGCAGCACAACACGGACTTCTTTTTGTTTGGGCGGACCCAGTTCTTCATCTACATGAACTTTTTCGGGGATCTGCAGACCGGTAACGATACGGCCCTTCAGGAAGTGTTCTTCGACCAAAAAAGGGATGTCTTTTACCGTCAGACCGCCATAATGCACACCTTCCGGATAAACCATCAGATCGGGACCGTATTGATTAGGTTCACCAATTCGGGAAGTTTCCAAAACCTGTATCTCATCGAAGAGACCTTTCCGGATTAGTTCATCATTCAATGTATCAATGATGTCAAGAGCTCCTTTTTCGAGGCAAACAGGATCAACAGATACCAATATATGTGAACGATAAAATGCCATTTCAGTCCTTCTAAGATCTGATTACGTATTCTTCTACGATGTTTCCTTGAACAACGTGTGTTTTCATGATTTTTTGTGCAATTTCTGGTGTTACTTTCCCGTAAGATACAGGTGCAGATTCACCGATGACGATTTGTACAATCGGTTCAAATGAATCCATGCCAATGTTACCGGTCTGTCGAACGATAACATCACTCAGGTTGTTTTCTTCGATGAATTTCAGGATTGCTTTCAAGGTATCTCGAGCACCCGAGGCAATACCTACGGTTCCCATACCAACAATTACCTGCTTCTGGCCTTCAATTTTCCTGGCATCGCGTTTTTGCAGTGCTTCTTCACGCACCCTCTTTAAATCTTCAAGCGACTTAATCTTGTCCATCTTGTTTACTCCTCTGTGAATTCATTTCTCAAGCGTTTTGTACGTCCAGGATCCCTTCCCGGATATATTCTCTTAACCATTTCATGACGGCAGGATCACACAGTGGTACTTCACCTAATTCTTTTTGTATGAGGCGGCTATCCAACTCAAAATTTTTGTCATCCTTTGCGTAGATCAATTTCCAATGAATTTCGGGAGAACCGATCATCAGGGTTAATATCGTTCCGGTGAGATCCCCGATTGGCATCCGGTCGATATGACTATTTTGAAAGACTACAATCACTTCCGTTCCTTTTCCAGGGGTAGAAGTAATTGTCAAACCTCCCTGGCAGGCTTCTGCAGCCGCCTTGAACAGCGGAATGCCCAGGCCTACCCGGCGAGTGGTGCGCGAGGTATAGAATGGATCCTGTATACGGGCAATTGTTTCATCATCCATTCCCTTGCCGTCATCTTTGATGGTAATTTGTAAAAGATCAGACTTGCCATTCTCTACAACACTGATTTCGATATTTTTTGCATCAGCAGATATTGAGTTCTCCGCGATATCCAGGATATGTAATGAAATCTCTTTCAAGTTTGTTCACGATCCTATTTGACAGCTTCTTTGTCGCTTTCCTTCACGTCCAGCAATATCCTGGGTAGTTTGTTCGCACGAACACGCCCATATATTTCTTCATCGATCACGACAACCGGTGCCTGACTGCAGGCGCCCACACAACGGCATAATTCGACCGTAATTGCACCATCATCGGTTGTTTGGCTTGGGTCGATGCCCAAAACCTGTTTTGCTTTATCAATCAACTGTTGCGTACCGCCTACATAACAGGCAGTGCCCATGCAAAATTTGATGGTGTGCTTGCCGCGGGGAGTGGTCGTAAAGAACGAATAAAATGAAATTACCCCATGGATCTGGCTAACCGGCACCTGCATTTTTTGGGAAACATATTCCTGCATCGCTTCGGACACAAAACCAACCTGCCTTTGCAGCTCATTCAACACTACCATCGTTGCTCCCGGCAGATCCTTGTTTTTGTCCAAAATCTGGTCAATGATTTTCTTCTGCTCTGAATTGTTCAACGGATCATTTGCAGGAACTCGGTCAATTATACCTTTCATTCTAAATCCTCAACGTCGATATTTGCGTTACTCGATAAACAGGCGTGCAAAATTATAGACATGAATCTCATGTGCCGCCAATACTATAACGCGTGTCAGGCAAAATGGTCATTATCGAATGTCACCTTTCCTTGCGAATTTTGTCAAAATTGAAATCAGGCCATTTCGTGAGGGGTTTCAATACTTCGACCGTCGATGTTTTGCAGGGCAAGTTTGATTTCATGCAAGGTGGGTTTCAAAGCAGTGATTATATTTAACCCGGCTATTGCCTGAAGGTCGTGTGCATCTCCATTACGGATGAAGGGATAGTTTTGGATGGACGGATTTTCCCTGACTGCCATTTCAAAGTTGATATTTCGCGAGATTTCCAGACCGTCAAAACGGATATTTTCAGGTAAAAAGCCCAACGTCGGTAAAATTCCGTAAACCTGGCGCTGGATGTGCGATGGAATAAATAATCCCCCCAATTGATGAACATGTTTCCAGGCATCATCAATGGATAAGCGGGTGGCCTGGCTGAGGATGTGTTCTTCAGAGCGGACGAATTCACCGGTATAGTCTACAACATATTGTGGCCCAAAGATATCGGTATCGTTTGTACCAGGCGAATAATTGAGGTCGACAATGGCCTGGAACTCCGCGGCTTGCTGCAACGTTTCAAAAATGCAAAGGATATGTACTTCTTCGCGTGTGTGCAACTCCATGCCCGGTAGAACGGTGATTTCTGTACCCTCAGCAGCTTTCATCACTGCTGGCACGTTCAGCATACTGTTATGATCGGTGATTGCCAAAATGTTGATATTTTTGGATACTGCTTCCTGAATGATGAGAGGGGGTATCATTTCAACCAGCGCACAGGGTGAAAGAACTGTGTGAACGTGAAATTCAGCACGATACTTGCGTAATGAACCCCTTTTTTCGTGATGAAGCATGATAATTGGATTTTATCAGGAACGGATTCCTATTTGCCAGAGTCTGCCTACGATGTAAAAGGTGCTTTCTTTGGTTGAAAGCAGGATAACTTCTTCCCGATTGGCTTTTTCAATAACCGATGCATCCGGCAAATTCCCTTCCGTGATGATAATGGCCGACAAATCAAGAAGTGTGGCGACGGCAATAATATTCAAATGTGCTTGCAGGGTCACCCATATACTGTTATGCTTTGCGCCTGCCATGACACAGCTTAGCATATCGGATGCGTAGCCAAATTCGGCGTTTTTATCCTTGATTATATTGGGATTGGTCAGCAGGTTCAGATTGAGTTCACGGATAATCTCTTGCAGGTTTGTCATTGGCTGGGCTCCTTGTTGATGGATTGCTGGTGCTCTCCTACTATTTCCTGTTCTTTCAGGAATATTTTCATGGATAATATGGTGCCTTTCCCCGGGGTTGATTGAAGTTTCATCCAATCTACACAGCGAGAGATATTGATAAGACCCATTCCTGCTCCAAAACCCAACTCGCGAACCTCTTCACTGGCCGTAGTATAACCTGGCTGCAAAGCGAGATCTACATTTTTAATGCCGGGCCCATCATCTTCAGCCCGGATGGCGATTTGATGAGATTGAATTTCCGCACGCAGGTAACCACCATTATTGGTGTGAATGATCAAATTCATTTCGGCTTCGTAGGTTGCGATGGCACATTTTCGTGCAATTTGAGGGGATGCTCCCAACCGAAGAAGTGCTCGTTTGATATTGCTTGAAGCAGCACCCCCGTGTGTAAAATCGCGTGGAAGAATGTTGTAGCGCAGGATAATGCTGGAACGATCTGAAACCAGATCTTCAAACAGGTGACTGGCACGGTACCGTTTAAGTTCCTCTTCCTTGTAATCGGTCTGGAGGGCACGCAGGATACCGCGGGTGAGGTCGCCCTTGGTGATGATGCCGCGCAAATCATGATTATTGTCAACGACGATCAACCTGCCAAGGTTTGTACTGACGAATAGTTTTAAACCTTCCACAATCAGATCATTTTCCTTAATTGTGACAGGTGAACGGGACATATATTTTTCAACGGGCGAATTAAGATCAATTGCCACCAAAGAGCGGATTAAATCTTCAAGACTGATGACGCCTACCAGTTTGCCATTTTCCAAAACCGGGGCACCAGAAATATGCTTTGTACGGAAACTTTCGAGCACTTCTTGCATTGTATTTTCCGGTGTAAAGGTTTGTGGAGAGCCTGTCATTGCCTCACTGATTCTTAGCTCGTAAGCAAGCTCTTCACCGCGTGAAATATATTCGGCCACCTGTTCGAATGATTTGCTTTTTTTTGATTCGTCCGATGTCGCCATTTTTCAAATTTTGTTATTCGGGTAGGAAGATCTCTTGACAATTGTTTTCAAAGCTTGGAAGCCCGGCAGCGAAAAGCTTCCCACAGACCTGGTACATACCCATGGAAGTGGAGATAAGCGGGATCTTTTCCAATCTTGCCAATTCCAATGTTTCAAGCGGTGGGGTCTTACCGCTGACAAGGACTATCGCTGAAATATCAGCCATAACGGCAGTGCGAATGACTTGAGGATTACTCAGTCCTGTTACAAGGATAGAATCTGGTTGGATCGATGCCAGCACATCGCTCATCAGATCAGCCGCAAACCCGCCTTTTGCTTCCTTTTCAAGATTGGCATCCTGGTTTAAAAGGATGCCCTCTGTTGCTCGCATTAATTCAGTAATTTTCATCACTTATCCGTAAAAAAATGATAATGGTCAGCCCATAATTCACGCATTGTAGCTTGATTATTGTACTCGAGATAGGGGTGAATATGAATAGGACATTTTTCCTTACTTTCTTGAAAACTGTGAACTCGATGCACACGGGCAAATTTTGAATCTTCAAAAATGAACCCCGAAAGCACCCGTGGGTAAAATTCTTGCACTGGAGACAGCGCTTCAACAAATTCGTTCATTGTGGTTCAAATCATCCGCTCATCTTTGGGTGGGTGAAAATTCCCTCTCATGCAAAACGCCATCAGCCCCACTGTTCTGATAGACAAGACGCAAATAATCAATTCGTTCTTTTTGAAATCGTCTCATGGATGGTCTGGTGCAGGCCATAATGCAGCATGGTCAGTGCCGAAACAGCCTCCAATGTACGGGAATGCACTTCAGCAGAAGATAATAAAATCGAACAAATATTCTTCGGTAATCTTGAAAGCTGTTTGTGTTCAGTTTATTCAACTTAAGTTAGAATATCGTCATTACTCGAACAGAAAGTTATAACGATGAAACCAACTATCCAAAGCGTTAAAGGCACCCGTGAGTTTTACCCCGAAGATATGGCTGCCCGAAGATGGCTCTATCAGACAATTCGGGAAATCTCGGAATCATTTGGCTATGAAGAATGGGATGGCCCATTTCTGGAAAAGATCGATCTCTATGCGGCCAAATCCGGCGAAGAGCTGGTAAAAGAACAATCATTTGTTTTCGAAGATCGCGGGGGTGACCCGGTGACCTTGCGCCCTGAATTGACACCCAGCCTGGCACGTATGATTGCACAACGGCAGAATCAGTTGATATTTCCGCTGCGCTGGTGGTCATTTGGCCCTTTCTGGCGTTATGAGCGTCCGCAAAAGGGACGCACGCGCGAATTCTTTCAGTGGAACATTGACTTGATGGGAGCTGATTCACCCGAAGCAGATGCCGAATTAATCTCGGTGGCTGCATCATTTCTTGAGCGGGTGGGATACCGGCCTGGCCAGGTGCAGATCAGGGTGAATAACCGCGAGCTGATGGATACAGTATTGAGCGATTTGGGTATCCCGAAGGAGATGCGCCCGTCTATTTTTAAGCTGATTGATAAAAAAGCAAAACTCTCTTCACAAGGCTGGCAGGATTATGCCACGGAAATCGGTTTATCCGACCAGCAATTTACAGGGCTGTGCGGTGTGTTGGACGACCCTGATTTATGGAAGCAATCTTTCGCAATGGTGCGTGTCTTCAAAGGCATTGAGGCGTATGGACTGAGCGATTATGTACGGTTTGATCCAATGATTATTCGCGGCTTGGATTATTACACCGGCACCGTGTTTGAAGCCATACATCTCACCGAAGGTGGGCGCTCGATCCTGGGGGGCGGCCGCTATGATAACCTGGTTGCTGATGTAGGCGGAACACCGTTGGGGGGTGTTGGTTTTGCGATGGGGGATGTGATGATCCAGGTACTGCTGCGGGAAGATCATCTGCTTCCTTCTTTCAAAACGGTGCCAGCCCGGGTGATGGTGGCTGTTTTTAATATGGAGACCCAACTTGACGCGATACAACTGTCGTCGACCATAAGACATGAAAGAATCAATGTAATTACTTTTCCGGAACAGGCCAAACTGGCCAGGCAGTTCAAGTATGCCGACCGGCTGGGGATCCGTTATGTGGTTTTGGCAGGACCGGAAGAAATTGCACAGAATATGTTTGCCTTAAAGGATCTGGCGAGCGGCGAACAACAGACTTTCCCGCGCACAGAACTGGTGAAAATCATCCGGGAAAAACTTGCGACCGGTTAATCTCTGTGATAGAATAATGTCCACATGGTGGCTGTAGCTCAATGGCAGAGCGTCGCACTGTGGATGCGAATGTTGTGGGTTCGACCCCCATCAGCCACCCCAAATGACAAAGAACAGAAATGCCAAGGAAATTCCCTGGCATTCCCCCGGATGGAAGAAATGCGGCTGTACATTGAGGAAAACCGCAGAAATCTTTACAGCAGTCAATGTTGATGGGGAAATTTAAAGACTAATTCACGACCAAATTAGAATAAAAGAGCGGGTGATGGGATTCGAACCCACGGAATGGTACCTTGGGAAGGTACTGCCTTACCACTTGGCGACACCCGCAAGTGATTTTGATTATAGCGGCGGGCCGTTCGGCTGTCAAGTTTTATAAAATAGCATTATATGAAAGATTTCTAATGCTGTTTAACTGCAAATCTAGCCTGTTGAAAATAAAATGGTGTATAGTTCATAGTTATAGTAGAATTATTTGGGATAGCGATATAGTATAATTCGTCGATTATAGAGTAGGGGAATGTACTCCCAAAATAAAGGAGCAAACTTTGGCGTTTAATCCCTTAAACTGGCTTCTGGGTCTGTTTTCTCTGGATATCGGAATTGACCTGGGGACCGCAAATACACTCGTCCATGTACGAGGCAAGGGGATCATTATCAACGAACCATCCTACGTTGCCATTGATAAGCGCACCCGGCGACCTATTGCGATTGGTGTACAGGCAAAAGAAATGGTCGGTCGGACTCCTGCCAATGTGGTTGCCGTGCGCCCGCTTCGTGATGGTGTAATATGTGAATTCGAGATAACCCAGGCAATGCTTGGTTATTTTATTGGAAAAGCTCATGAACAAAGTATCGTACCGATGCCAAGGCCGCGTGTTGTTGTGGGCATCCCATCCGGTGCGACTGAAGTTGAAAAACGGGCTGTCTATGATGCTGCCATGTCTGCCGGTGCGCGGGAAGCATATTTGATCGAAGAGCCACGAGCAGCCGCATTAGGCGCCGGTTTGTCTGCTTCGGATATTCGCGGTAGTATGATCATCGACATTGGTGGCGGCACAACCGAGGTGGCGATTCTCTCGTTGGGTGGAATTGTTGTTTCGCGCTCATTGAGAGTTGCCGGCGATGAAATGGATCAGGACATCATCACCTATTTTCGCAACAAATATAATCTCTACATCGGTGAACGCATGGCTGAACAGGTAAAGATCACAATCGGCTCGGCATATCCCCTCCAGACCGAAAAGACGATGACGATCCGGGGACGTAACCTGGTGACCGGATTGCCGGAGGCAATCGACATATCATCCGTTGAAGTGCGTGAAGCCATCTCTGGTTCCGTTCAAGTGATTATTGACACTGTAAAGGATGCGCTTGATGAAGCACCGCCGGAAATTGTCTCTGACTTGATTGAAGTGGGAATTACGATGGCGGGCGGGGGTTCACAATTGCAAGCTTTTCCTGAACGGTTGACAGAAGAACTCAATCTACGAGTATGGCTGGCCGATGATCCGATGACCTGCGTTGCCCGAGGTGCCGGTATGGTTCTTGAAGATATGGAGCGTTACAGCTCTTTCCTTGTCAGTATTGAGCGCTCATCTTCAAAGACCTGATCACAGCTTAATTTCTGGTTGCAAATTCCGCATTATAATCTCCTAAAGCATGAAAAAAATTACAGGCCATTGGAAAATGGCAGTTCTTCTTTTTATCGTTATCGGGTTAATCCTGCTTGCATTAAGCGGTTATCTGAGTACAACGCTTCAGACTGCCATGGAGCCCGTACTTTCATTGCAGGCCTGGATTTCCGACCGTTATTTGGCCGTATATGATTTCCTGACAGTACCACGCGACGTGGCCACACTTCGGCAACGCAATGCAGAACTCGAAGATGAGATTTCAAATTTGCAAAAACAGAACATTGAACTTACGCAACAGCTTGAGGAAGCACAAGTCCTGTACGCATTATTGGATTACGCCAGAACACAGTCGGAAAATGTTTACATTGCATCCCCCATCATCGGACGGGATCCCAGTCCATTTCTGCAATATGTATTTATCAAACATGGGTCAGATGACGGCGTCCGCCATGGAATGCCCGTTGTAACCCAACAAGGATTGGTGGGTCGTGTTGATTCCGTCATCGCCGGGGCTGCCGGTGTCCAGTTGATCACCAGCGCAGATTCTGTGGTAAATGTAAGGCTGCAAAATTCTGGAGAAGAAGCACAATTAATCGGATCGATAACCGGAGATTTATCTTTACAAATGATACCTCAGGATGTTGAAGTGCAGCCAGGTGAATTAATTCTCACTTCAGGGCTGGGAGGAAACTACCCGAGTGATATTTTGGTCGGACAGGTGATCAGCGTGCGAAAATCTCCTGCCGAGCTTTTTCAAACTGCAACCGTTCAGCCGGCTGTTGATTTTTCCAGTCTGCGCACGCTTTTGATTATTACAAATTTCAGGCCCGTTGATACCACAATCCTTCTTCCATCATCGGAGTGAGATGACATGGGTTCACTGATCTCGTTCCCCATCCTAGGCTTAGCGACGATGTTACAGGTTGCAATTTTTAGCAATATTCATATCTTGTATGGGACAACAGATCTGGTTTTATTATCCATCATCGCCTGGACTTTACAGGAAAAAACTCATAATGGTTTACTGTGGGCTGTGATGGGGGGTTGTCTGGTTTCTTGGATCTCATCGGTTCCTTTATGGCCATATTTAACAGGTTATGTGCTTGTTGCATTGTTTGTTCAATTTATCAAACGAAGGATCTGGCAAATTCCAATCCTGGCAATGTATTTTTCCACAGCATTGGGAGCAATTTTTGTCCAATTGGTATCCCTCGGAATATTAATTTTCGCTGGAGCGCAATTGGAATGGATAGAAAGTATCAATCTGGTCATCTTACCCAGCGTTTTACTAAATCTTATACTTGCCTTACCAGTGTATTTAATTTTGACAGATATTGCAAGATGGGTTTACCCTGCGGAGCCTGAAACATGAAAAGCCGATTGACATCTCAAATTGGAATAGAAAAATGGCGCTTAGTTTTATTGTATGGCCTGATTATTTTCATCTTTGTATATTACATCTTCCAACTTTTTAATTTGCAGATTGTTCAGGGGGAAACATATCTTGAACAAGCGAATGAAAACCGAACTTCGGAGATCAGTGTACAGACCCAGAGGGGAAGTATCTATGATCGAAACGG
>JAJFTV010000198.1 GCA_021372725.1 Chloroflexota bacterium | reverse complement strand
TTTCATCTTTGTATATTACATCTTCCAACTTTTTAATTTGCAGATTGTTCAGGGGGAAACATATCTTGAACAAGCGAATGAAAACCGAACTTCGGAGATCAGTGTACAGACCCAGAGGGGAAGTATCTATGATCGAAACGGATATGTATTGGCACGTAATGTACCTTCCTACAATATAACAATTACTCCGGCATATCTACCGGAAGATGATGGCATGATACAGCAGGTATATCGTGAGCTTTCAGCAATTATTGATGTACCGGTCAACAATGGCGAAATTAATGATGATACCGTGCGCACATTTAAACCTTGTGATACAGATTTAGGGATTACCCAGATTGTTTATATTCAAGATACCCTTGCTCCGTACGAACCGGTTTCGATTAAGTGTGATGTGTCCGAGAAAATGGCCATGATCGTTATCGAAAATGCCAAAGACTGGCCTGGAACAGGTGTCGAAACGGAACCTGTTCGCGAATATCCAACCGGCTGGATTACGTCGGAGATTATTGGTTTTCTGGGGCCTATTCCCGCCTCCTTGGAAGATTACTATACTGAACGGGGTTTCGTGCCGGAAAGAGACAAGGTAGGTTATGCGGGCATAGAAAGCTGGTTTGATGAAGAATTGGGCGGCACGAATGGTACCCGGCTGATCGAAGAGGATGTTGCGGGTCAGTATATCCGTGATCTTACGGCTCCGGTGGAGCCAGTTCCAGGAAAGAATATTGTTTTAACCATCGATACTCGTTTACAAACGGCAGCGAAAACAGCGCTCATTAATGAAATTACAAATTGGAATACGCAACTGAATAAAACCATGTCTTCCAATGGGGTGGTGATCGCAATGAACCCCAAAACGGGTGAAATCCTTGCTCTCGTTTCGTACCCGACCTTTGAAAATAATCGTATGGCCAGGATCATCCCTGCATACTATTACGAGCAACTTACCAGCGATCCGGATCTGCCGCTTTTCAACCATGCTATTTCTGCTGAACTTCCACCAGGATCGGTCTTTAAATTAGCCACAGCGCTGGGGATTGCCAACGAACATGTTCTCGAACCCACTGACAAGTTAGAGGATAACGGAAAAATTACCATCATGCAACAATATTCACCCAATGAACCTGGGGAACCAAGAGACTATGTTTGTTGGGAGCCTGCTGGACACGGCGAGGTGGATTTTTTACATGCGATTGCATTGTCTTGTGATGTGTATTTTTATAAGGCATCTGGTGGCTACAAGGATGAAGTCCCGGTTGGATTGAATATATGGCGCATGGGTGAATATGCCCGCGCATTAGGATACGGAGAGATTACAGGAATTGAGCTGCCCGGCGAAGAAGCGGGTTTGGTGCCAGATCCGGACTGGAAACGTATCTCTCAGGGTGAAAACTGGGCTACCGGTGATACCTATATTGCTGCCATGGGTCAATCTTTCGTTTTGGCTACACCGCTGCAGGTATTGGTTTCGGCAGCAACGATTGCCAATGACGGTAAATACATGAAGCCAACTTTATTAAGGGAAATACAGGACGCGGAAGGGAATGTAATCCAGAAATTTTCTCCTACATTGGTAAGAGATATTACAAAAGAGCCTGTCATACAGGTCTATGATGAAAATATGTTTACCACCGGAGAGACCAAAGTTGTGGAACCCTGGGTAATTGATCTTGTTCAGGAAGGAATGCGGATGGTGGTTGAGGAAGGGGGTACAGCCGATGCCCAATTTGCTGGTATGACAGTCCAATCCGCCGGAAAGACCGGAACCGCTGAATATTGTGACAAGAAAGCGTATGACAAACACATGTGTGATAACGGCTGGCCGGCTCATGCCTGGTATGTGGGTTATGCGCCGTATGATGATCCGGAAATTGCAGTAGTGGTTTTTGTTTATAATGGCACGGAAGGATCCACTGTTGCGGCGCCTGTTGCTCGAAAGGTTATGGAAGCCTATTTTGAACTGAAAGCTCTTGATGAGGCTGATTGATGATGGCAAAATCCAAGAATAAGATATTGAGTAAAAAAAGCCTGAATTTTCAACAACCAACCATTCGATTCCGACGCAACGATTCGTGATATATGAAAAAAGAAATCTGGCGTAATTTCGATTATTTACTTTTCGGGGCAGTTGTAGTCCTGAGTGTTTTTGGGATTGTGATGCTCCAGTCGGCGATTGCCGGAAGTGTGGAATTGCTGGGGCATCCCAGGCGGCAGATCATTTTCCTGTCAATTGGCCTGGTTCTGATGATTGTCGTTGCTATCATTGATTACCAATATTGGGCTTCACTTACGAAAGTCATGTATCTCGGCGCCGTTGGTTTGCTATTACTTGTTTATCTTTTAGGACAGGTTCAACTGGGTGCAGCGCGTTGGCTGGATACAGGATTGGTTGTAATCCAACCGGCTGAACTGGCAAAAGTAGTGCTCATCCTGGTTTTGGCGGATTACTTTTCAAAAAGCAAAAATTCCCCCCACGATTTGAGATGGATTGCAAAGAGTTTGCTGATTTTAGGCGGAATGGTAGTGTGGGTTCTTCTGCAGCCGAATTTGAGTATGTCGATTGTGATGGTGGTTCTCTGGTTTTCGATGATCTGGATGAGCGGGTTGAAAATCAAGCATCTCGGGTTGTTTGCTGTCATCGGGCTGGTCGGGGGTATTCTTTTTTTCCTTTTTGTGATGGAAGATTATCAGAAATTGCGAATTATCCAATTTCTATTCCCCAATGAAAATGCCCGTTATGGGAATGAATATAATGTACAGCAAGCGCTGATCACAATTGGATCGGGGGGATGGTTCGGTCAAGGGTACGGTCAGAGTACCCAGGTGCATTTGAAATTTCTGAAAGTACGCCATACTGACTTTATTTTCTCTGCCATGGCTGCCGAGATTGGTTTTGTAGGCACCGTAATTGTCATGCTTTTACTGGCCTTTGTGATTATCCGCTGCATCAGGGCAGCGCGGTTGGCAAATGACTGGTTTGGTTCACTGGTTGCGTATGGTTTTGGTATTCTCATATTCTTCCAGACGGCAGTCAACATCGGGGTTAATCTCAATGTTATCCCGGTTACGGGCCTGACTTTACCCTTTATCAGTTATGGTGGAAGCTCCCTTTTATCATTACTTTTGGGAATTGGCCTGGTGGAAAGTATTGTCGCACATCGCGATACATAAAGGATTGGAGAAGAAAGAATGGATCATCAACCAGTACGGGTAAGAATGGCGCCTTCGCCGACGGGAAAATTTCATCTTGGAAATGCCCGCACGGCACTTATTAACTATCTGATGGCCCGCCAGAGCGGGGGACAATTCATTTTAAGAATTGAGGATACTGATACAAAACGCTTTGTTCAGGGCGCTGAAGAAATGCTGATGGATGTCATGCACTGGCTGGGTTTGGATTGGGATGAAGGCCCTGATGTGGGTGGCCCGTATGCTCCCTATCATCAAACAAAGAGAAAAGAAATTTATCTGCAATACGCTGAAAAATTAATCGAACAAGGGGATGCCTATTATTGTTTTTGTACTCCGCAGCGGCTTGCATTGCTGAGGGAAGAACAGCAAAAGCGGAAAGAACCTCATCATTATGATGGGCATTGTCGTGACATCCCGCTTGAGGAGGCACGACGGCGAATCCGCGATGGAGAAAAACCTGTCATTCGGTTCAAATCTCCCAGAGAAGGCCAAACGACTGTACATGACTATTCCAGAGGGGATATTACAGTCGAAAACCGGAATATTGATGACTATATCCTTGTCAAATCGGATGGGCTGGCCTTGTATCACCTGGCTGCCATGGTGGATGATCACATCATGGGTATCACGCATGTTGTGCGCGGTGCTGATTGGCTGGCAACCTTCCCGCTGCATGTCCTGATATATCGTGCTTTTGGCTGGCAGGAGCCGGTTTGGATTCACTGCTCCCTCTTTCTGAAACCCTCAGGCAAGGGAAAAATGAGCAAACGTGATGCGGCCGAAATGGCAAAAGATGGATATTCGATTTATATCGATGACCTGAAAGAGCTCGGTTACTTGCCTGAGGCAGTAGTGAACTGGATGATCCTGATGGGGTGGAGTCTGGATGACCATACCGAATTTTTTACCATGCAGGATCTGATAAAGAATTTTTCCATTGACAGATTAAATCCAGCACCATCGGCCATCAATTTTTCGAAGCTGGATCATTTCAATGGCCTTCATATCCGCAATCTTTCGAAGGAAAAACTGGCCGGTTTATTAAAACCATTTTTCGAAAAAGAAGGTTACAAGGTGGATATGGAAAGGCTGACCCAGATCGCACCATTGATACAGGAGCGTATGATTACCCTGGATGATGCAGTAAGATTTGCAGGTTTCTTTTTCAAGGAAGAGGTATTACCACAACCTGAAGAGCTTGCGGGAAAGAACATGAGCATCGACGAAACCCGGCAGGTTCTCGAAGAGGTGATCAAAAGGTTATCAGATTTGCCAGATCTTGCGCATGAAATTGCAGAACCTGTGATGCGTTCATTTATTGAAGAAAGCGGTTATTCTGCCGGCCAGGTTTTTGGTATTATGCGCGTAGCCATTACAGGACAAACTGTCAGTCCGCCATTATTCGAAAGCATGGTAATTATAGGCAAGGAGACAGTCATCAAAAGGCTTCAGAAGGCTATTGAGATATTGAAGGATATGGCCGGATGATAACAGGAGAAGACGGACAATTTTAACAAATTGCATCCGGTCATCCAATACAGGCAATTTTGACCAACCTAAAAATCTGGACTTGATAAAAAATTACTGGTAAAATAGCACTGTTAGATTGCGGCGTCGTCTAATGGCAGGACAGCAGGCTCTGAACTTGTATGTGATGGTTCGACTCCATCCGCCGCATCTTTTTGTTTTCCCATTTCAAGATGCCCATCAATGTGCGACAACCGCTGACAACATAATAAAAAAACCCACGATTTGTACAAATCGTGGGGAAAGATGATAACTCTCCTATTCTGCGAAGTGGGGATCAACTATTGCTCAATAATCTTCTTCACCCTCTTCAGTCCAAAGTTCTTCGTCATCATCCTCTTCCACTTCATCCCATTCTTCCAATTCATCGCTTTCTTCATCCCAGTCATCCTCGGCGATCACATCAGAAGAAGGTGTAAATGTCATACAGCCTTCATTAGGATCAATTTCTACTGCAGCAGCACTGCAATATCCTTCATCAAGAAAACTGCAATCGATATAGTGGCAACGAATACGTGGCATTTTGATTCCTCCAGCTTTGAAATTAAGGAAATCATGTTAAAAACATACCCCTGAAATTTCGGGGAGATTTTACCTCAATGATGCAGATTAGTAAAGGAAATGTTTATAAAAATCAATTCCGATTCGAAAAGATTCAGCCAGGTTTTACCCGATGGCATTCAAGAATATTAGGAAGGTTTTCTATTCTGCTCAATAGGCGGCTGAGCTGTTCAATGTCCATGACTTCAATGATCAAATTAATAGCTGCGAGATTATGATTGATCTTGAGATTCATATTGATGACATTGATGCTTTCGTTGTTCAGCACATTCGAAATGTCTCCCATTAAACCTTGTCGGTCATACCCCTTGATTTCTATGGAAACAGGATAGGTATGTGCAGCCTGTCCCCATGAAACCCGGATCAATCTTTCATGTTCATCAGTTCTCAGTATATTTGGGCAATCTTCGCGGTGAATGGTTACCCCGCGGCCGCGGGTAATGTAACCGACAATAGGATCACCTGGAGCAGGTTCACAGCAATGGGCAATGGTTGTCTGCATTCCACGCAAGCCCATCACGGTTACGGAATTCGAGCTGGCGGGTGTCTTGCTGGGAGCATGGGTTAACAGTTGATCATCGATTTTTTCAGATTCGGAGATGCGGGTAATAATTTTACCGGTTGACAGATCTCCTGTTCCAACAGCCGCATAAAGATCATCCAGAGACTTGTAATCCAGAATCGTCAGGAAGGATTCCAGATCGGTATCCTGCATTCCAAGACGTTTCAGTTCACGTTCGACCTGAATTTTCCCCTGAGAGACGTTCTGTTCATAATTCTGCCATTTAAACCATTGTTTGATTTTTGAACGAGCGCGTTGGGTATTAACCATTCCCAGGTTTTTGTTAAGCCAATCCCGGCTGGGTCCGCCCTGCTTGGAGGTAAGAACCTGTACCTGGTCACCGGTTTTGAGAACATAATCCAGGTTGACGAGCTTGCCATTAATTTTTGCGCCGCGACAGCGATGTCCTATCTCGGTATGGACATGATAGGCAAAATCAATCGGCGTCGAACCCGCCGGCAGATCGATGATATCTCCTTTCGGGGTAAAAACATAAACCCGGTCATTAAAGACATCGGGTTTGATCCCGTCCGCGAATTCCTGGGTTTCTTCCACCTCTTGACGCCATTCCATAATCCTGCGCACCCAGTTTATTCGCTGCTGGTATGATTCCTCCATTTCCCCTTTTTCTTTATAACGCCAATGTGCTGCGATACCATACTCGGCATTGTAATCCATCTCATGGGTACGAATTTGCACTTCGAGTGGTTTACCGTCTTCATAAATGATGGCAGTATGCAAGGATTGGTAGAAATTATTCTTTGGTGCTGCGATGTAATCGTCGAATTCCTGTGGAATGGGGCGCCAGTGCATGTGAATTACACCGAGTGCTGCGTAACAAGTCTGAACATCGCGAACAATCAAGCGAACGCCGCGCAAATCCCTGACCATTTCAAATGGTTCACCTTTATCGGTCATTTTTGTGTAAATGGAATAGATGTGTTTAGGTCTGCCTGAGATATCACATTCGATCCCGGCCCGTTTCATAATGACGCCAAGATTGGTAATGATATCTGCGATTTGTTTTTCGCGTGTTGCACGGCTTTCTGCCAGATTGTCAGAAATTTCCTTATACTTTTCGGGGTTAACATAGCGAAAAGACAGGTCTTCAAGTTCCCATTTTATTTTCCAAAGACCTAATCTGTTCGCCAGGGGAGCAAAAATATCAAGGGTTTCCTGGGCGATGGGCTGCCTTTTATCTTCCGGTAAAAAGGTTAGCATTCGCATGTTATGCAACCGATCAGCCAGTTTGATGAGTACAACCCTGACATCTTCACTCATTGCAATGAAGGTTTTTCTAAGTACCTCATTTTTCAAATCCCGTGATCGGCTTTTGTGAATTTCATCTTCTTTTTGAAGCGATGTTTTGACAGTTTCCGGGTCATTCCCGTTTTCTCGAATATATTCACTATCAACCCGCGAAACACGCGGCAAATTGATTAACTTGGTAACACCATCTACCAGTTTCCCAACTTCCGGGCCGAAAGTATCCGTAATGTCCTTAATTGTGAGATCGGTATTTTCAACGGTATCATGCAGAATGCCCGCGATAATCACTGGCGGGGGAACACTCATGTCAATCAGTATCGCTGCGACAGCAATACAGTGAGAAATGTACGGTTCTCCTGAAAATCGTTTTTGCCCGGCATGCGCCTTTTCGGCTACCTTGTATGCTTTCAGAATCTCTTCCCGTTCAACTGGGGAGTAAATTTCCGGCAAACTGGACATCAACATTTCAATTTTCATAGAATTTCTACACTATTTATTTTAACCATCCTATTATAATCTTTTCAAAATACAAAAAGACTTTTATCACTTAATCAGAATCACAGCCATTAAAATTTGTCAAGAGATCAGAAAGCGGAACATCCGCCAGGGAGTTCAGTACTCTGTCAGCCAGGCTAAAATCAAGATTTCTCGTGATTCCATTGGGCACTGCTACACAGTAGAGACCAGCTCCTTTGGCAGCCAGAAGGCCATTCAAGGAATCCTCAAATGCCACCGTTTCACAGGGCTTTACGCCAAGACGCTGGATTGCGCAATTGTATAACGCCGGATCCGGTTTAACGTTCGCGACATCTTCAGCTACACAAATGGAATCAAACGATGACTTGATATTGAGCTGCTGCAAATAATAATTCACCCATTGAGCCGGTGAGCTTGAGGCGATTGCCAGATTTAAACCTAAACGTTTTGCATCCTCAAGATAATCCATTACTCCTGGCAAGGGGATCAATGCCTGCATGAATTGCTTGAAATATTTCTTCCGTTCAATTTGCACACGACGGATGTCAATGGGAACGCTGACCTTTGTTTGCAGATTCTGGATGGGGTCAAAGACGTCTGGTGAAGTGCCAACACATGCCAGCCATTCATCAACTTCCAGTTGAGCCCCATACGATTGGTACACCGCTTGCCAGGCTAAAAATTCAGGTTCTTCGGTATCGAGAATGAGGCCGTCAAAATCGAATACCAGGGCCTTGATTGTATTATTTATGTGGTGAAAAGTGATAATACCTCCCAAGAATTTTGAGCATTCCAGGAGGTCTGTCAATTGAAATTTTGTGTGTTTTCCTGGAATGCCTTGTTTTCCAAACGTCTATATCTGGAAGGGATAATCCAATCCTAATTCCTTTTGGATGGCGATGATATCCTTTTGAATGGATGGCACAACTGCGATTCCTTCCAAGGGTACGATGTGTTCAAGTTCATATTCTTTTTCGCCGGCTGTATAAATTCGATCTTCTCCTGGAACTTTGGTAGATTCTCTCAAAGTACGCAGGATATCACCGGTTGTCTTTTTGAATGTCTCAAGATCGACAAAGTTTTCGATGTTGATGGCCATAAAGAAATGCCCCACCATAAATGGCTGTTTGTTGCCATTTTTGTCAAAACCAAGCAGATCTGACAGGTATGCACCAGTTTGCAAGGAGGCACATAAGATCTCGACAATTGTTGCCAGACCATAACCTTTATAGCCGCTTAATTCTTCACCCGGGCCACCCAACGGCAGCAGGGCAGCCTTATCTTTCGGCAATGCGGCGAGGATTTCTGCAGCATTTGTCATTGGCTTCCCGTCCGCACCCGTCACCCATCCCGGAGGAATCGGCTTGTCGATACGATTATAAACCTCCACTTTACCCCTCTGGATGATGGAAGTGGCGGCATCAAAAAGAAATGGACAGTCCTCATCCGTGGGGGCGCCAAATGCGATAGGGTTGGTACCCAGGAGAGGTTGAACGCCAAAAGTCGGGGAAATGGATGGCCTGGCATTGGTGAAGCTCATGCCAATCAGCCCTTGATTTATGGCCATTCTTGCATAATAACCATCGATTCCAAAGTGAGTGGAGTTTCGAACAGCGACAGAGCCCATACCATATTGTTTTGCTTTGTCAATAGCCATTTGCATGGATCGGGTACCTATCACCATTCCCATACCATGATGGCCATCCACAACGGCAGTGGTCGGGCTTTCGCGTACGATTTCAAAGTCAGTGACTGCTTTTTGTTGGCCGGTTTTAATTCGGTCATAGTACATTTTGAGCCGCTGCACTCCATGGGATTCGATACCGCGCAAGTCGGATGCGATCAATACGTCAGCGCAAATTTTTGCTTCATTGGCGGGAACACCAATTTTTGTAAATACTTCTTCCATGAATTGGCGCATGGTGTTGACAGGCACGTGGATAGTTTCCGGAATCATGAAATTTCCTCCTAACCGATGGGATGAATGTGTCAAGACAAGGTTACTATATCATAAATCCTGGACAAGAACAAAAGGGAATATGCTAGAATAATGTTAAGAATTGCTATTTTATGTTCTTATTGGAGATTTGAATGAAACGAATCGGAGTGTTAACCAGCGGCGGCGATGCCCCGGGGATGAATGCGGCAGTGAGAGCGGTGGTTCGAACAGGTATTCACTACGGGCTGGAGGTATTTGGAATTTACCAGGGTTATGAAGGCTTGATTACCGGAAAACTTGTTCCCCTCGGAACACGAGATGTAGGTGGAATTCTTCAGCGAGGCGGCACTATTTTAGGGAGCGCCCGTTGTGAAGAATTCAAAACCGAACACGGTCAGCAAAAAGCACTTCGCATATTGAACCAGTACGACATCGATGGATTGGTTGTCATCGGTGGAAATGGTTCTCAGCGAGGGTCATTTGCATTGAGCAAGATGGGCTATCCTGTTGTCGGTGTTTCCTCGACCATTGATAATGATCTATATGGCGCAGACGTGACCATTGGAGTTGATACAGCCCTTAATATTGCGCTTGAAGCTATTGACCGCTTAAAAACGACAGCTTCATCGCATCAGCGCGCATTTCTCGTGGAGGTTATGGGGCGGGAACACGGATATCTTGCATTAATGGCAGGTATTTCTGGCGGCGCTGAAGCAGTTGTTATTCCTGAGGTGGAAATCGACCCTGAAGAGATTGGAACGGTGATACACGAAGCCTATGAAAAGGGCAAAGGACATGCCCTGGTTGTTGTCGCGGAAGGAGCTACTTATAATGCCACCCGATTAATGGAATATTTTAAACAACATGAAGAAAGGCTTGGTTTCAGTCTTCGGAGCACAATTTTGGGGCACGTTCAGCGAGGCGGCAACCCAGTAGCTTCTGATCGGATATTGGCCACCAGATTGGGAGCCGCCGCAGTTGAAAATATGATCAACAACAATGTCGGTGTGATGACCGCGATGAGAAAAGGCGATATTTCCACTATCAGTCTTGATGAGGTTGTGGCCAATAAAAAGGTAATCGATCTGGAATTATTCAGACTGGCAAAAATCCTCGATTAACGATACCGGACAGTATCCCGTCAAATATGATTCAATGATTTCATTTTTAAGTAACGGAATACTTTAAGCTCTGTCAAAGTAAAAAAGTACTGGTTGCAAATGTTAGATTGAGTTTTGACAGAGCAGTAATTCACAGAAAGTCTTATCTAAATTTGAGATACGCTTCGATAAACCCATTAATATCTCCATCCAGAACAGCCTGGGTATTGCCTATTTCATAGCCTGTGCGGTGATCTTTCACCATCTGGTATGGATGGAGCACATAGGATCTGATCTGGCTGCCCCATTCATTTTTAGTGAATTCGCCTTTGATTTCGGCGATTTCTTTGCTTTGTCTGGTCTTTTCGATTTCCAATAAACGCGCGCGAAGAACCCGCATGGCATTTTCCTTATTTTGCACTTGTGATCTTTCGTTTTGGCAGGTCACTACCAGGCCGCTGGGGATATGTGTAATGCGGACAGCCGTTGCGTTCTTTTGCACATTTTGACCGCCGGCGCCGGATGAACGGAAAACATCGATGCGCAAATCTTCCGGATTGATGGTCACTTCTGCATCTTGTGAAGTGACTTCAGGCAGCACCTCGACCAGAGCAAATGAGGTATGACGGCGATGATTGGAATCAAAAGGCGATAATCTGACCAGCCGGTGAACACCTTTTTCGGCTCGTAAATAGCCATAGGCGTACCGTCCGTCCACTGCTATGGTGACACTTTTTATACCTGCTTCTTCTCCTTCGGTTTGATCAAGTATATCGGTGCTGAAATGGTTATATTCTGCCCAGCGCAAGTACATTCGAAGCAGCATTTGAACCCAATCCTGAGAATCTGTTCCACCGGCTCCGGCGTGGATGGCCAGCAAGGCGTTTCCGCGATCATATTTTCCGGAAAGCAAAATATCCAGTTCCAATTGAGTGAGCTGCTTTTCGATTTTTTCCAGTTCAGCAGTCAGTTCCGGTCGCAGGCTTTCATCTTCAAATTCAGCCAGCTCAAGGGAGCTTTGAATGGTGTGTTCCAACGCGTTCCAGCTCTTGATTTCATCCTTTAGCTCGGCCATCCGTTTCATAACGAGTTGGGCAGCATTGTAATCAGCCCATAAGCTGGTAGCTTCTGATTTGGTTTGTAATTCCTGTAGTTCTTTTTCCTTGGCAGGCAGGTCAAAGATGCTCCTTGAGTTCACGGTATCTTTGGCGGTAATTTATTAATTGAGAAATAATATCCTGCATTGCCGTATCCTTTATCCTTATCGCTGGGTTAATAGATTTTCTACAAATTTATTCCTGTCAAATGGCTCCAGATCTTCGGGTTTTTCTCCCAATCCGGCATACATGATGGGAATGGAAAGCTCTTCCTGAATGGCAAATGCCATGCCGCCTCTGGCAGAGGAATCCAGTTTGGACAGGATGATTCCATTAATATTTACCGCATCCCGAAACGATCTGGCCTGGATTAATGCGTTTTGCCCGGTAGTGGCATCCAAAACCAACAGAACGGCATGAGGTGATCCCGGCAGTGATTTACCACAGACCCGGTACACTTTTTTAAGTTCCTCCATCAGGTTTGAGCGGGAATGCAATCGTCCGGCGGTGTCAATAATAGCGATGTCCATCCTGTGGGATACCGCAGATTGAATCGCATCGTAAGCTACTGCACCCGGATCGCTGTTTGACTGGCCTGAAATGACAGGTATGTTCAACCGGTCACCCCAAATTTGCAATTGATCGGTGGCCGCGGCGCGAAAGGTGTCTGCTGCTCCAAAGAGCACTTTCTTGCCAGCATTCTGATAAATCTTACCCAGTTTGGCAGCGGTGGTTGTCTTACCGGAGCCATTGACTCCAACCAGCAGGATCACGGCAGGTTTATATGGATTGAGGTCAATGAATGGGGCAGTATCCAGCCTTCGCAATAATTCTGCCTGGATGTGCTCCTGTAAATCGGAAGATCGGGTGATCCCTTCTTCATGAACAATATTCTTAAGAGAAGAGATAATCGAGCGGGTGGTGTTCATCCCCACATCAGCCTGGATCAGGATGGTTTCCAGCTCTTCCCAGGTATCCTCGTTGACATCGGAAGTACCGATGATGGACGCGATTCTGCCGAATGTCGCCCGCCTGGTGCGGTCCAGCCCTTGTTTCCATTTATTGAAGATTTCAACCATAGGCGGGATTATATCATGCTAACGGCCGGCGTTTTCCGGCCAACTGCCCGCACCCGGCTTGAATATCGATCCCGCGTCTCAACCTTACAGAACAGGATAACCCGGCATCATCGAGGAACGTTTTGAATTGAATGACCTGTTTGTTGGCCGAGGCTTTCATCGGTGAACCGGCAGTAGGATTGAGCGGGATCAGGTTGACATGAGCAATCATTCTACGGGTCAACGCAATCAGCTCTTTGGCATCCTTCTCGGTATCGTTTTTCCCTTCGATCAATGCCCATTCAAAAGTAATGCGGCGTTTGGTTGTTTCAGTATAATAACGGCAGGCATCAAAAAGCTGTTGCAAAGGGTACTTTTTGTTGATGGGCATCAATGAAGATCGTAATTCATCATTGGCTGCATGCAAACTGACCGCCAGGTTGATTTGACGTTTTTCTTCAGCAAAGCGGCGAATACCAGGCACAATGCCGGCGGTCGAGATCGTAAAGCGTCTTTCTCCCAATCCCATGCCGGCCGGATCATTCAGTCGATCAATAGCTTCGAGGACATGCTCGTAATTCAGGAACGGTTCACCCATGCCCATCACAACGATGTTGGTCAATGGCTTGCCCCGATCTACAAGGGATCTGGCGTGCTGCATGACCTGCTCGATGATTTCACCGCTGGACAGGTTCCGTTTGTATCCCATCTGTCCTGTGGCGCAGAAGAGACAATCCAGTGCGCAGCCGACTTGTGAAGAAATACAGAGACTGACCCGTTCGCGATATTCCATCAAAATCGTTTCGATCAAGTTTCCATCGATCAATTTGAAAAGAGTTTTTTGGGTTTGCAGATCTTCGGATTTCAACCGATCAATCGGCTCCAATGTAGCGATCAAAAAATTATCATCCATTCTTTGACGCAGGTTTTTGGAAAGGGTGGTAAATTGATCAAATCGGGTGAACCCATGCCGGTACAGACCTTCCCAAATCTGGGCTGCGCGAAAATTTCCTTCACCCCAATCAATCAGCGTTTTTTTTAGTTGATCCAGGGTCAGATCGTAAATGGGAAGTTTTGGTTGAGAATCCACGTTCAGATATTTCCTTCTGAGCCGAATAGCTCGATGACCATGTGCTCAAGGTCTTCACTGACGTAATCGACTTTTGGTTGCCATTTTTCGACTTCCTCGCGAGTGGCAACGCCAGAGAGAACGATTGCTGTCAAACAGCCGGCTGCCTGGCCTGCCATTATATCGGTATCCAGGCGATCACCGACAACCAGGGTCGTTTCCGGTTTTGAACCAATTTCGTGCATGATGGTTTGAATAATGGCAGGGGATGGTTTACCAGCCAGGATTGGCTGTACATCCGTTGCAGCTTCGATGGCTGCCAGGATGGCGCCTGCTCCCGGCCCGAGTCCTTTGGATGTTGGAAAGGTGCGATCAGGATTTGTCATGTAGAAGTCAATGCCCGACCGAATAAGGTATGTGACCTTGCTCAGTTTTTCGAATGAAAATTCACGATCCAGGCCGCATACAACCGCCAGAACATTCTCATCCTGATGAAAGAATCCCTGGTCAGCAAGAGGTTTCCGCAGCCCCTCTTCTCCCATAATGAACACCGGTCCCCCTTCAGGATACCTGGATTTGAGTAAGTGTGCCATTGCAAAGGATGAGGTGAAAATCTGGCTTTCGGGAACAGTCACGCCGATCGCAGCCAATTTTTGCACATATTGACTGGCGGTCTTGGTTGAGTTATTGGTTGCCAGGGCATATTTTAGTTTTATCTCACGAAATCGTTCAAAAACCCACGGAATATTTCCAATTGGCGAAAAACTTCTCCAGACAACACCATCCATATCCAGGATGATGGCATCGATGGGTTTGATTTGATTAATCATGATACTCCATGACACCCCACCCCTTTTTCCCCGCCCCTCACACCGGGGCGGGGAATTTTATCTTTGTTGGATTTTTAGCCGTCTTACAGCTAAAAAATCACCGGGGGGTTGGGCGTAGAAGCGGGGTAAAGAGCATATCCGAAGTGGCTGTTCATTCTTTTGAGACAGCCCCAAACAAAGTTTTTCCCTTCCCATTCGGGAAGAGGAGCAGGGGATGGGCGTTGGTCAGGATCCGATAGTTTTATTCGGAACAAGAACCTGGTCGATCAAACCGTATTCCACTGCTGCTTCAGCGCTCAGGAAATAATCACGCTCGGTATCCTGTTTAATTGTTTCACTTGATTTCCCGGTGTGAGATGATAAAATTTCATTCAATCGGGATTTCAAACGCAGAATTTCCTTGGCCTGGATCTCAATGTCCGAAGCCTGTCCCTCGGCACCGCCCAAAGGTTGGTGCATGTGAATGGTGGCATGCGGCAGGGCATAACGTCGGCCGTGTGTACCGGCAGTCAAAAGAACGGTTCCAAATGATGCCGTAACCCCTACAGCATAAGTGCTGATGGGATTGGGGATCATATTCATCGTGTCATAGATGGCCAAACCGGCATAAACACCCCCACCCGGTGAATTGATGTAGATCTGGATTTCTTTTTCCGGATCCTCGCGGTTCAGAAATAAGAGTTGAGCCACAATCAGATTTGCAACTTGATTGTCAATGGGTGTGCCCAGGAAGATGATCCTTTCTTTCAGAAGTAACGAAAAGATATCATAGGCTCGTTCACCACGAGCCGAGGATTCAATCACCATCGGGACGACAGATTCGATATTCGATAAAGTCATATTAACCTCTTTCATTGGTCATTATCTTGTGAACACGGGTTATGCATCAGCTACACCCGGTTCCTGAGTCGTTGAATCGGTTTCCGGAATTTTGTTTGGTTCACCGGTTTTGACAGTTTCCTTTTTGGTTCGTTTTGCCTTTTTTGCTTTTGGTGCCGGCTCATCAGGCTGCTCTGCTGGCGTTTCTATTGATGCAGTTTCAACGTATTCACCCTTTGCAATCAGACTTAATCGATCCTGGATTTTTTGATTGAGAATACGTGAGGCAGAATCATACGAAACCAGACTGGTCAATTTGCGCATCTCCTGGTTGGACGCAGGCTTTTTGAAACCGGGGGTATTGAGCAACTGCGTCATCGTATTCGTGACGCTTTCCTGCAGTTCTTTTTCCCCGATTTCAATGCCTTCTTTTTGAGCTGCTTCATCCAACACCAATGATCGTTGAAGACGCTTTATGGCAACAGGTTTAATTTCATCTTCAATGAATTTTTCTTTTTCAAGGTTTCGATATTTCAGGTAGGTTTGTATATCCAGGTTTTGGTTGCCCAGATCCTGTTCCAGGGAAGAAAGCACCTGCTCAACCTCTTCATCCAGGGTGTTGGAGGAATATTTAATTTCGGACATCTCCACAAGCTGGTCAACAATTTTGGTCATATATTCCTGTTCATATTCATCTGTTCGGGAATGTTCCAGGTTTTCGAACACTGCATCACGGAGCTCCTGCATGGTTTTATAGTCGCCGACCGATGTGGCAAATGCATCATCCATTTCAGGGTAGTTCATTTCCTTAACATTTTCGACCGAGAATTGGAACTCGATTTCCTTGTTTGCGAAGCGGGAGAAGACTGCATCTTCGCCAAACAGATGGGTGACGGTCTTTTGATCGTCTTTTGATAAACCGAGCACCTCTTTCCAGAAGTCGGCATAAGGCCAACCACGGTCATCAGAACCTGCTTCCATGGTTACCTGGCGGGTCATCTCTTTGACGATTTCCGGGTCCTCATCTTCACCAGGATTGATCAACAATCCCTTGATTTTTATCGAAACGAGATCGCCTTCCTGGGCAGCTCTTTCTACGGGAGTAGCAGTTCCATATCCGCTGCGTATATTCTGCAGGACATCATCCACATCCTTGTCCACCACCGGTTCCAGGTGATAATCAAGGCGGATCGTTTTATAGTCCCCTAATTTAACTTCCGGCGCCAGGGGAATAAGAAATTCGAAAATGGGAGGGTTTTTGCTGGAAATCTTGTCCAGGGCACCAGGACCGGAGGGTTTAATTTCAGCTTCATCCAGTACTTTTGGATACACATCATCCAGCATGATTTCAATGGCTTGTTGTTCAATTGCTTCTTCGCCAAAATTACGGCGGATGATTTCGTAAGGTGCCTTGCCTGGGCGAAAGCCTGGAATTTTCTGTTCGCGGGATATTCGGCGGGCAGCCTGTCGTTTAAAGTTTTCAAGCAGTTCGGGTTCAAACTCTGCAACGACTTTTACCTGGTGGTTATCAAGATACTCTTTTTCGATTTTCAATTTATTTTTCCTTAATCACAATTTTCTTTATGGGGAAGAAGGGACTCGAACCCTCACGCCTCACGACACGTGGTCCTAAGCCACGCCTGTCTGCCAATTCCAGCACTTCCCCGCAAGGAATTATACGCGAAGGATATGGGTTGTGCAAGAACCTGGTTGAAGAGCCGGAAAAGATTAATAAAAAATTGATAATCTGGTACCTGAAATCCGGATAATCATCTGAAAACCTTGAACAGATTGCGTATAATAGCGGGGGCTCAATGATTGCATGGAGGAGAACAATGTGTCACGGGTAATTCAAACAGATACAGGTAAAAAGGAACGCGACCGATATTTAAAAGCTGTCGTCAAGGCACTGCGATTGTTGATGACTGAACAGGAGCCAGGAGAAAAAAGCAACGATCTTGTTTCATTTATTGCGTTGGCTCTTTATGAGGTTCATGAAACTATCGATGCTTCGGTACGGGCGTGGGAGAAACGCGATTATTGGATAAAGGCGGATCGCTACAGAATGGAATGGGACTGGTGTCAATATTATGGACGGGATTTACACATGGCCATCCTCAAGAACGATTGGGATCAGATCATTCCTCTTTTAGTCAAAATTGGACAAAAGCTGCAAAATATCAAGATGCCACAACATGATCGACTTGGGACGCCATGGCTGGGGTCGTGGGAAGTACTTAAGAAACGCCCAATTCCCAAAGATTGATGGGTAAAAGATCGATTTGATTTGTCGTTAATGAACACTTGTCGCCTGTCAGGACGCGTATGATAGAATGGAATCGTTTTTACGGGCCTGGCAAGGATTGGAAAAATATGGCTTCTGCGACAAAAACGGCTGAGTTTACAGTTGAACGTAAATATCCCACCAATCGGAGTGGTCCGGTGGCATGGATCGCATCGCATGCGTTAAGGCAATGGCCTTATCTCCTGATTGCTGTCCTTGGTGCAGGCGTCAATGCTTATCTTGCCACATTAACCCCCATGTATATCGGGCAGGCTTTTAATGCGGTGCTAAGCAAACCTCCACAGATGGATACATTACTCCGGCTAAGTTGGCTGTTGGTGGCTATCATGGTTGTGCGGGCGGTGATTATGCTAGCCCGAAATTTCAGTTTTGAACTGGTAGCCCAACGTATGGAGAAGAATACCCGCGAGGAGCTTTACGTCAGCCTGCTGGGCAAGAGTATGACGTTTCATAATTTACAACCGGTTGGTGATACGATGGCCAGGGCAACCAATGATGTACGGGAAATCAACTATCTCTTTAGCCCGGGTATCAGTCTGGTGGTGGGATCTGTGTCTTTTTTGGTGATGCCGATCATCGTAGCTCCCAGTTATCATCCATCCCTCATTATTACACCGATTATCTTCGTCATATTTTATGTTCTGGCTTTGTGGAACTATCTGCGCAGGCTGCGGCCTGTTACCGATGAAGTTCGTTCTTCGTTTGGTATGTTGAATACCCGTTTGACCGAATCTCTGGATGGGATTGAAACCGTTAAATCTGCGGCACAGGAAGGCACAGAAATTCACCTCTTTGGGTTGAATATAAAACGCTACCGCGATGCAATTGTCAAGCAAGGGGATATTGAGTCCACGTACCTGCCTTACCTGCTTCTGGGGATCGCATTGGGTGGTGGATTACTCCACGCTCTGATCCTTGGCAGCCAGGGCATTCTCGACACCGGCCAGGTGGTGGGATACTATGGGGTGTTGCTAATGCTCGATTTCCCTACATTTACCTCTCTTTTTGCCTATTCACAGATATCAACTGGTCTCTCCAGCGCCCAACGTATACTGGAACTCATCAAACGCGAGGATAACCTGGATCAGAACCTGACAGGCTTTGCGGGGGAGATGCATGGTGAAATTGAATTTCGGGAGGTTTGCTTTGGGTACGCTGATCAGGAACCCATCCTGAAGGATCTCAATTTCAAAATCAAACCCGGGCAAACTGTGGCCCTGGTTGGGCAAACCGGCTCCGGGAAAACATCACTGGTGAAGCTGATCAACCGGATTTTTGATGTCACCAGTGGGTCGGTACTTGTCGATGGCGTCGATGTACGGGACTGGAATATGGCTGCCCTGCGGCAGAATATTTCCATGATCGAACAGGATATATTTTTATTTTCACAGACTATCGGAAAAAATATCGCCTTCGGAAAACCGGCTGCCACTCAGGAGCAAATTGTCAATGCCGCTAAAGAGGCACAAGCCGATGATTTTATCAACTCATTCGACCAGGGATATGAAACTGTTTTGGGTGAACGCGGGGTTACACTATCCGGCGGGCAAAGGCAAAGGATAGCGCTCGCACGGGCTTTTCTGACGGATCCACGCATTCTTATCCTGGATGATTCAACCAGCTCCATCGACAGTGAAACAGAAGACAAAATTCAACGGGCTATTTTCAATGCAGCACTGGGCAGAACTACCATCCTGATCACCCATCGTTTATCACAAATCCGGTGGGCCGATTTAATTATCGTACTTAAAAATGGACAGATTGCAGCCTGCGGAAAACATGACGAGCTGATGGAGTCCTCAATCGATTATCGCCGGATTTTCCGGGGATAGGATCCCAAATGAGTTTCTACGAAGGGTTGGATGCTGAGAAATATGACCGGCAGTATAAGGACCGGGATCTAATAAAGCGTATTTCTCAATTTTTCGCGCCATATAAAAAACGCCTGATATTAATGAGCGTGCTCATCCTTTTGATGGCGTTGCTTGGAGCAAGCCTGCCAGTTTTTGTATCCAAGGGAATTGACCTGGTGGATGTGACGGCCAAACGTTCCAGCATTTATCTCATTGCCGGCGGGGTGACCCTGATCAGCTTTTTGCATTGGCTGACCAACTTTTTCAGCCGCCGTGTTACCATGCGCACCGTCGCCGATGTCCTGGTCGATATGAGCAAGAGTGCCTTTACTGCTGCTGCAGAGCATGATCTGTCATTTTATGATGAATTTTCATCCGGGAAAATCGTTTCCCGCATTACTTCAGACACGAGGGAATTTGGTAATCTGGTGACGCTGGTAACCGATCTGGCTGCACAAATTGTGGAATCTTTGATCTATACGATCATCATTCTGAATATCAATGTTCGTTTATCCGTAACCCTGTTTGCTTTAATACCCTTGATCTTTCTGGTGACCATCAGCCTGCGCAGCCTGTCTCGAAAGGTAACCAGGCAGGGGATGCGAGCCATGGCAACCGTCAATGCCACGATCAAGGAGACGATTAGCGGTATCAGTGTTGCGAAGAATTTTCGGCAGGAAGACAGCATCTACGGCGAGTTCGAAACGGCCAATACGGTCTCATACAGAGTGAATGTCAAACGCGGTTTCATCCTCACACTGGTCTGGCCGACCATGAATTTGATTGGGGGTGTGATGACGGCAGTACTGGTTTATTACGGTGGTCTGACGGTTGTGGAAGGAATGGTGACCGCAGGGACCTGGTATCTGTTTATCTTAAGTATTGACCGATTTCTAAATCCCGTTATGTCGCTTTCCTCATTCTGGACCCAGGTTCAGACCGGGCTTTCAGCAGCGGAACGTGTATTCGCACTGATCGATGCCGAACAAGCTGTCATCCAGACTGCCAACGAACCCGTTTCTGATCTAAAAGGTGAGATCAGGTTCGAACATGTCGGATTTCAATATAAAACCAATGAGATTGTTTTGGAAGATTTTTCTCTGGATATTAGAGCAGGTGAAAACATCGCACTCGTTGGGCACACCGGTGCCGGAAAATCATCCATCATTAAACTGATTGCCCGTTTTTATGAATTTCAGGGCGGAAAAATTCTGGTTGATGGCAAGGATATTCGTCAATTCGATCTGACTTCGTATCGTAAACAATTGGGTATTGTGACACAGGCGCCGTTCCTCTTTTCCGAGAGTATCCTCGACAATATCCGCTACGGCAGTCCGCAAGTATCAGATCAGGAAATTGAACGCATTTCACGGCAGATTGGCGGGGGAGAGTGGCTGGATGCCCTGCCGGATGGTTTGCATACACAGGTGGGTGAACGTGGTGCGCTGCTTTCCATGGGTCAGAGGCAGCTCGTTGCTCTGATGCGGGTCCTGGTTCAGAAACCGGCCATTTTTATTTTGGACGAGGCTACTGCCAGTGTGGATCCTTTCACCGAATGGCAGATCCAGCAGGCTCTGGATTTGATCCTTCAAAGATCGACCAGTATTCTCATCGCACACCGGCTTTCAACTGTCAGATCCGCAGACCGGATTATTGCCTTGCAGAATGGGAAAATTATCGAAGTGGGAAGCCATGATGGCCTTATCCTTCAGGGGGGGTACTATGCCAGCCTGTATAACACCTATTTCCGTCATCAATCGCTTGACTATAAACCTGCCGGTTTGGAAGAGTATTTGCAATCCAAAGTTGTTTTGAAACCGGGAAGTAATCAGGTATGAGCGCAGGTAATCGAAGGATCGTACCTTTTGAAGAAACAGAGAAAGAAATCGTAGTCATCAACTCACGCTTTATTGCTTCCCTGGCCCCTGCAGAAACTGTTGAAAAGGCGCGGGAATATATCCGGCAGATCAAGGGAAGGTATTCCGATGCGACACACCATGTTCCTGCGTTTCTCATTGGGCATGGGCAGTCCGTGACAGCTCACTGCAGTGATGATGGCGAGCCATCGGGGACGGCCGGTCGTCCTGCGTTGGCCGTATTGCAAGGGAGCGGAATCGGCGATGCGGTGGTGGTGGTTACGCGTTATTTTGGCGGCACAAAGCTGGGTACTGGTGGCCTGGTGAGAGCGTATGGAGATGCCGTACGAGAAGTGTTGCATTCAGCCAGATTGGCCGAGATTGTCCTGACCAGCAGGATGCGCATCATTTTGGATTATGCACACTACGAACCTGTAAAACATCTTTTGGTTCGCCGGCAAGCGACCGTGGAAGATGAACAGTTTACCGAAAACGTTTGTATTGTCATAAGAATAAGTGATGGTGAAGAATTATCGCTCATCAATGAAATTCAAGATTTGACAGCCGGACGTTCCGCTATTGAAATATTGGAGACTGGCTGCGAATATCGCAAACCAATCTAAAACAGTATTCCTGATTAACGACTGGAAAAATTACCAATAATTGGGTATAGTCAGTTCTTGCAAAATTTATTACTTCTTGAAGGAGACAATTTTGAAAACATATCCCAAAGCGCCTGAATTTTCACTCGACTTGAAAAAGAAGTACAAGGCATTATTCAGCCTGGAAAATGGGGATTTCGAAGTCGAGCTGTATGCCGACAAGGCCCCTACAACGGTCAATAACTTTGTATTTCTGGCCCGTGATGGTTTTTACAACGGTGTTACCTTTCACCGCGTAATCCCCGGTTTTATGGCCCAGGGTGGAGATCCTACCGGCACAGGTATGGGTGGCCCTGGTTACAAATTCCGTGATGAATTTGATCCTTCATTACGACATGACAGCGAGGGGATCTTATCGATGGCCAACGCCGGCCCGGGTACCAATGGCAGCCAGTTTTTCATTACATTTGCACCCACCCCGCATCTGGATAATCACCACACCGTTTTTGGCAAGGTCACTTCCGGAATGGATGTGGTTAAACAGATCCGGGTTCGGGACCCCATGAGGGATCCAAAACCCGGTACTCAAATCATATCAATAGAAATTGTCGAAAGTTGAGTGACTGAACTAGTGCTCTGTCAAAACTCAATCTAACATTTGCAACCAGTACTTTTTTACTTTGACAGAGCTTAAAGTATTCCGTTACTTAAAAATGAAATCATTGAATCATGTTTGACGGAATACTAGTGACTCGTTGATTTACTCATTTAACTTAACCATAATAATGGAAGTGCCGTCTTTTTTCTTGTTTTCCTTTAGCTGAAAAACCGTTGGGTAATTACGGATGAGAGAAGAAAGACGGCTGTATCCGTAGGTTCGGGAGTCAAAACCGGGGTCCAGTTGTTGCAGGTGATTGCCAATGGTACCCAGAAAGGCCCAGCCTGAATCCTGCACAGCCAGATCAAAAGCATTTTTAAGTAGCAGCAGGGCTTCGTCTTTGGCCGGTTCGATCGGGGCAGGCTTTGGCTCGACAACTTTTGGCTTTTTCGTTTGGGGTACCAGGTTTTCTGTGTAAACAAATACCTGACAGGCATTCACAAAGGAGCGTGGGGTGGTTTTTTTACCAACCCCCATCACAAAGATACCCTTTTCACGGATACGGGTGGCCAGCCGGGTATAGTCACTATCGCTGGAAACAATACAGAATCCGTCCACCACACGTTCATAAAGAATATCCATTGCATCAATAATCAAGGCACTGTCGGTGGCATTTTTCCCCACGGTGTATCTGAACTGTTGGATAGGCTGGATGGCATACGTGTGAAGCGTATCCTTCCAACTGTTCATGGTGCTTTCAGTCCAGTCGCCATAATTACGGCGGATCGTTACCATGCCATACTTGCCGGTTTCAGCCAGGATATATTTCATGAGTGACGGTTGGGCATTGTCACCGTCAATCAGCATGGCGATTCTTTGATGTTTCGTATCTTCGTCTGTTGAATCCATTTACTTTCCTTACTACTCTTTTACAATAATCGGTTTTATACAGTTTTTTGATCGAATATTTGCAGCGCAGCATAGCTTCCGGCTCCAACCTCATGCAAATATCCGCCTTTGACCAGCGCAACTTCAATAGCCGAGATGGTTGTCATGGTGTCCTCGATATCGACAATTCCCATGTGCCCCACCCGAAAATATTCATTTTTCCTGTCCGCCAGCAGCCCGCCTGCCAAAACAACACCCTCGTTGCGAACTGCATTGAGAAACTCGCCAGGATTGATCCCTTTGGGATAAAAGGGAGCGGTCATGGTATTTGCAGCAATATCGGGATTGACCGGAATTTGTCGCAACCCCATGGCCGTCATGGCAGATTTGAATGCCTTGCTGATCTTCTGGTGGCGCAGCAGCCGCTGGTTGAGACCTTCTTTAAGAATTTTTTGCAGGCTGACATCCAGCGCATTAACCAGGTTAACCGCCGGGGTGCCAAAATAGGCTGCCTTTCGATTTTCATAAGCCTGCATGATCGGCAGCCAGTTGGCCCAGTCGGCATAATAATTTGCCACCGGTTTGGTACGTTTCGCAAACGCCTCCATGGCAGCGTTGGATGCCACAAGGAGTGCCAGTCCAGGGGGAACGCCAACAGCCTTCTGGGAAGCAGTGAAGGCAACATCGATTCCCCATTCATCCATCTTCAATTCTTCAGCGGCAACTGAGCATACACCGTCCACAATCACGAGAACGCCGTACTTTTTTGCCAGTTTGGTGAATTCCTTGACTCTGTTCAACACGCCGGTGGATGTGTCAACGTGGGTGATGGCCATTAGTTTATATTTTTTCTGCTGCAGTACTTTTTCGACCTCGGCAAGGTCTTGAACCTGGCCGGTGGGTGCGGTAATTTGGGTTACATTGGCGCCGTAACGCTCGAAAATATCCTTCATCCGCTCGCCGAAGTAGCCGGTGATTAGCTGAAGGACATTATCCCCCGGCTCAGTCAGGTTGCAGGCGGCGATATCCATGGCCAGCGTTCCGGATCCGGCGATAATGAAAGGCTGCCCTTCCTTGCATTGAAAGAGCAGCTTCACATTTTCGATAGCCCGGCCAAAATTATCGATAAATTCAGGATCAACATGGCTGGAGGTTGGTTTTCCCATCTGCTCCAGTACGTCCAGGTCGAATTCGATCGGGCCTGGGATCATTAATAATGATTTACCCTTCATAAAATACTCCTGTAAGTATACCTGTAGATCTCTTGCGAGAAGATTATAGCATAGTGAAGTGACCGGTGTGGTGGAACTGTCTATACAATTTCTGACTCATCCAGGTTTGTCTGTGTATAATCAGGTCACTGGAATGTCATGATGAATGAACTGCCGTTAATACCGATGATCGATACAGAGGG
>JAJFTV010000192.1 GCA_021372725.1 Chloroflexota bacterium | reverse complement strand
AGTTGTGACTACCGGAACTGATACCGACACTATCGAAAAAATCAAATTGGCAACCTGCGCAGTGGCCGAAAAAGTAAAGCAACTGGATGGTATGGAATCAGGAGGTGAAATCGCGTCTGAACGTGTGGGCAATCACTCAGTATCGTATGTACAAAACCCAACTGCGCAGCTTTCGGATGACGCCAAATTCCGTCGCGTGGCAAAGTTGTATCTCTGGGGAACGGGTTTAATGTTTGCCGGGGTGAACTGTGAAAACGCCGCATAGCATGACTGTTTATCATCGCGCGGTTGTGGCCGGCGCAGAGAGTTACACTCGGGAACAAGTGGTAGCTGTGTTTTGGGAGAATCGTAAGGCAGCAAACGTTATTAAGTCCGGCCTGTTGGAAGCTGATAGTGTTGCCGTTTATGTACCGTTTGCATCGGCACCTGCATTGAACCCAAAAGTTGGTGATGTGCTGGTCGTTGTCCCCACGCACGTGGGGGTGTTCCTTTTTGAGTCATAACCTCAAATCTCCATATCAAGAGCTGGGCGCGCATCGCCCTGCTCTATTTACTTGCATTTTTTTATAAATCCTGCATAATAATAATAACGGAGGTAACTATGAAATACTGCTCGCGTTGCGGTTCCCCTATGGAGAACTGGTACAAATATTGTCGCCATTGTGATACAGATGACCAGACAACAATCATCACTGTTACCAGAGCGGGCACAGCTTATGGCCTGGCTAGAAAGTTCAAAATTTTTGTTGATGATCAACTGGTCGAAAAAGTTGGGTATTGTCAGTCAGTTGAATTCAAAGTCCCTGTTGGGCAGCATACCTTTATGGTCAAAATTGATTATGATACAAGTGATCCGCTAGTTATTGACTGCCAACCTTGCCAAATGATCGACCTCGGGTGTTGGGTCAAGAGCCACCTTTTCGCAAGTACCACTGCATTACGCACAATTTTCAAACCAAAAGGATCACTAATCCTGCAACAACTCTATCCTGGCCAAGGAAAAGCGGAGTCTCTCACTCCTCATAACTGACAGTCACTTCAATCTCGGTTATCAGATTGTTCTTGAATTTAACCTGCAAGTTTCCCCAGCCTGCTTCCTCAAGGAACCGCAGTTGATTCAGAATTTCTTGCCGTAACACAGGCATCGGCGTATCGGGGTTGATCATATACCGGCGAGTTTCGATCTTCACCTGCCTTGTTGTAATGTTGTACCCGCTTCTCGTCTCACTCATAGTGGGTTGTCCCCACGCACGTGGGGGTGTTCCTAAGCGGCTGGTGTACCCTCACCTGGTGGCGGGGGTTGTCCCCACGCACGTGGGGGTGTTCCTTAGACATGCTCAGTATGAGAGGGAAAAAAGAAGTTGTCCCCACGCACGTGGGGGTGTTCCGCTGATCGAGGCGAAGCCGAGCCGGGTGGATCAGTTGTCCCCACGCACGTGGGGGTGTTCCGACGTTGTTGGTGTGACCTATTATTTGATGGTGGTGACACCGGAATTTCTTTCCGAGAAAAAAGACACGGTTGAACAGATTAAAGAAGCGGTGGTGGAATGGGATGTGATGGACGATGAAGGGAAAAGGATACCGCCGCTGGAGATTGCGGATCGATTACCTGTAACCTTTTGAATGTGGTGATGGAAGCGATTGTAACGGATATGCGCGGGGTATTTATCGAAAAAAAAGATTAATGCGCTGGCTGAAGGGGCCGGAACTGTTTGAGTCGCCTGATGAGGATACGCTGAACTGGTTGAACCTGGTGATGGTTGCGAAGTGGGCCGGGGTGGAGCCATGGGAATTGGCAAAGCAGCCGGCGGTGTGGCTGGATGTAATGAATTTGTCACGAGATGCGGAAATGGCTCAGATCAAGACAAAAAAATAAACTTGCCGAGATAAAAAATTACTTGTTAGAAAATCAAGACCCAAACAAGGAATGCAAATATCAAAAACAGGACGAGATTGATGAAGTTGAAAAAAATATTGGTCAGGTCATCCAGGAATTTCATAAATTTATTATTGCACAAAAAAGGTTAAAAATCAATGGCAATTACAGCGGCTGAGTTGATGGTAAAGATTGGTTGTCCCCACGCACGTGGGGGTGTTCCGACGCTGATCGCTGCTACCACCGCAGTTTTTTGGTTGTCCCCACGCACGTGGGGGTGTTTACTTTTGAGCCACACTCATGGCATAATCCAGCTTACTATCTGCATAATTTTCCAGAGCACCGGATAGCCCCACTTGTTCAGCCGCGTTAACTGCAAACTCAGCCGCTTCAGTCAGATACCACGCTACCGATGGCTGTTCCCTTTTAATCTTCTGCCAGATGTCTACACAAATTTTTCCGACCCAGGCTATCACCAGCGGCACCACAATCGGCACCAAATTAAGCAACACTTGCTGTAAAAACTTTTGCCAAACCTCATCCATTTCGAACCTCCACTCACCAAGTTAAAAACGAAAAACCCGACCGTTCTCTTTCGAGAATCTTGTCGGGCGGAAACGACTGAATACCGTCTATTGATCTATTTGATTGTTACTGTCAGTATAGCACAAAAACAAATTCTTTACTTACTTAATTCTTCTGGCCATGGAAGTTTTAGCTTCAAGGCAATTGGTTTTACATCTTCATACTTTTGTATGATTTGATCCAATTGTTCTCTACTTGCAATATTCCATATTGAAGTAAACCTGGACAAACTATTAATCCAATCCTCAAAGTAAGAAGATAGAAAATTAGAATTTTTAGTTAATTCATCTTCTCGATCAACCAACTCTTCTAGATCTCCCAAAATTAACTTTACTTCAAATTCTGTTTCCGAATCCATTTCAGAATTTCTCTTTCTTTGTAATTCAATACTTGAGTCTCAATATCCTTTGGCTGAAAACCAGTAACCCAATAACCATATTTTACTTTATATTCCACAAAAATAAAAGAATTTCCTTTTGCGCCTTGCCACTTTCCACTTTTGCCGACAAACCCAACTTGCCAGGCGTCGTTATACTTTGAAATAAAAATATCTGAATTTGGATCCTCAACTATGTTTTTCAAACTCTGTAAATATTCTTCCAAATTTGTACCTTCTGGCCACTCTTTTGACACTGTTACATGTTTCAAATAATGAGCTACATCTGGTTTAATAAATTCTCCTTTCTGTAATACTTTCCCCTCCCAAATCTGACCAGCCAACATCGTGGAAATCTTCTGCTGTCCACCTGGTTCAAACCCCGCTTCCGCCACATGCCTAACAACTTTATTCAACTCACTGGGTGACAATCCTCGAAGGCCTAATCCCGCTACCCGAATCAAATCATCCGCAGAATAATTGCCGGTATTCTGCGCCACTCCCATTAATGCCAAACGCGTGTATCCCTTTGCCTGCTCTTCTCCAATCAGCTCTTTCAAACTTTTCTCATACAGCGTTGCGCCCCAATCCGGGTCGGTCTTCCGCCCCACCAAATCAGATAACGCAAATTTTTCATCCTTCCAAGCTGCAAACTTCGCCGGCCCCAAAATCTTTATCTGCTCAGTATGCGGGAGCTTCTCGAAAGCTTCGATCCCCGTTCCTGGCTGCCCACTTTCAATTTCATCCATGTCAAACCCCAGTTCTTTCCAGGATCGGGTTATCGGCACCATCGCACAGCGCCCGCAAATGTGTTCTTCCATTTGTTCATCCAGACTATGAATGGATCCATCAAGAACCCAACACGCTGCACAAGTTCTTTCGTTCCTCGCACTGCTCCATCTCCACCCTTTGACCATATCCGAATTAGCCTGGTACGTTTGCCTTGTAGCTTCTCGATAACTCCGTAGTGTTTCCGTTCTGGCTATGCGCAAAGCACGGGCAAGGTTCCCCCCCAACGCTTCCCTGATCGAATCAGCCGTTCGTTTTGGATTCCACCCCAAAAGTAACCCGTTTTGCAAACCATCAGCCACTAGTTTTCCCGCTTCACCAGGTAACTCATTTAGCAAACTGGATAATGGGCTTCCATCTTGTAGAAACCCCACCAGGTTCTCGAATGCGCTCGCCGGCAGCCGGTTGAACGAAACCTTCACCCCCTGTGGAAAACTTGCTCGCATCAACCTTTCTGCATTGCGTTGTGCTGCTGTAACTGCTTCACGCTGCTCCAGCAAAACAGCATCGTTTGCATACTGAGCGAACTTCTCAATTTCGGCTTCGGTTTGCGCCTGTAAAATTTGCAGACGTTCAAACTCGTACAGCCACGAAATGGGCGGTTTTTCTCCAGCCACCGAAGCCGCATAATACTGAGTGGTCAACTTCTCGATCTGAGCGCGAATCACTTTCCAGGCTTTGCCGTACTCGCGTACCATCTGACTGGCCGCCGCCCGTTCATTTTTCAACAAGGCGGCTCTAAACTTCTGATTCAGATCGTAAATATTGCCATCAGGCTCGATGTCCTCTGGAAACATCATTCACCCTTGTCAAAAGCATTCAAAAGATTGTCAGCCAGTTGCTCAGTATTGGCCTGTTTCTTTTTCTGCTCCAAATCCGGGTTATAGCCTAACTGGGTTAGCAAAGTATCGTCTGATACTCCCAGTTGACGATCCACCAGGGCGGTTTCCCGTTTTTGCTTTTCATCTTCCGGTAACATTTCCTGCCAGTGCAATTCAGTAATATTCGAATTACCAAACCCGCCAATCTCCGTTGTCCCCGGGGTGTTCCTGCTATAATAAAAGAGGTAGAGACAGTAAGGGATATAAGCAAATTACCAATTCAATGGGAAATTGGTGATTTTATAGATACTATGAATGCGATTGATGCTGAGTTTTATATTGCTCTGGAGCGTGGTGAAATCGATAGTGATGTTATCAATACCAGCAAGACTGACAACAAGAGAGACAAAACCGGTTTCAGCAAATAAGTTTTGATATTATAATAATTACCGAATGGGCTGTCCAAAAAGTAAAAGGTCAAAATTAAATTCCTACAAGTATTCTGATAATGGCGAGAAACAAATATAAATAACCACTTATCATGATATTTCACTATAAATTTGGGGTTCTTTACCACACTTTGCTGTCCGAAAAGAAAAAACGGGACTTTTCGGACAGCTCCTTTTATTTTAATTTGACCATTTCCGGCTTCTTTCTCCCTCGTTGACTTTATTTGAATTAAACCAATACTTCATAAAATGAAAATAGAAATTGTATTCTATGTCTGCTATCCTGAGATTAATTCGTTATCTCACAACCGTAAAAGCGTGGGCGGCCACGTGATCCCCACCACGTAAAACGGATAGGTGCGGAAAAGATAATAAGAACAGGAAATGAAAGAGATAAAACTTACCAACGGTCAAACCGCTTAGTTGATGATGAAGATTTTGACTTTTTCAATCAATGGTTGTCCCCGCGCACGTGTGGGAGCGGGGATGAAAAAGAATAGGGGTGCCAAAAGTCATAAAATAATAGAAAAGATCATATAATTGGCTTGACAAACTACTTCAACTTTACGATAATCATCATACATTCTGCACAGCGATTCGTGCCGGGAGGATCTCATGTGTGAGACGATAGAGGATTTACTGAAGCTAAAAGGTTCTGAAGTATATACGGTGCAAGCCGATGCAACTTTGGAAGATACCATCCGGTTGATGGCCGAAAAACGGATCGGTTTTGTGCCAATCATGGAGGGAGAAAAAATCGCAGGTCTGTATTCGGAAAGGGATTTTACCCGCCTGATGACCATTTATGAGGACATATCGCTCAATACTCCAATCCGTGAGGTAATGGTATCACCAGTTTATTTTATCAAATCAGAACAAACCATTGATGAAGGCATGGCTGTGATGAATGCAATGCATTTCCGCCACCTTCCGGTTCTTGAAGGGAAAAAATTGATCGGAGTGATATCGATCGGTGATATCATCAAACAGGCCATGCTCGAAAAAAATTACACCATCGAGCAATTGGAAAATATCCTCTGGGCAAATCTGGTGTGATCAATACTGTTTTCGGATCACTGTCTGAATCGAAAAATCCAAACACTTATCTTCCGAAACGGTCCTGTTACGGATTTCTTTTCATGGGTTGATACCCTTTTGGAATGGCTTATAATCCTTGAAAATAATCCCGGATAAGAAGGAAATTTCATGGAAATTACAATTGGAATAATCGGCGAAATCGAGACCGTTGTCACCGATGCAGATACTGCTGCCAAATGGGGAAGCGGCCTGGTACCCGTGTATTCAACCCCTGCGTTGGTGGGACTGCTGGAAAGGGCATCTGTTCAGGCGTTAAAGGGTCATGTTCCGGAGGGAAAAACAACGGTAGGCGGGCGGATCGATGTCAGGCATTTGGCCGCCACACCCGTGGGTATGCAAGTGCATGCCAGAGCTGAATTGATTGAAATGGACGGCCGCAAGCTGGTTTTCAAAGTTCAGGCCTGGGATGAAATGGAGCAAATCGGTGAAGCTGTTCACGAGCGGTTTTTGGTGGATGAGGCCAAATTCCTGACCCGCGTGCAAGCAAAAGTTGATTCATCATCTATACAAAAAACCAGGTAAATTTTCTGTATAAATTTTACCTGGCAAAACGCTTTCCAGTAACCCCGGTTTTTTACTGCCCAAGTTTTTGGGGGCTGTCCGAAAAAAATGGGGCTTTTCGGACAGACAGTCTCATCCCAATCGTTTTTGGGATGTAAGTTTTTCTATTCTTCTTTTTTCTTTGTTTCTTCTTTTACAACATTACCATCGTCGTCGTCATCATCATCATCATCCTCTTTCATGGTTTTCTGGAATATCTTGATTCCTTTTGCCAGTTCACCGGCAGATTTTGTCAGACGACCTCCAAAAAGTATCATTATAATCAACAGGACGATCAGCAATTCAGGCCAACCTATTCGAAATGGCATTTTATCCTCCTTGCATCATTTTGTTTGTATTCTCCACCCTGATATTGTAACATTACTGTGAAAACAGGTGGTATCGTAATATTATATTTTTTAGCCATATTGATTTAGATACATGATTGGACAATAGGTTTTAAAAATATTCATCCATGGAATAACAATATAAACACTTTCAAAAACCGATACCAATTCAACGGGCTGCCGACCCAATTCCCACCGACGACGGCGTCGTTTTACAGGTGATGGACAAAGTGATTGCCAATGAGCTGGAAATTCCGGGCAGCCATGGAATGCAGGCACAGCGATACCCGGCATTAATCGAGATGATCAAAAATAGGATTGCTGCATCCCGAAAAACTTGTCAAAACACAATCAGCCTTGATGATGCTGCCATCGAATTGATGCAAATGAACAAGTTCCCGGGCACCGGCATAACCGTCGTCACCCGCTTTGCAGCGTAATATGCATCTTTGCCTGAAGACAACCCACCTTGACGGGTAATCCAACCTATTGTAAGATGACTTTGATGTATCTAAAAGGCAGCAATTGGACGATGTTAAAGAAACGCCGCAGGTCTAACCCCTGGCGGGTAATCGTATTGATTCTGTTGGTCAGCGGAGCACTTTATATTAATCAGGTGGTGGTACCTGCAACACCCCCGTTGTTTATCCCAACGCCGACACCCACCCGTTCACCGGAATCTTATGTTGCCGATGCTGAAAACATGCTCGCCGAAGGACGAATTTCACCGGCCATTGACGCATATTATGAAGCCATCCGTGCTGACCCCAGAAATGCATCCAACTATATTGTCCTGTCACGCCTGCTCATCTACAGTGCAAAATATGATGAAGCAATAGAAAACGCTGCCAATGCACTGTTGATTAATCCTAACAACTCCATGGCACTCGCTCTTCAGGGTTGGGCAATGGGCTTCAGGGGTGAATTTTTTGATGCAGAAACTGTCTTGAAGAAAGCCATCACAGCCGATCCGAATAATTACGCTGCTTATGCCTATCTGGCTGAGGTATATGCATTGCAGGTTCAAGCCGGCGAGGATGATTTGACCACACTGGATAATGCCGTAGAAGCTTCCCGAACTGCCATGGATTTAAATCAAAATGCGCTGGAGACACTGAGAGCACGTGGGGTGGTTCTGGAATTAACCGGCAATTATGAAGAGGCTGCCGTTCAATTTGAAGCAGCCATCAATCAAAATCCAAATATTGCCGATTTGCACCTTGCCCTCGGCCGCAACTACCGCTATTTGACGTTGTACGATAAGGCGGTGGAAGAATTCAACCGGGCCAATGCGCTGAACCCCTCGGACCCCCTGCCGGATACCTATATTTCAAGGACCTACCTTACGGTGGGTGAAATTTCCAAAGCCATTCAATATGCTGAACAGGCGCTCAAAGATGATCCAACCGATCCTTACATGTATGGCAACCTGGGCACCATGTATTACCGCAACGAACAATACAACGAAGCAATCAAGTATTTCCGGATAGGAATCCAGGGTGGCTTAAGCGAAGACGGGCAGGTGGTTGAAGGGCTTCCACTCGATGCAGGGCGCATTTCCGAGTATTACCAACTTTTCGGCCTTTCACTGGCCAGGAATGCAGCCTGTGGAGATGCGATCCAGATTGCGCAAATCCTCAAGGAGGGCCAGCCCGACGACGAATATGCCGTCTATAATGCAGATGAGATGATTAATATTTGCCAGGGATTTGTCGATAATCCACCCACACCCTCCCCGACTATATTATTCCTGCCCAGTTCAACCCCGCAGCCATAACCGTGGAGAGGCATGAATTTATCCGGAAAACAGCTTGAATTTCGTAACACCGGTCCGCGCTCCAATCCTTACCGTGTGTTGATACTGCTTGTGCTGGTGGTAATCAGCATGTTTGCTGTGAGAGCCAGGCAGGAGGAGAAAATCATCTCACCTTTTGAGCCAACCCCAACCGCCACCCGTGGAGCATCTTCATTTGTATTGGAAGGCGAAACCCATTTCGCGGCCGGTGATCTGGATAAAGCAATCCAGTCCTATCTCAATGCAATCACCCTGGATGATCAGAATTACCAGCTCTGGTATGAACTGGCCCGCATTCGCGCTTACTCGTCCCAGTTGTTGACCACCGATGCGGAGCAATTGACAAGGCTGCAGGAAGCACTGGAAGCCGTTGACCAGGCGATCGAGCTGGCTCCTGAGGATAGCTCCGCGCATGCCATACGCTCCTTTGTGCTGGACTGGCTGGCCGACTCTTCATTGGTCGATGATGAAACAGCCAGCAATTATCTAACCGAAGCCGAACAGGAAGCAGTCCAGGCGCTACAACTGGATAATACCAATACCCTAGCCCTGGCTTATTATGCAGAAATCCTCGTCGATCAGCAAAAATGGCTGCAGGCCGAGCAGTACGCCACACAGGCAGTGGAAAGCAACCCTGATATGATGGATGTGCACCGCATCATGGGCTATGTGAAAGAAACGCTGGGAGATTATCTCGGAGCTATTGAATCATACGAAAAAGCTGTTGAGATCATGCCCAACCTGACCTTTCTGTACATCCGGATTGGTTTGAATTACCGTGTGCTGGCACAAAGAGACACGCTCAATTCCCCCTATTACCCTATTGCCCTGGAGTATTTTGCAAAGGCTGCCACCATTAATGAGGGTTTGGGGATCGATGACCCAATCCCCTACATAGCATTGGGCAAGACCTACTCACAATTGGGTGAGTTTTATGCTGCTTCCCTGAATGTATTACATGCCGTTCAAATCGATCCATACAGCCCGGATGTCTATGGGCAGTTGGGTATTGTTTATTTCAAGGCACGCAATTATGAAAGCGCCATCGATGCGCTGAAATGTGCCGTACGCGGTTGCACCGCCGAAGAAAGCTGCGCTGTCCGGCAATGCAATGCTGAAACCGATCCGGCCATCACCATTGAGGGTATGCCGCTTACCAGTTCAACGGAAGTGTATTACTATTCTTACGGTTCTGTTCTGTCCGCCATGCACCGCCCTTATAAGGATCTCTGTACGGAAGCCGTTGAGGTGTTGGAGCTTGTCCGGCTGGGTTTTCCGGATGATCAGATTGCGATGGATATTGTGAGCAGCGGCGAAGAGATTTGCGCCTCATACGGGATATTTCCCAAGTAGTTGTTTGTACAGGTAGTTGCCTGTATCAGAAAATTATAAGAATTCAAATAATCCTCTTGACTTCTCCATAAAAGACAGGTATCATTCAATATATTAGCACTCTTGGTACACGAGTGCTAAAATGTAAACCACAATCTTTCAAGGAGGTTTGATTTCCATGAACCTGAAACCATTAGGAAACCGGGTTGTCGTAGAACCCATCGAGCAGGAAGAAGTAACCGTTGGTGGAATTGTTCTCCCTGACACTGCAAAAGAAAAACCCCAGAAGGGCAAAGTGCTGTCAATTGGCCCTGGCGACCGCGATGAAGACGGAAAACGGATTCCGTTGGATGTAAAAGTTGATGATGTCGTCTTATTTGCAAAATATTCCGGCACAGAAATCAAGATTGATGGCAAGAAAATCTTGATCCTTCGCGAAAGCGATCTGTTGGCAATTGTCCAATAATCCATAGAAATTTTGAAAAAGAATTTTATATAAACGCTAGGAGTAATAATTATGGCAGCAAAACAATTGGTATTTTCTGAAGAAGCCCGCCGAAAACTCAAAAATGGTATTGATATGGTTGCGACCGCTGTGGCGACAACTCTTGGCCCCAAAGGCCGCAACGTAGCGATTGACCGCAAATTTGGCTCACCCACCATTACCCATGATGGTGTGACTGTCGCAAAGGAAATCGAGCTTGAGGATCCATTTGAGAATATGGGCGCCCAGCTTCTGAAGGAAGCAGCCACCAAAACAAACGATATAGCCGGCGACGGCACCACCACATCAACCGTTCTGGCCCATGCCATCGTTTCTGAAGGCCTCAAGAACCTGTCGGCCGGCGCCAACCCCATGCTCCTGAAGCACGGCATCGAAGCCGCCACCAAACTGGTAGCAGATGCCATCAAAGCCCAGGCCATTGAAATCACGACCAAAGAAGATATCGCTAATGTGGCTTCCATTTCTGCCCAGGACCGCACAATCGGTGAGCTGATTGCCGAGGTCATGGACAAAGTTGGCAAAGACGGCGTCATCACCGTTGAAGAATCCAAGGGTCTGGAATTCGAACAGGAATACGTCGAAGGTATGCAGTTCGATCGCGGCTATATTTCAGCCTATTTCGTCACCAGCCCCGAATCGATGGAGGCAGTCATCGAAGATGCTTACATACTCATCCATGACAAGAAAATCTCTGCCGCCACCGATATCGTTCCCATTCTCGAGAACCTGGTTCAGATCGGCAAACGTGACCTGGTCATCATTGCAGAAGACGTTGATGGTGAAGCACTGGCAACCCTGGTGTTGAACAAGCTGCGTGGTATGGTAAATGTACTGGCAGTCAAAGCCCCCGGCTTTGGTGATCGCCGCAAAGCCATGCTGGGCGACATTGCCATCCTGACCGGCGCGACCGTTATTTCCGAGGAAACCGGACAGAAACTTGACAGCGCCCGCCTGGAAGACCTTGGCCGTGCCGAAAAAGTTATCTGTGACAAAGACAATACCACCATTATTGGCGGAAAAGGCAACGATGCCGATATCAAAGGCCGCATCGAGCAGATCCGCGTCGAGATCGACAAGACCACCAGCGATTATGATCGCGAAAAACTGCAGGAACGGCTTGCCAAACTGTCTGGCGGCGTTGCCATCATCCGTGTTGGTGCAGCCACTGAAACTGAGCTCAAGGAAAAGAAACATCGTGTGGAAGATGCCCTTTCTGCCACGCGTGCCGCCGTTGAAGAAGGTATCGTTCCTGGTGGAGGCGTTGCTTTGATCAATGCCATGGCTGGCTTGAAGGATCTCAAGATGGAGTCCGAGGACGAACAGGTTGGTGTCAACATCGTCTACAAAGCCCTGGAAGTGCCCATGCGCAAAATCGCCGAGAATGCAGGTAAAGAAGGTTCTGTTATCATCGAAAACGTGCGCAGCGAGCAAAAAGCAAAGAAAAGCAAACAGATCGGCTACAATGTATTGACCGAAACCTATCAGGACATGGTCAAAGGCGGCGTGATCGATCCTGCCAAGGTTACTCGTGGAGCATTGGAAAACGCGACCTCCATCGCCGCGATGATCTTGACTACCGAAGCCTTGATCACCGACATCCCCGTGGAGGAACCGCCGGCGCCTGCCCCGCAACCCGGTATGTACTAAACCATCAGATCACAGTGGAGCTGCCTCAAAAGTAGGCAGCTCCTTTTTATATCCCCATTGATGATCTATTTTCGTTAACCATCCCCCGTCCCCATTTCCAAAGTTGAAGATTATGCAACAGCGGCTCTGTTTGACCCCATGATTCAGCCTGGGATATGCAGCCCGACTGGCTTAAACCAGGGCAGTAATTAGATGGCATAACTGGAAAGAAAACAGGCGAAAATTACTTCGGGATATCACAAATCCGGCTATTCCGGCCGGGTACCGCGCGGTTTTTTCACTCTGACGGGTTTTATCAGTGATGATGGCCGCAGGGTTGGACGGCCGGCATTTGGGCTCAACAGCAGGCTCAAACGGTTCAAGGCTTGTCCATCATAAATGCGGGCCCCACACATATCACAAATCCAGGCCGGAAAATCAGGGACTGTGATCATTTCATCACCCAGCCAGGTAATATAGGTAACATAGCGCCGGTTCAACCGACCCATCTGACATTCCTTGCATGTTATAACCAGGTTTACCAGGTTTTCCTGGTTTACCAGATTTTCCGGGTTTCCATCATTTACCTGCATTATTTTCACCTTTATTATTCCACAGCAGTCTGGGTAAGCTGGGTCTGTGTTAATAATTTTATCTCATTTATTGGCCAGTATATAAAAAAGGCCCTGCCAATTACATTCTCCTCAGGAACGAAACCCCAACTATGCGAGTCGAATGACAGGTTGCGGTTATCACCCAGCACAAACAAGGCGTCTTCAGGGACAATCCATTCACCCTCGTAGTCGGTTGGAAAAATGAGATAAGGTTCCTCCAGCCTGGTATCATTGACATACACCACACCCTCTTTAATCTTCACATCATCACCTGCCAATCCAATTACACGCTTAATGTAATCTTCCTGGGGGTTTTGAGGATAATGAAAGATGATGATATCGCCAATGTTCAATTCACTCAATCGATAGGTAACCCGATCGACCAACAAGAATTCTCCCGGTTGAAGGGTGGGTTCCATGCTGATATTATCCACGCGCACCCGGGCTACGACGGTATCAATTAGAAAATATAAAACAAGTGCAAGAACAACCGTTTGTAGAGTCTCGAGAAGAAATGACTTCCAACCCGATTTATTCTCTTCGTGTTGATCAACAACAGGTGTTTGCAAGGTATTGTGCGCCGTCAATCCGTTCTGAGTATCGGACGGGCCAGATTGGCCCGTTCCGGTATCGTCATATTCTCGTTTATCCAATCTTGCTCCACATCATACTTATTTTCGTAGTTATTATAATCGTGTTCAAGACGGACACAAGATACGACGATTTTAGGAACGCATACCAGGATAGCTGCCCTATCGGCGGGCTTTTAACACCAGACGGATCGGCGTGCCGAGAAATTCGTATTCACGACGGATCGAGTTTTCAAGATATCGAATATACGAAAAATGAGCCAGCTTTGGATCATTGACGTGGATCAGGAAAGTGGGTGGGTTACTGCGAACCTGGTTGGCATAGTAAATTTTGAACGCCTTTCCACTGTGAGAGGTAGGTGCATGTTTGTCCTGGGCATTCTGCAGGATCCGATTGATCTGTGGGGTGGTAATTCGCGCAATTCTTTCTTCCTGAACTCGCAACGCCATGGGAAGAACCTGATCGGTTCGCTGGCCTGTCTTGGCTGAGATGAACAGGATGGGCACATAACTCATAAAATTTAGCTCGCGCCTGACCAGTTCAGTGTATTCGGTCATGGTACGGTTGTCTTTCACAATCAAATCCCACTTGTTCACAACCACCACTGCGCTTTTCCATTCTTGCAGGATATACCCGGCAATATGGGTATCCTGAGCTGAGATGCCGCTCTCGGCATCAATAACCAGCAAGGCAACATCACACCTTTCAATGGCTTGCATGGCGCGAATGACACTGAATTTTTCAACACCCTGCTCGATTTTTCCACGCCGGCGAATCCCGGCGGTGTCGATCAGCGTAACATCCAGGCCTTGAAAGTTGATTTTTGTATCGACGGCATCGCGAGTGGTACCGGCTATCGGGCTGACGATCGACCGATCTTCGCCGAGGATGCGGTTGAGCAGGCTGGATTTTCCGACATTGGGTTTTCCAACGATTGCAATTTTTACCGAATCGTCTTCCACCTCCTCGATATCCGGGAAGACTGCCACCAGATCATCCAGTAAATCGCCTGTTTCAGTCCCGTGCAGGGCAGACAGCGGATATGGATTGCCCAGCCCCATCTCATAGAATTGAGGCACCATTTGCCTGAGCCTGGCATTATCGGTTTTATTCACAACCAGGAACACCGGCGGGTAAGGCTTGCCATCTTTAATCACCTGGTTTTTTCGCAGTATATTGGCAACCTCAACATCTGCAGGGGTAACGCCTGCATCTGCATCCACCAGGAACAGGATTACATCGGCTTCCTGTATGGCAATTTGCGCCTGAATACGGATCTGGTCTATATAATCCGAGGAACCAATCGAAAGCGGTTGATCTCCGCTCATGGAAGGGTCAATTCCACCTGTATCCACTACATTGAAGATACGCCCGTTCCATTCCGCTTCCGCCATCAAACGGTCACGGGTGGTACCGGGCACATCATCTACAATAGCCATCCTCTCTCCAACCAGACGGTTAAAAAGAGTGCTTTTGCCAACATTCGGTCTGCCGACCAGGGCTACAACAGGTTTTTTCATATTTATCCTGTTTATGGCGAAGGGGTCACGATCGGTGTTGAAGATACACCCGCTGCCCCTTCGGTCACATTTTCCGTTGGGGTAGGGGGAATGCCAGTACCGCGTGAAATACTCACCTCTATTGAGCCGGGTAGTACGGATTGAGCCACAATATCGGCCAAATCAATTTGAATCACAGGCGTGCGCTGGTAAACTCCAATACTCAAACCTTCCAAATTTATTATAATATGTATATCCGTCGTTCGAAGAGCATCAAGTACGGGCAGAGGGCCTGATAAAATTACATCCACCATTTGCGGTGAAAATTCGGCTGCCAAACCATCACCCAAACCCTCATAAGTAACCGGCATATTTTCCAGCGTAATACTGCCTTCGATGGCAGCAATACCCACCTGAACATCCACCTGTTGGTAACCGACTGCCGAAACATCAGCCGGCAAATTCAGGGATAGAGAAATATCACGGTCATCCTTTAATCCTGTCAAATCAATCGGCAAGGTCTCTACGTAACCGGGCAGTCGTTCCACCAGGCCGGGATCATTTGAAAAAACAGTCACTGCTGCAGGGAAGACGGATATATTGGTCACACGATAACCACTGGCCACTTGGCCGGTGGTAACAACTTTGACCACTACATTCCGGTATCCACCCAACTGGGTAATGGGTTGGTTGACCTGTGCCACCGCAGGATTGATCGTCACATCATTGATCACCTGTGCATTACTGTCCACTGCCTGCAGATTGATTGAAAGATTTATATTTTCAGATGCGCCGTCTACATCAAGAAGCGCTCGCAGTTCGCTGATTTGTTCCACCATCGCTGCCGGCCCGGAGACAACCGCCTCCGAAATATCCAACTCTGGTGTATCCGCTTGATAACCGATGGCAGGTGTTCCCCGAACGACAACGCGAATCGGAAAAGTTTCACTGACCACTCTGTCAAGCTCAATGTTCAAACTGGTTGGTGAATAATCGATGATCCTGACAGGGATGATACCGATTTGGATTCGAGTTTCCACCTCATGCTCCCCTGGCCCCAGATCAGACAGGTCAGCCAGAACGCGCACCAGACTTGGATCGTTTGTCAACTGATCCCAAATGGATTGCGGGGCGCTTAATGTCATGGTGACCTGGCTGGCAGAACTATTGACCAACACCAGGCTTGCGTCTTTGCCAACATACTCAACCGGTACGGGTTTTGGATAAGCCTGTTCAATGGTGGGGTCGGAGTCAGAAATGGCAAATATCCAAACCGCGATGGATAATACCAGCGCAATGAGTATATTTGAAAAATTTTTTGTGATGAATGGAATGATGCTCTTCATTTAGCCATCCCCCTTCTTTCCTGGGTCTGGCAATCCAATAAACTCACGGATGGCCTTTACAGCGCTGGGAGGACCCTCGGGGTTTCGATAGAACGCGAACAGGATGTGTTCCAACCTTTCGCTGTCCAGACGCCGGATCATCCTGCCTCCATGAGCAATTGAAATGGAGCCGGTTTCTTCCGATACGACCACTACAATGGCATCACTGGCTTCTGAAATACCCAGAGCTGCCCTGTGACGCAAACCCATTTGACGCTCCGGTGAACGGTTAAGAATTCCACTGGCAGAAAGCGGCATCACACAGGCAGCCGCGGCGATTTTGCCATCAATAATCACCACTGCTCCATCGTGAAGAGGTGTGTTGGGATAAAAGATTTGCAGAAGTGTTTCAGGGGTAACAACTGCATTCAGAATAACCCCGGTATGAGTGTAGTCTTTCAGACTGTCCTTGCGCTGCAAAACAATCAGTGCACCGTGACGACGGGCTGAAAGCCGGGCACTGGCTGTAATGATGGCGTCCAATGCGGACTCCATCACTTTCATTTGGTTTCTTTGATTAGGCCAGAAAAATTCAGTGGAACCTGCCCGCCCCAGACGTTCCAGTGCGCGGCGAATCTCAGGTGCAAAGATGACCGGGATGGCCACCAGTAATGACGGCAGTATTGTTTGCAGCAGCCATGAAAACGCCGGCAGATTGATTATCGTTGTCAGCAAGGTGAGTGTGAGGATAAAGATTAACGCACCGCGCAGTAATACAACCGCCTGGGTATCACGAACCATAATCAGAACAACAAATATGACAACGGCTACCAGGAAAATATCAAGAACACTGCTCCAACTCAGGCGTTGGAACAGAAAGATTAAATCATTGAAAAGGTTTGTAAAAAAAGTTTCCAAGGCCATCAATAAAAATTTAATAAATAATCTGATTTGCCTGTCTCCGGAACAGTTGGCCGGATTCAAAACAGGGATAATTTTTGTTAAGATGCAAGATGCAGTCCAAAGAAAATGTCCACGAGATCCTGTCAGGTGTTATCACCGGCGGATGAACAAAATAATATCCAGAATTTTATTCAGATCCTTTAACTGCATCAAACACAGAATCCCTCAAAGCAGCTAATCGCTCCTCATTTGGAAATAATTTTAACCAGGCCTTTTTAACCTGTTGCCATGTGTCGTCAAGAGAACCACTGTTATCAATCACCTCATCTGCCTGGCTGATCTTCAGCTCCTGCGGCGTTTGCGCTTCGATCCGCTGGCGGGCATCTGCTTCAGTCATCTTTCTTTGGTCTACCAATCGCCTCAACTGAATTTCAGGAGAGGTTTTCACCACCCAGGTTGTACTGCAATCTTTGCCAAGCGTTCCTTCGAACAGTTTAATTGCCTCAATAACGATGACGGGGGTTATTGTGCCTTCGATGATCCGATCGACGGCTTCTGTTACCCTTGGATGAATGATGCTTTCCAGCATCTGTAATGCCGCCGGATCCGAAAAAACGATGTGTCCCAAACGGCTGCGATCAACCTCGCCATCCGGCGAAAGAATATACCGGCCAAAGTATTCTACCACCGGAAGATAACCACTGGATCCTCTTTCGATAACCTGGTGGGATATTGCATCGGCATCAATGCCCATTGCACCCAAATGCTCGAGCATTTGTCGGACAATGCTTTTTCCAGTGCCAATATTGCCTGTTAATCCGATTACTGTCTTCCCGACCCAACGGCTCATAATTATACCCTAATGAAACCTGTCATTTGAATCAATTTTATTCTCCGCGCATAAGAATGTCAAACCAGGATTTTCACGGGTGTGAAAAATAAGAGATTCCACATTTTGGCATAAAAATAGATCATCATGGAGATATAAAAAATGGCTGTCTAATTTTGAGACAGCCCCATACAAATCAGGAAAGAATGAGGCTGTTGTTTTTAACAGCCTCATTCTTTTTATAAATTTAACTCCTGACTGGTGAAATCAGACTATTCTCCTGATAACCAGACGTTGTTTTGCGATGTAACTGCTTTGACCCACCACATGGTTACTGACCAGTCCTCGACACGAGAGCGGGTAATTTGATAATTGGTGGCGAAGCCAAACGGAATGTCCGAATATTGTTCGTAGATCTTGCGTGTGGCACTCTGTAAAGTTGCCTGACGTTCGTCTTTATCCACAATGGTGTTGGCGGATGAAAGCAGATCGAAAACCTCCTGATCTGCAAAGCCCCAGGCAGGAGCCATACCGGTGCTGCCGTAGAAGCTGTTCAGTCCACCCTCACCGCAGAAGCCGGACCACATCATCAGCGGTTTTTGGGTATTCTCACCCATGGCGTCTTCAATCCAGGTTCCAAATTCAACTTCGACCATCGTTACATCGAAACCGGCTTCTTTCAACTGGGTCGTTGCGGCGGTGGCAATACTGGGTGCCGGAGTCATATTCCAAACTTCGAATTCCAGCGACAGGGGCTGTCCATCTTTCTCCCAAATACCATCGGCATTCTTTGCCCAACCGGCTTCGGTCATCAATTGGTCGGAAATCGTTGTATCATAGACAAACAGGTCGCACAGTGTGTCATCGTATCCCGGGATACCCGGGCCGGCGATACCGCAGCCTTCAACAGCCATTCCGCCGAACTCGTTTGCCATGATAGCCCGGCCATCGATTGCATGAGACATGGCCTCACGAACTTTGACATCCTGCAGCAACTCATTCTTCTGATCGAACTGGATGTGGTATGAATAGGGGCAGTTGGATGCGTAAAGCTTGTAGTTCTCGTCGTTTTCAAACCGGCTGAATTCTGATGCCGGCAGGTCAATAACGTCAATGTCACCGGCTTCCAGAGAGATAACCTGTGTGGATTCATCCGGGATGATGCGAAAAACGATCTCATCCAGATTAGGCTCGATGGCATAATCTTCGTTCTTCCGCAGGGTGACGTGGTCATCGGCGACGTATTCCACGAATTCAAACGCACCGCCGCCAATCGGGTTTAGTGCCCAATCCGTTCCACGGGCATCCACTGCTTCTTTGGGAAGAATGGCGGTTGAACTGAGACCGCGTCCACTGGCGAAAAGAATAGCATTCGGTTCTTTCAGTGTCAGCTTTACCGTGTAGGGATCCACTGCTTCAGCCGAGACATAACTGTTTAGCAGGTCGCTGGGGGCAGATGAACCTTCGATGGTTACCATGCGGTCGATGGAGTACGCCACATCCTCTGCAGTGATCTCGCGGCCTTCTCCCTCGGCAAAGATGTCATTCCCATCCTGGAAAGTCCAGCCTTCGTTCAGATGGAAGATGACCACCTTGCCGTCTTCTTCAAATTCCCATGATTTGGCCAATTCCGGTAAGGTTGTTTGCGAGCCATCTTCTGCCTGGATATTCCTGAACAGGAAGACGTGCACCAAGGATGCAACATGGAAGGACGCATCGTCATTGATAAATGGTGGATCGAACTGCACAATGGCAGATTCGCCGTAATACAAAGTGCCGCCCATTTTTTCTTCGTCAGCAGTCGCTTCCTCAACAGGTGCTTCTACGGCTGCGGTTTCTTCAGCAGGAGCTGCCTCAGCAGAGGTTTCCTCAGTTGCTGGCTCGGCGGCCGGCTGGCATGCGGTCAGCAGCATCATTGCAACGACCAGCAAACCCATTATTATAAATCCAGTTTTTTTCATTTTTCCTCCGTATAAATTTTCGTTCTTTTTCTCAAATAAGCCTGATCTAATTGTGTTTTATTTCCTTTGTGCCTTATTTTATTCCTTTCCTGTATTACCTCCTGTATAATAAATTATCAGACTTTCAAAACACGCGGATCAAAAGCATCCCGCAGGGCATCGCCAACAAAATTGATTGCCAACACAGTGATCATGATGGCCAACCCCGGTGCAAAGGTCATCATCGGCAGCGTCCTCAGGTAAGGGCGGGCCTCCGATAACATGGCCCCCCATTCAGGCGTAGGGGGTTGTGCTCCCATCCCAAGATAACTTAATGAGGATGCCGACAGTATCGCTGAAGCGATTCCGAACGTTGCCTGCACGATAATCACACCCATCGTACTCGGCAGCACATGCCGAAAGATGATCCGCGAATCTTTCGCTCCTATCACCCGTGCTGCCACAACAAACTCTTCTTCCTTCAATGACAGAAACATTCCGCGAATGATGCGCGCATAATCGATCCACACCACACAACCCAGTACCAGCATCATGTTGGTCAGGCTGGGCCCCACAATCGCCACGATTGCAATAGCCAGGATCAGAAAGGGAAATGCAATTACCACATCCACGATACGCATGATAATGTTATCGATGATGCCCCCAAAATACCCCGCCACTGCTCCCAGTGTTACACCCAACAGCAGCGCAATTCCTTCAACAATAAACCCGATCGTTAGCGAGATACGGCTTCCATAAATTAATCGGCTGAGCATATCCCGCCCCAGTTTGTCTGTTCCCAGCAGGTGTTCACTATTTGGCGGTTGCAGGGAGTTGTTCAAATCCATTTTTATCGGATCATAGGGAGCCACCACCGGCGCAAATATTGCGATTAGCGCCAGGAATACCAGGATCGTAAGGCCAATCAAAGCAAATTTGTTATGGGCCATCTGCCGCAGTTTATCCACCCATGGATTCACTGGCTTCATCTCTCTCCCGCGCGTTAATTCTTCCAAGGTTGTCATGATGCTCCTATGAGTAACGGATCCGTGGATCCAGTATTGTATAGAGTATGTCCACGAACAAGTTCGCCAGAATAAAGGTGAAAGAGAACACCAGCACCGTCCCCATAATAACCGGGTAGTCCCTCCGCCAGATCGCATTAACCGCCAACCGTCCAATCCCCGGCCAGGCAAAGATTGTTTCGATGATGATCGCCCCCCCCAATAAACTCGCAAACTGAAGCCCCAACACAGTGACCACGGGGATCAAGGCATTCCGGATCGCATGTCTTGTCAACACCGTCTGCGACCGGAGGCCTTTTGCGTGTGCCGTGCGGATATAATCCAGTCCCAACACTTCCACCACCGATGATCTCACCATGCGGGAGACAATTCCCATCATCCCAATCGCCAGTGTAAATGAGGGCAATATCAGATATTCGAGCCTGCTAAACAAAGGTCCATCCCCACGTCCCGAGATCGGCAGCCACCCCAGCCACAATCCAAAGATCAGAATCATCATGATGCCAAACCAAAAGTTGGGGATCGATACTCCAAATAATGCCCCCGCCATTAGAAAATTGTCCGTCAATGATCCTCGTTTGATTGCTGCAACCACTCCCAATGGGATGGATACTACAATCACCATCAACATTGCTGTTATTGCCAGTTCCATCGTTGCCGGATAGCGCGCGGTGATCTCCTTGATGACCGGCGTGTGAGAAGTCAGGCTTTGCCCCAGATCCCCATGCATCAGCCTCACGAGATATCGTCCATACTGAACCATGATCGGGTCATTCAACCCAAGTTCTTCACGCAGATTCTCCACCGTTGTCGGGTCCAGTTCTGCCAGTTTCAATCCATATTGTGATGAAATAGGGTCCCCTGGCGCCAGTTGGATCAAAATAAATACAATTAGACTGATCCCCAGCATCAGCAGTGGCAATAATAACAATCGTCTAATGATATACGTAGTCATTCAGTCTCCTGTATGTCTGTTATCATGTATTCATTTTTTTGGGTCTGGAGTATCGGAGTCAGGCTAAACTAACCGTCACTATCCGATTCGGAATACCCAATTATATACTATTTGCTCAGGTTGACCAGACAAGTAAGGAAAGTTTTATTTTTATAAGACTAATTCTGTGGGTTTTATATGCGAATAAATCAAATCCATAAGTAATCAGCAGATAAAAAATTTCCTCGTTCTGAAACCGGTTTTAGCATAATAACCGCAGACCCCTTTTCCCCGAACAGCATAACATTACCAATAAGCTGTTGCACAGCCCGTATTTATCGGGTTGCCAGCAGAAGAGCACACCCCAACTGTACTCCGGCCAATTTTTTAATCGGGATGACTTGGTAATCCAGTACTTTTTCGAGGGCAGCGGCTTTTTCAGTGAAGTATGCCTGCAGCGCTTCATGTGCTTTTGTCAAGGCAGGCAATTCACCGCTCACATCGATCTCGGCTTTGAGCATACGAACCGCCGTTCCCAAACCGAGCAGCTCATAGAATCGGGATCCGCTGACATTGTCAAATTTCTCTGCCACCGTGGCATGCACAGAAAGGCTCGGATCATTTTTCGCCCAATTTTCCTGGGCTGCAGAGTTTTCACCTGCCGTGGCAAGATAATTCTTGATCGTCTCCTTGAAAGCTGTCTCAAGTGTCAAGAATGGCCAGACCGGTTCCAGTATGTCCTGCATCGTCTGCAGGTGTTTCCGTTCGGCCTGGATATTTTCCAGGATCAGGTCGCGTTTGATGTCAGGGGTCGGGGTGGTATCATGAATGGCAGGGTTATAAAAATACGGCATCTCACAAACCAGGAACAGAGGATCCAAAAACCGCTTTGCATATTCATAACTGCTGGAACCGCCCTTGATAATTTCGGCCGGATCTTTTGGGCTATGCTGAGCCAGAAAATCATAATTTGCCGTAACGCCGATCATGCCAAACACGGCATCACTAAATTTGACGGCATAAGGCACTTCCGGTTCACCCAGGTGGAGCGGCAAGCCCTGGCTCTTAACCAATTTATAAAAGTCGGGATAGAAATCCGTCAGGTCTTCGGAAAGGTACATGTATACTCCACCAAAACCTGAATTGTGCAGTGAGAACATAAAATCAGGCTTGATTTCCTCGATCAGTTTCATCAATGCTTTTGTTTCGGGGAGCGGCTGATCAAACTTAAGCGTTTTGTATTCGATGGGGAATGTCCACTCCACCTGTTCATAACCGGGCGGACGGTAATAGTGTCGGGCGTAATTGGTTACCGTAAAGGGGCCCTTGAACCAGCCTTCGTTCAGGCGCGTACCATCTACATCAATACATTTGACGATGTACCAGGTGTAATCCAGTTCCTCACGAAAAGCGGCATCCCTTGCCAGTTTCTCAGATAGAAATTCCAGCATCATGGAGCCAATCGGTTCATTGGGATGAGGCATCGCAAAGAGCAGTGCATTCTTCTTTCCGGATCCGATCTTAAGGGCAAAAATCTTGTCACCTGCCCGTGATCTGCCGATTTCCATGCATTTCACCACGCCCGGGTAACGTTCTGCCAGAAGATGCGAGCTTTCATTTAGCTCATCAACTGTCAGAAAAGTTTTGTAATCGGGGATCTCGTCAAGAATTTCCAGGACACTTTCAAGCTGCATGTTTATACCTCCGAGGGAGAAATGTTGAGTTTTCGTCGAATTAGGAGAGATAACAGAAAAAGCATATCACAGTTATGTCATCCAGACAACCTGTTCTAATCAAACCTTAACAACAGCCTGGTTACAGCTTGACAAGCATCCTGCCTGCATGTAAAATATGCCAGCATTCGCGAACGTGGATGTTGGCCGAGATAGCTCAGTTGGTAGAGCACACGACTGAAAATTGTGGTGTCGTCAGTTCAATTCTGACTCTCGGCACAAAGGTTGCCTCCGGGCAACCTTTTCGTTTTCTATCTGTTAGAATTAACCCAATATGAAAAAAGGTTTCCTTGTCGCGGGATTTTTGATCCTGATCGGGGCACTCCTGATCTGGGTCGGCAGCCGGCGCCCTATTCAGATCATCTCATCAGAGGGCACCCGGGTGGTGAGTACCCGCACCTGGAACGTGAGCCGTGTCCTTGCCCAGGCCGGCTTCAGCCTTGGGGAACGCGACACAGTCGTTCCCGGGCTTGACAAGCTGACCGGCTGGCAGAACCCCGTTTTTATCAACCGGGCATCGCAGGTACGCATTGTCGATGTAGTGCGCGGGTTGGATATCTCCATCCCCAGCCGTGAACGGATACCGGCCAACCTGTTGCTGGAGGCCGGTTTGCGTCTCTACCCGGGCGATTTGGTTTTGCTGGATGGCCAGAGCATCCCGATCCATGAACCCCTGCCCTACCAACCGGTTTACTCCCTGCAGGTGATACCCGCTCAGAAGCTGGTAGTAAGCGTGGATGACCGGCTTTTAGAGACTTATTCAACCCTTCCCAGCCTGGGCCAGGCGTTATGGGCAGCCGGATATCCACTGCGGGCAGCCGATCGGGTATCTGAAAATCTCAAAAAACCATTGAGCTTTCTGAAAACCATCATCATCCAGCCAGCCCAGACCATTAAAATCATTACCGCTGATCAACGCATCACATCGCTGGTAGTGGGCAGCACCACCGGCCAGGCATTAAATGACGCTGGGGTATCACTGCAAGGGCTTGATTACAGCATTCCGGCCGAGAATGACCCGCTGCCTGCCAACGGGAAAATTCAGGTCGTGCGGGTTCAGGAAGACATTGCTCTCAGCCAGGTCATCATCCCTTACGAAAGCGAATCCATCCAGGACAGCCAGACCGAGCTGGGCCAGGTACGGATCATCGAACAGGGTGAGTATGGATTGAAGGTCAGCCGCGAACGCATCCGCTTTGAAAACGGTCTCGAAGTCAGCCGGCAAATCGAGGCTGAATGGGTAGCCGCAGAACCAAAAACCGAACTGCTCGGTATTGGAACAAAAATCACTCTGAAAACGATTGATACTCCATCGGGAACCCTGGAATACTGGCGCGCCATTACTGCCGTAGCCACATCATACTCACCCTGCAACCTGGGCAATGATACCTGCAATAACACTACTGCCAGCGGGATGGAACTGAGACGGGGCGTGATTGCCGTATCGTGCAGCTTATATTCATCGCTGCGCGGCATGCAGGTCTACATCCCCGGCTACGGCAAGGCTGTCATCGCCGACTGCGGCGGAGGCATTGCCGGGGCGTTCTGGGTGGATCTGGGTTTCTCCGATGCAGATTACGAAACCTGGCATGGCGCGGTAACTGTGTATTTCCTCCCGCCTGTCCCTGCTTATATTCCCTATGAGCTGCAATGAATCCGACACGAATTGACCTTCCCTCTTTATTGAAAATGTATCAGATCCGCCCGAAGAAAAGCCTGGGACAAAATTTTCTATGGGATCCCAAC
>JAJFTV010000182.1 GCA_021372725.1 Chloroflexota bacterium | reverse complement strand
GGGGTCAACGCCCAAGAAAGTCAACGCAACGAGATAATCGTTCCACACCCACAGGAACTGGAAGATCGCGAAAGAAGCCAGGGCAGGCACCGAAAGAGGCAGTACCAGTTGGGTAAACACAGTGAAAGGAGACGCTCCATCAATAAATGCCGATTCCAGCGTCTCGCGCGGGAGCGTGCTGATGTAGTTGTACAACAGATAGATTGCCAATGCCAGGCCAAACCCGGTATGCGCCAACCAGACCGCCAGGAATGTCCCATTCAGGCCAATCGTATTGTAGTCTCTCAAAATCGGCACAAGAGCAATTTGGAGAGGAACAACCATCAGGCCGACCACCACCGTGAAGAAAAATTTTCGTCCGGGAAAATCCATCCAGGCAAAGGCATACGCCGCAAAGGCGGCAATCAAAATAGGAATGATCGTTGAAGGGACCGCAACCGCCAGACTGTTCAAAAAAGCCTGCTGCATATTCTGACCCGGGATTACCTGCACAGTGCCATCCGGACTTGTAATCGTGACCTCCTTAGCAGAGAGCACTTCTCGATAATTGTCCAGCGTGAAATCCCAGATCACGGTCCAAACCTTCTGTTGGACTTCGATCTTGCCCAAACGCTTGTTACCCACCCAGGTCACTTGCGTGTCTCCGTCGGGAGATTTAATCCCGGCGCGCAACTCTTCGAAAGTGCCTGTCACTCCTTCTACGGTCATCACCCCGTTTGGATCCAGACCCAGTTCTTTCGGGTCGTAGGTGGCTATAGTTTCCCAAGCGCGATGGGGAAAAATCTTCCACCACCCAGTTGTTTGGATGTCGTAGCGCGTTCGAAAAGAAGAAACTAACAAGCCCAAGGTAGGAATGCTCCAGATGATGACAATCAATAAGAGCACGCCATTCACGAGTATGGAACTGGATAATCTTTGTTTCTTCATATCAGAACGCCTCCGATTGTCTGAACTGTCTCAGGTTATAAATCATCACCGGAATCACGGTAATTAGGAGGACGATCGCTATCGCCGAGCCAACACCCGAATTACGAGCGGTGAACGATTGGCGATAGAATTGGGTAGCAATCACATGGGTGCCAAATTGACCGCCGGTCATCACCCAAACAACGTCGAATATTTTCAACGTAAATATGACGACTGTTGTCCAGACCGTAATGATGGTGCCCATGATATATGGAATCATAATGCGGAAGAAAAGCTGAATTTCTGTAGCGCCATCTACCCGAGCAGCCTCCAACATTTCATCCGGGATCCCTTTAAGGGCGGCTGAAAAAAGAACCATCGAATAGCCTGTCTGCAACCAGATCACAATCACGATCAAGAACAGGTTATTCCAGGGCGCGATGGCAACCCATTTATCCCAGGGGTGAGGCGCACCCCCTAAGGCGACGGTGATGGCGTTCAGTAAACCGATTTGCTCTGCTCCCGCCGGACGAGCCACATAGATAAAGTTCCAAATTACACTGGCGCCGACAAACGATATCGCCATCGGTAGGAAGATCAAGGATTTGGATATTTTCTCAAACCCGCTGCGATCAGCCAACACCGCCACCAGCAGACCAAAAACCACGGACAGTGTGCTGCCAAAAACAATCCACATGAGATTGTTGCGGATTGCTTCCTGTAATAGACGTTCAGAGAACAGGGACACGTAATTCGTCAGGCCTACAAAGGCATCACTTTGCAACGCTTCGAGCATATTCGCACCGCGGGGAGGGCCATCGCGACCGAACAAGCTCAGCCAGAAAGTGCGTAGAACAGGGATGGCAAGATACCACAACAAGATCGCAAGCGCTGGCCCCACAAATACAAAGGGTTGCAAACGCTGTGTCCATAAAGCAGGCAGACGTTCCACAATGCCATTGAAAACCCAATAGAGCAGGCCAACCCCCCCTACACCCCAGACGATCGCTACCAAAGCAATCACCCAGCGAGGCGCCTGGCTATCCCGCAGAAAGATAAAACCCTGGTAAAGCACAAAGAAAGCTACCAGGGGGATAACAACAGCAAAAAACACGCGGCCCAACCAGGCGATCAACCCGGCTAATGGGCTTACATGGGAGTCTTCGGACTGGGCTAGTCTTGCCATGAAGCACTCTTCCTTCCTCTGGAAAAGCCACCGGCCTTTTTCGGGTCGGTGGCTTTTCTTTACTAATCAGCGTCTATCGAGGCCAGGAGGCGTCGATTTCAGCGAGGACGGTATCCAAATCGGCTGCGCCGCTGACATAATCCACCATGCCGGTCCAGAAGGAGCCGGAGCCAACCTCAGCAGGCATCAGGTCCGAAGCATCGAAGCGGAACGAGGTCGCCTGGGTCACCAGCTCGGCAATCCCGCGCTCCAGATCCACCCCGTACATGTCCGGCGTCGCTGTCTGATGCGCCGCCAGCGCTCCACCGTTCTGCAACCAACCCGATGCCGATTGCGGCGTGGTGAAGTATTCCATCAACGCCCGCACTTCCGGCCGATCATTGAACATGGTCATGATGTCCCCGGCCACTAGGAACGGCTTGCCGTACTGCTCATCCACCGCCGGGAAATAGAAGAAGTCGTAATCTTCCCCTGCCACCGATCCCTCCGGGAAGAAGCCCGTGATGAAGTTCCCCTGCCGATGCAACCAGCACTTCGGCGGATCCTCAAACATCGGCACCGGCGAATCCCCAAAGAAGGTCGAGGCAATCGAAGACCTGCCCCCATATACATACGCATCGTTGAACCAGATCTCACTCCACGTCTCGATGGCTTTCTTCACTTCCGGCGAAGAAAACGGCAACTCCCCCGCTACCCACTTGTCATAGTTCTCCAGCGAAGTCGTCCGCAGCATCAGGTCCTCGGTCCAGTCCGTCGCCGGCCAGCCCGTGGCCGCTTCCGAACCGATCCCAATGCACCAGGCGGTATCCCCATCGTCCGCAATCTGCTGCGTCAACGCCAATAGATCATCCCACGTCTCCGGCACCTGATACCCCGCCGCATCAAACTGCGCCTTCGGGTACCATACCAGACTCTTGCCATTGAAACGGTGCCATACACCCCCATACATCGGCTGCCCATCCGGACCAGTTACCGTCCCCATGTCCAGCCAACTCTGGTTGTATTGCTGCTTTAACCAATCCTCCGAAATCCACGTCGTCGGATCAATGATATGCCCCTGCCGCGCATAGTTGGCTACCGCCCCCGGCTGCGGAAAGTCCGCGATGTCCGGCGGATTCCCCGCATCTACCGAGATCGCTATCCGCGACTCAAACGTCTTGTCCCCAATGTACTTCACCGTGATCCCCGTCGCATCCTCGAACGCTTTCATCGATTCCGCAAACCGGGCATCATCCGGCGCCGTGAATGGACCATCCACCGTCACCGTCGTCCCACTATATTCTCCCGCCAAGGCTTTCTCTAAAAAGCCTCCCGGCATGACCGCAAATTCTCCAGCGGGTGTTTCCGCAGCGGGCGGTTCAGTAGCAGCCGGTGGTTCAGTGGCAACAGGTTCTTCAGCCGGAGCCTCTGTTGTTGGCGCAGGCGTTGCAGAGGTACAAGCGCCCAAAACCATCGCAAAGACTACCAGCATGGTCAACAATGACCAACTATATTTTTTTGCGTTCATAGTCTTCTTTCTACTCCTTGTCAAACAGATTAGATTGGATGCAACCAAACAGGCTAATCCCCAATGATGATTTCGTTCGATCTCACCTCCTTTCGTCCTCAAGCTCACTCCAGAATGCGCTTCTGATCAGGGTTGGCCTTCTTGCTCCAGGAGCTTTCCACACGAACGGCGGATGATCAGTTCTGTCTCTAAAATAAGATGATCTGGCTCGTAGTGATCATTGTCCAAGGCTTGAATTAATAAATGACCAGCGCTCCACCCTAATGCATTCGAAGGAACGCGGATGGTCGTTAACGGCGGATTCAGATACGCCCCCCAAGGGATATTGTCAAAACCAACCATAGCTATTTGTTCAGGAATCTTCAGACCTGCCTCATGAATAGCCTCGAGCGCGCCCATGGCAACCACATCGCTGGCAACAAATACCGCGCTGAGCTGCGGATGCTCATGAAGCAAACCACGCATGGCATGGTAACCGCTCTCTGGGGTGAATGTACCGATACGAATAAAAGCCTCGCCCAGGTCGATCCCCGCCTCCTGTAAGGCAAGCCGGTATCCAGCCAAGCGATCTGTCGCAGCCGTGTAGATCAGCGGCGCGTTGGTGATCATCCCAATCTGGGTATGCCCCAGGCTAATCAAATGCTCCGTCGCCAGTTGCGCGCTGGCCAAGTTGTCTATATCGACTGAGGGGAAAGGACAGCCTGGGAGATGACCTTGCAGGACAACGGGGATATTCGCTTCCGCCAGGCTCTCGAGGGCAATATCATTAAAGCGCGGTCCTGAGTAAACAATACCATCCACATGCCGTTCTTGAAACAGCTTAACGCAATAATCTGTCCCCCGTTCTTCATCTGAAATAGGCTCGAATATCACATGATAATCATACTGGAGGGCGACGGCATGCAGGCCGCGCAGAACTTCTGCCATAAAGGCATCGGCAAATCTTTGGTAAGGAGAGTGGTGTTCAACGAAACCGATCACCCTGGAGCGACCCTGTACCAAGCGGCGCGCTGAGACATTTGGATGATAATCGAGCTGCCTGGCTGCCTCCAGCACTCGCTGCCGGGTATCTTCGCTTATTTGTGCATCAACATTGTTTAAGACCAATGAAACGGTGGTCCTGGATACCCCGGCTGCCCTGGCGACATCCTGGCTGGTAACCCGTCTAATACTCATATTGACCTGATCATAAATCTATCACCCCTGT
>JAJFTV010000173.1 GCA_021372725.1 Chloroflexota bacterium | reverse complement strand
CATGAACGGTTGATTGCTTCATTGAGTTTTTCACCTGGTGCAAGGTGATAACTCTCCGGATTCAGTCCTTCCAGATTTTTATCGTTCTCGCTGATACGCTGAAGCAAATCAACAGGGAGCAAGGCTCCCTCGGTATGGATGGTGGTAAATGTGTTACGGTTACGAGTTTGCATAATTTTCACCGCCAAGGCGCAAAGTGCGCAAGGTTTTTAATGAATTCATAGTTTATTCACCATCCGTTTGATCCCGTTTTTAACGAGAGGAACATTCCAATTGATCAAAAAACCTAAATGCCTGTTGCTTAATTTGAGATATGTCAGAAGTTGAGCTTCATGGATTGGTAGCAATTGCTCCACCGCCTTGTTTTCGATAATCACCAAATCCTCCACGAACATATCCAAACGGTACCCCACATCGATTTGAATACCCTCGTAAATAACCGGTTGAGGAATCTCGCATTCCACTTTTAATCCCCTCTTGTGGAGTTCATATTCGAGGCATGTTTGATAGGATGATTCAAGTAAGCCTGGACCCAAGGCCCGATGAACCTTTATGGTAGCATCCACAATTTGTTTACCGACTTCTTCAATATCCATGTTCTTGGCGTCCTTAGCGGCTTTGCGGTTAAGTGGCGGGTAGAAAAATGTAAATTCCCAGGATATCGGGGGGCAACTGCGGTTCCACCCGATAGCGTACATTTCGGGTTCTCGTCGCCAAACGTACCCGCTGATGTGCTTCCAGCAATTCCTCACCCCGCTGCATGGCAGCTTGATCCAGATGAGAGCGAAGGAGTTCAAATCCATCGATGACCTTGCGGACAAACTCGGCAGCCTGATCAGCAGCGATATTGCTATCCGGTTGAGCCAAAAGCAGTTTTTCAGCTTCGTTTTCTTCTAACCAAACCGCGCTTTGTGGACTCCCAGAGAAAGCGAGCAGCCGGCAGTCTTCAGCAAGCAGAGGTCTTTCAACATTATTCTGTGTTTGAATGATGTGATAACGGAATCGTACCACCAGCAATGTGGTGCGTTTGTCCACCGCTTTGGTACGAATGGCTCCGCAACGCCTGGCTGCCGGGTAACGCACCGCATCACCCGAAAGAGGATCAAGTGCGGTTTCAAGCACATGATTGGCCAGCGTTTCCACAAAAGGATGGGTGCGCTGCAGGTAGTGTTCATCTTCCTGGACTGGCTGATTGAATCGGAATCTGAATTTCGGATTGGTGTGATCAAACCCTGAAGATTGTGCCAAAACGTCTTTTAGCGCAGAGGATGCCTCTGTCAGGTTCGTGTCCAGAGGATCTGTTCCAGTTGTTTGAGCGCCAAATACGACCAGAGTTCTGCGGGTGAAATCGGCAACATCCACTCCGGACCCGATGGCAGCTTGCACAGCATGCAGTTCACGGGCGACTTCATCCACTTTAATCGTTTCTTGCGCAAATAGAGTTCGCGAACGTTTTTCACGTTCCGAGGCGGCTTCCCATTTTCCGTACAGGTCGTCTTTTTGCGGCTTTATGTACTCATCGAAACCAGGCAGATAGCCTTGCAATACATTCGGATTGGATTTCAGAAGCAATCCTTCGAAGATCGCTTCTACTACTTGTTCTGTATTTACCGGGACCGGCACTGATATACCTAATGAGCTGCGAATTGTTCGATGTTTTCGCAGCAATACGTCCAGAACAACTCCGTCGATCTGGTTATCCAAACCATAATAAGTTAATACACGCACCGTTGGACTGGGCTGACCATATCTATCTATCCGGCCATCACGTTGTTCGTGGCGAGTAGGATT
>JAJFTV010000167.1 GCA_021372725.1 Chloroflexota bacterium | reverse complement strand
CATTGTTGAATCGACCACAATTCCGACCAGCGTTCAGGTCGAACCCACTCCCGTACCTGCCGTTCAGGATACCTCTTATACAGTTGTGGATGCCTTGGGGCGCGAGGTCACTTTCCAGCAGGTTCCGCAGCGGATTGTGCTGGCTGGCAGAGCCTTGTTCATGGTGGCCGATGCCTTATACCTGTTCCCGGATGCTGCCCAACGAATTGCTGGAATTGGGCAAACCAATCAGGGTTCCGGCAACTTTATTTCGCTGATCGACCCCGAATATGAAGCCAAAGCCGTTCTGGACAAGGAATCCGGTGCCGAACAAATCGCTCCGCTGCAGCCGGATACCGTGATCCTCAAAAGCTCTCTTGCTGAAACACTCGGCAGCTCCATCGAAGCGCTGGGGATACCGGTTGTTTATGTTGATTTTGAAACACCCGAACAATACTCGCGCGACCTGCAAATTCTGGGGACGCTCCTGCAGGACGAAGAGCGTGCCGCTGAACTTGCGTCTCTATATCAGGAACGGCTGGATCAGATCGAAAATGGGCTTGCCGGCCTGGATGACACGTCCAAACCGCGCACCTTGCTGATCTATGCCTCTGATGACGAAGGCGGTGTGGCGTTCAACGTCCCGCCGGTGGCGTGGATGCAAACCCAAATGGTGGAACTGGCCGGGGGTGTTCCGGTATGGAGTGAAGCCAACCTGGGGAACGGCTGGACGACAGTCACGTTGGAACAAATCGCCGCCTGGGATCCGGATGCCATTTTTGTTGTTGCCTACCAATCCAATCCATCAGAAGTCACCGCTTCACTAAAAAGCGATCCCAACTGGCAGCTCCTGCGGGCGGTTCAGCAGGACAGATTATATGCATTTGCTTATGATCTTTTTAGCTGGGACCAGCCTGATCCGCGCTGGATACTGGGTTTGCAATGGATGGCCGGTAAACTGCACCCTGATCGCTTTGCCGAAATGGACATGGTTGACGAAGCACGCCGTTTCTACCAGGATTTTTATGGGCTGGACGCCAGTTTCTTCGAAGAACAAATTCAGCCGACTTTTAAAGGTGACCTGCCCTGAACGATCAGTTCAAAACAACCGCTGCAAGAGGGGTTCATTTCTGGGCTGCCGATACACTGCGCCGCCGCAGATTGTTGTGGGGACTGACAGCGGTTTTGCTTGTTTTCATGGGATTTTCACTGTTGATTGGCCGCTACCCGGCGGTGCGTTTTATCGATCTGCAAACACTGGCGAATGACCCGCTGGCACAGCGGCTGGTATGGAACCTGCGGCTGCCGCGCATCCTGACGGCTGTCATGCTGGGGATGTCACTCTCTGTGGCGGGGACCATTCTGCAGATGTTGTTTGGCAACCCGCTGGTTGAGCCGGGTTTTCTGGGCGTATCGCAGGGAGCTGCTTTTGGAGCAGCCTTTTGCATTGTATTTCTGGGAAGTGCAGCCTGGCTGGTGCAAGGTTTTGCGGCGGTGTTCGCCATCGCCGGACTGGCATTCTCGTATCTACTGGCAAGGAAAGTACGGTATGGCGGCTGGGTGTTGAGGCTGGTCTTGAGCGGTATTGCCGTCTCGGCTCTTTTCTCGTCCGGGGTGGGCATCCTCAAATATATGGCCGATCCCCTCAGCCAACTGCCGGAGATCACCTTCTGGTTGCTGGGAGGACTTTCCAATCTGAATTGGAGCAAGGCGCTGACGATTACTCCGCTGGTGGCAGCGGGCCTGCTGGTCAGCCTGGCAATGCGCTGGCGGTTGAACCTGCTTTCCTTGGGTGATACGGCAGCCCACTCGCTGGGGGTATCGGTGGGACGCGAGCGGGCCTTGCTGCTGACGGCGGCCGTACTGCCGACCGCAGCGGTCATCTCGGTGGCCGGTGTAGTCGGCTGGGTGGGATTGATCATGCCACACATTGCCCGGCGGGTTTTTGGAGCCGATGCCCGTTATTCGCTTCCGGGCGCCATGCTGCTGGGCGGCATCTTCACTTTGGCCTGCGACGATCTGGCGCGCATTCTCCTGGCGGGGGAGATTCCGCTGGGTATTTTGACTTCGCTGCTGGGGGCGGCGATCTTTCTGATTTTAATGGCGCACGGCATCAAGGTGCGGAAATGAAAGAATTGCTCATTTTCAAGTTGAAAACGGTAAAGGGATTCCGCAACTTTATAATGTTGATGCCGCGCATCAAGGTGCAAAAATGACGGCGATCCTCGCTTTCAATCACCTCAGTTTTGGTTACCGGGCAGATGTGCCGGTTCTTCAAGACGTTTCGTTGTCGATTGAGCGCGGTGCTGTCACCGGTTTATTGGGACCCAACGGCGCCGGCAAAACAACCCTGCTGCACCTGGCACTGGGCTGGCTGAGTCCCTCTTCCGGCCGGGTGGAACTGGAAAGCCACCCGCTGGGGGAATATCCACGGCAGGAGTTGGGCCGGCGATTGGGGCTGGTGCCGCAAAGTGAAACAATCGCCTTTGGATATACGGTCCTGGAGTACGTGCTACTGGGCAGGGCACCTTACCTCCCGCCGCTTGAAATGCCGGGCGAGAAGGATGTCACGGCTGCCCTGGCGGCTTTGGAACGGGTGGGTCTGCAGGGTTTCGAGCAGCGCTCGATGCTGGAGATCAGCGGGGGTGAACGCCAATTGGCGCTGACCGCCCGCTCGCTGGCACAGGAACCGCAAATCCTGCTCCTCGATGAACCCACAGCCCATTTGGATTTGGGAAACAAGGCCCGCCTGATCCGTATCTTGAGATCGCTGCATGAGCAGGGTGTGACGATTTTATTGACTACGCATGACCCGGAACTGGCATCCCTTTTATGCACCCGCCTTGTCCTGGTGGAAAAAGGCCAGCCCCTGACAGAGGGGACAGTTGAAAAGATGCTGACGCCTGAAAACCTGAGCCGGCTTTATGGTTTACCGGTTGAACTGGAAGAACTGCGCGGCAAAAAGGTGATTTTCTGGAATTAAGGTTTTTCCATCCGACCGAAGGCAGGAATCCCCCCAAGGGCATGTTTGCACAATGAGTCAATTACTCGCCAAGTTCTCGGGCGGATGCTTCGCTGACGCTCAGCATGACAGTGTCAGACATACCCGGTCCGGTTGTCATTCCGACCGAAGGGAGGAATCCGCCCAGGAGTCGATGAATAACTGACCTACGAAAGCCAGGTGGTGACCTCGTCCATCGATTTCCGAGGGCGTGGATTGGGGGTTTCATCGGCATAGCCCAATGACAGGGCGGCCACCATCTGATGTGTTTCACCCAGCCGTTCGCACAACTCGTCATACCCCTGAAAAACGTCACACCCTTTCGTCTTTTTTCCTTATGGTAAAATAAATCGAATCAATGTGGAGGAAGTATGGTCAGTCAAGAGCTGCTTGAAATTTTACGCTGTCCGGTTTGTGTGC
>JAJFTV010000068.1 GCA_021372725.1 Chloroflexota bacterium | reverse complement strand
TTTGCCACAGCCCGCGCGGGAAATGTCATCGGTGGCGGTGACTGGGCAAAAGACCGGATCATCCCCGATTGTGTACGTGCCCTGACTGCAAAAAAACCTATCATCATCAGAAATCCGCAGGCCACTCGACCCTGGCAGCATGTCCTGGACCCTCTTGGGGGTTATCTGTTGCTTGTTGCCAGGCTTCTGGAGAATCCGGAAAAATACAGTGGTACCTGGAACTTTGGACCTCAAACAACAGATCAGATTACCGTCCGCGAGCTTGCTGAACGTTTTGTTACCGCCTGGGGTAACGGCGCCATCCAGACACCATCAGTTAAACAAGCGCCTCATGAAGCGCATCTGCTGCATTTAAACATCGATAAGGCGGTCTTTGAATTGAAATGGCAGCCTGTTCTGGATAGTTCAACTGCAATAAACTGGACGGTTGATTGGTATAAATCCTGGCATCAGTCCAGGGATAACCAGAAAAACATGTCGGTTCGCCAGATCAGAGAATTTACCAATCTTGCATTGATGAAAGGACCGTTTGCTTCTTAGAAAATAAAGATTTATCCGGAGGAAAAGCCATGAAGGTAGTCATCTTAGCTGGGGGAATGGGCACACGTATCAGCGAAGAATCGCATTTGAAACCAAAACCGATGATTGAAATCGGCGAGCGTCCCATTTTATGGCACATCATGAAAATCTATTCGCATTATGGATTTGATGAATTTATTATCTGCTTGGGATATAAATCAAATGTGGTGAAAGATTATTTTGCAAACTATTTCATGTATGAATCAGACGTTACCTTTAATTTCAAAAGCGGGAAGGAAATCTTCACCCATCAGCACTTCGCGGAAAGATGGACGGTTACTTTAGTCAATACCGGTCTGGAGACCATGACCGGGGGCAGAGTTAAGCGCATTCAAAAATATGTGGGCAATGAGCCTTTCATGCTGACCTATGGCGACGGTCTGTCCGATGTTAATATACCCAAACTGATCGATTTCCATAAATCGCATGGTAAATGTGTGACTGTTACGGCAGCTCAGCCCCTGGGCAGATTTGGATCACTGAATATAGGCGGCACAAGCGAAGTGGCGGGATTTGTCGAAAAACCCAAGGGAGACAACAGTTGGATTAACGGCGGATTTTTTGTGATGCAACCGGACGTCTTCAACTATCTGACGGAAGATGATGTCAATCTTGAGCTTGGCATTCTTCAGAAACTAGCCGGGGAACATCAGTTTATGGCATACCAGCATGAAGGTTTCTGGCAACCCATGGACACAATGCGGGACAAAACCCTGCTGGAAGAACTGTGGAAATCCGGTAAAGCACCTTGGAAAGTCTGGCAATCAAACGATCATTAAAGGAGCTACCCATGGAGAATTATTTTGATCAACCTTTGTTTGTTTTTGAAATGGCCAACAACCATATGGGTTCTGTTGAGCATGGTCTGACCATGATCCGGGCCTTTGCTGAAGTAGCCAAGCCATTTAAATTTCAGTTTGCTTTCAAATTTCAATTTCGCAATCTGGATACATTTATCCACCCTGATTATAAAACACGGATGGATCTAAAAAATGTCAAGCGCTTCAGCGAAACAAAATTGACCAGGGAGCAATTTCAACAGCTTAAAGACGCGTTGGTGTCCAATAGTTTCATTTCAGTTTGTACGCCCTTTGATGAGCCGTCGGTTGACCGGATTGAAGAAATGAATTTCGACATCATCAAAATCGCCAGCTGTTCTTTTACGGACTGGCCTCTCCTGGAGCGCATCGTCCAGACGGATAAGCCGATCATCGCCTCCACGGCCGGCTCCACGCTTGACGACATGGACAAGGTCGTCAGTTTCTTCCGTAACCGGGAGAAAAAATTTGCCATTCTGCATTGTGTCGGCGAATATCCGACGCATATCGATACCCTGAACATGAATCAGATCGATCTGCTCAAGCGGCGCTATCCTGATGTTCCTGTCGGCTATTCAACCCATGAGGAACCGGACAATGTGGAATCCATTCAAATGGCCATCGCCAAAGGCGCATGCATCTTTGAAAAACATGTCGCCGTGGAAACAGAGACCTTTAAGAAAAACGAATATTCGGCGACACCCCAGCAGATCACGCGCTGGCTGCAATCGGCTGACAGGGCCTATCGCATGAGCGGTGTTGTGGGTGAACGATCAAAATCCACGGACAAAGAACTGGCCGATCTCAGACAATTCAAACGAGGTGTTTTCGCCGGGAGGAAGATTGCCCAAGGAGAAAAGATTGATCGGACAAACACTTTTTACGCCTTCCCCTGCGCTGACGGTCAACTGCTCGCCAATGACATTGCCAAATATACTGAGCATTTTGCGTGCAGTGATATTGAAAAAAACTCCCCCGTTCAAGCTTCCGGCATTAATACCGTTGATAAAAGAGAAAAAATTTATTCTATTGTACAGCGGGTTAAAAAAATATTATCCGGCGGTAATGTCGTAGTGCCGGGTATGGCTGCGCTGGAAATATCGCACCATTACGGCCTTGACCGGTTTGATGAAATCGGCTGCACCATCATCAATGTGGTCAACCGGGAATATTGCAAAAAAC
>JAJFTV010000160.1 GCA_021372725.1 Chloroflexota bacterium | reverse complement strand
TATAGTATGTTTCCTTATGCGTCAAGGTAAACGCAGACTCATAGAAAATATTTTCTGATTTTGCTTGCCTCACTTTTCCATCCCGATTGTCCTTATCCTGTTCCTGGGATAAAATGAAGGCATCCTCATCCATTTCGTTCTTCAGCAAAGGAGCTTTATTCGATGTACCTGATCGGTGATGTAGGGGGGACAAAAACCAACCTGGCTGTTTTCCCATCGGTCGATGATCCACGCGACTGGCAAATTCAGGCTTCCTACCAGAATTCCGCCTGGTCCAGCCTGGAGGATCTTCTTGCCGCTTTTATCCACGAACATAATTTGCTGGTGCAGGCCGTTTGTTTATGCGTGGCAGGACCGGTCATCGATGGAGAGGCTGCTTTCACTAATTTGCCCTGGCATATACAGGAATTTCGCCTAAAAGAGTTGTTCAATATCGATCGTGCCCGCATTATTAATGACCTGGTGGCCACAGCTTTGTCGATTCCTCACCTGACCGGGAACGAGGTAGATAAACTGAACAAGGGTGTAATCATGCAAGGTGGGACTATCGCTGTGGTTGCTCCCGGCACCGGCCTGGGTGAAGCTTACCTTACCTGGGATGGACGACGCTACCGCGGTTTTGCATCGGAAGGCGGACACGTCGATTTTGCACCCACCTCGGCATTGCAGTGGGGATTGTTGCAATATCTGCAGGAAAGATACGGACATGTCAGTTATGAACGGGTCTGTTCCGGCATGGGCATTACCAATATTTACCAATTTTTGAAACATACCGGTTATGCCCCGGAACCTTCAGCCTTGGCAGAAATGATCCGGCAAAGCAAAGACCCAACACCGATTATCGTGAATGCAGCACTGGAAAAAGATGCGCCAGATCTTTATCGCGCTGCTGTGAACACTTTTGTTGAAATCCTGGGGGCTGAGGTGGGAAACATGGCGTTGAAGTTGATGACGACCGGCGGCGTTTATCTGGGTGGTGGAATTCCGCCGCGTATTCTGCCTTTCCTGCATAGCGAAAAGTTTTTTTATGGTTACCGTCGCAAAGGCCGTTTTGAAGATCTGTTGGACCGCATTCCCATCCACGTAATTCTGAACCCCAAGGCGGCATTACTGGGATGTGCATACGAAATTGTGGAGTTGCTCAACTATTCCACATCGGCATCATAAGCTTTCTGTTAGCCAGGAATTGCCCTGAATATATAAAAAACCGGTCAACCAATCGCTTGAATGGATGGTGTATACCAACGACTGTGTGGGGAAGAACTGAGTTTTCTCCCAGGCCGGTCTATAAGCCGCATTCTGTACGGTGGCCGAAACCGCCGCGATGACCATCTCTCTAGGTATGCCGTCACCGGCACACTCATGCAGCCTACCCGGAACTCATCAGGAAACGAGCCGCTTCCCTCCTGATTGCTCAGAAATGGTTCCTGCTTGGCCTTGCTCCGGACGGGGGTTGCCTGGCCGCGGCATTGCTGCCTGCGCCGGTAGTCTTTTACACCACCATTTCACCCTTACCCGTCATGCCATAGCATAGCGGGCGGTATCTTTCTGTGGCCCTGTTCCGGCAGGTTCAACGCATGGCGTTTTCCCCGCCCCGGGTGTTACCCGGCATCCTGCCCTGTGGAGTGCGGACTTTCCTCAAACTGTGGAGATCTGGGAACAGACCTCCACAGTCCGCGATCACCCGACCGGCCTGGGAGTCAATTCCTGTTGAACAGAAATTGGTTTGGATCTGTAAAACAAATCCAAACAGTGCAAATATTATACACATGATTTGATATTTATTCATGTCATCTTCCCAAATGGGGGGAAAGGATTGTATGATAAGATATGCAGGCAAAAATCTATCCAGAAGTTGAGAAGAAATCTATGCAGGCATTGCGTCAAAAATCGGTGATCCCCTGGCTGGTATTCCTCGGTCTAATGATTGCATTATTTTTACCGATGAATTACATCATGGTTCACTCCCATCCGCATAATGATTACAAAGATCATATTCAATTTGCACGCCAGTTAAATGAGGGCCAGGAGATGCCGGCGCATATTGCAGCCCACCCTGCCTGGCAGGTTTCGTTGGTTCTGCTCGCCCGACTGTTCAACATCAGCCTTGAAAATTCGGCCGTTATCTTGCAGACCGGTTTTGACCTTCTACTGGTGATTATCCTGTTTGGCTGGTTGAAGAATAATTGCCCGCAGTTGTCTCCAGGATGGGTCACGGCGCTTTCACTGGGTGTCTCCATCGCTGCGCCATTGATGCTCTTTGCTGCCCAGGATGGTCTTTTTTATCTGGGTTATATTGGTATTACTTCGTATCACAACCCCACCATTATTATGCTGCGGCCGTTTGCCGTATTGATTTTTCTTTACAGCATCGGGCTGATGGAAGGGAAGAGGTTCTCAATCTGGCATATTCTTTTATCAGCTTTGTTTGTCATTCTGTCAGCGCTCGCAAAGCCAAACCTGCTGGTATGTCTTCTTCCCGCGTTGGGTATCCTGTTGTTTGTGAATTTACTTCAGCACAACAAGTTTGATTGGCGATTTGCATTGTTCGGGATTTTTATTCCGTCAGTGATCGTGCTGGCCTGGCAGTTTCTGGCAACTTACGGGGGAGAGGAAGCCGGAATTCAGTTTGCTCCCTTGGCGGTGATGAAGAGTTATTCCGGTGCACTGCTGGCAAAACTGATCCTCTCCATCTGGTTTCCTCTACTGGTAATTCTCGCGTACTGGAAATCGGTCTGGCGTGATAAATCCATGCAACTGGCAGTGATGACCTTTATCTTTGGGGCAGCTTTCACCTATCTATTGTCTGAGGGTGCTGCCCGCTTTCAGGACGGCAATTGGGGCTGGAGCGGTGAAATCGCTCTTTTTCTGTTATTTGCCGCCTCGGTGATATTTTTCTTTAAACATCACACCGATACACAACCGGCCTGGCTTTGGAAAATGCTCTTATGGACAGGTTTTGTACCGCACATGGTGGCAGGTGTGGTGTATTATGTTTATGTTCTCGCCAGCGGAACGTTTGTGTAAAATCTCACCGGCTTACAAAAATATCACCCTGGAAATTTTCGCCTATCTGACTGGCTATCCGCCCGTGATGGGGGGATAAAAATCGAGGGTATCGCTTTCCTGCACTTTTGTTTCCAAACGGTCGGGCAGTGCCATCACATCCACCTGGTTCAGGCTGATATGAACATGCCCGTGCAGTTCTCCTTGTTTGTCCAGCCATAAGGGGATTAATTGCGGATATTTTTCCAATATTTGATGGATCATGGATTGAACAGTCGCTTCTGACGTGACTGGCATTTCGAACTTTCTTATTCCGGCGCGTTCACGAAAACTTGCATATAAATTTACTTGCATATTTGTTGTCCATTCTGCGATGAAAATTATACCTGATTGGTATAATACCAGCACTGATTTAATGTTGAGGTTTCCATGCCCATAATTATCCTGCCTGATGAAGTTGCATCCCAAATTGCTGCCGGTGAGGTGGTTGAACGCCCGGCGTCGGCTGTGAAAGAGCTTCTTGAAAACGCTTTGGATGCCGGTGCCAGCCAGATCATCATTCGTCTGGAAAAAGCTGGTAAAAAGATGATCGAAGTGCTGGATGACGGTTCGGGGATACCTTATAACCAGATGGAGCTGGCTGTTTCACGACATGCCACCAGTAAACTGCGGCAAACAAGCGATTTACAACAGGTGCGTACCCTTGGCTTTCGTGGAGAGGCGCTGGCGTCAATAGGCTCTGTCTCCTATTTGACGATGCTCAGCAGAACAGCAGATGCGCCGACCGGTGGCCGGCTGGTGGTTCAGGGGGGGCACATAACGGATATTTCTCAAACCGGTATGTCAACCGGTACCACCGTGACGGTCAGGGATCTTTTCTATAACGTTCCGGCCCGCCTTAAATTTCTTAAGACGGATGCCACGGAACGACAACGGATCGACGAATTTGTTACCCGTTATGCATTTGCGTATAGCCATGTTCGTTTTCAATTACAACATGACGGAAAGATATTGCTGCAAACAAATGGAAACGGAGATCGCCGCGAAACATTATCCAATCTTTATGGGGTTGACCTTGCAAAACAGATGATCGATGTAACACTGGATGAGGGGGCTTTCAAGGTAGAGGGGTTCACAAGCCCAATTTCCCTGACGCGTTCGAACAGAAAGGACATCACATTTTTCGTCAACGGGCGATGGATACAGGATAATGCACTTAACAGCGCATTACTGCACGCTTACCAGACATATCTGATGGTAGGGCGCTATCCGGTTGCCATCTTGATGATTACGATGCCGCCGGAAATGGTGGATGTCAATGTTCATCCCACCAAGGCGGAAGTTCGATTTGAAGATTCAGGTGCAATTTTCAGCCGTGTTCAGCGCGCTGTCCGCCGGGCACTGCTGGCCTACTCACCGGTACCGCAAATCCCCAACCGTCTGTGGCATCCGTCACCGCAATACCTGGAAGCTGAAAACGTTGTTTCTTCAGCTATGGATCAAACTGTTCAGCCCGAACAGTTTGTGGATAACCCTGCTTTGGAACCATCCCAGACGACGTTCCAGGAAGTTCAAATGCCTTTGCTGAGGCTGGTTGGACAGGTGGGCGCAACCTATCTTGTGGCGGAAGGCCCCGATGGCCTGTACCTGATCGACCAGCATGCCGCCCATGAACGGGTGCTCTATGAAAAATTTACCTCCCGGAAAGACAGCTTACCTGTTTCACAACCGCTGTTGGAACCCGTCATCGTTCATCTGACGCCTGATAAAGCGCGCCTGCTCGAAGGCAGTCTGGATATATTGAACGGTCTGGGTTTTGTGGTTGAGAATTTCGGCCCGCAGACTTTTCGTATTCGCTCCATCCCTGCATTTATATCCGGTGCCGATCCGACTGCCGCGTTGCAGGTATTGGTGGAGGATTTTGAAGAAGATGAGACGCCTTTGGCCAATGAGAGGGAAAAGCGCATCATTGCCAGGATCTGCAAACGGTCGGCAGTTAAAGGGGGGCAAATACTCTCCGTTGAGGAGCAGAGCCGGCTGCTGCGTGATCTGGAAACCTGTGTTTCACCGCGTACCTGCCCGCACGGACGGCCAACCATGATCCATCTTTCGGTCGATCTGTTGGAACGACAATTTGGGCGGCGTGGCAGTCGTTAGGAGAGTACGGGCTACCGGTTTTGTACGGTTCTGATCAAACGTTTGGCAATTTCGAAATAACGTTTGTTCAGTTCGCTGTCCGGTTGGATAGAGAGCAGAGGTTTGGCCTGAGTTTCAGCTTGAAAGGCGATCTCAGGGGATACTGGCATCACCGCAGTGATTTGCCTTTCCAGAAATTCTTCGATTTCTCTGCTGGAAGCTGGAATTGTTTTACCCCCCGGTTGCATCAAAATCAGGTTCAACGGTTTGGTGTTCCCAAAACCGTCGGTCGAGAGGTCATTCAATACCTTACGTGTTCGCAGTATATTGGATGGATATGAATTCATCAATACGTAGATTTCATCACATAGCGATGTCAGCGCGTTCAGATTGAGAAGATCTCCTGCCCCCATATCGATCATCACCATCGAGGTCAGTAAGGGCAGAAGTCTGACGATTTTTTGCATTTGTTCTGTCGCTGACAACAATTTGATATCTTCCGGTTGACGACTGGCGGTTAGCAGGTGGATACCGGGGTAAATGGATTGCAGTTGTTCATTTACAGCTACAGTGGTGATGCTGTCTGGCCGTAATTTGAGTAATCTGCTCATCCCGTCTGGTTGTTTCATGTTAAGATTGGTCAACCAGCTACCATGCCCTGGGCGAAGTTCAACGGCAATCACATCTTGTTTGCTTTGCTGGCGGTAACTGATGGCCAGGTTAAGCACAAAACTGGAAGCCCCGATGCCTCCCTTGACGCCCAATACACCGGTAATATACCCCTTTTCTCCAAATGTTGATCCCATAACCTTGGAACGGGAAACGAGTGATTTTATTTTGGCGATCAATTCAGCGGGGTGGATGGGCTTGGTAATATAATCATCAATCCCGGATTCATAGCCTGTTACCCGGTCGTCGACCTGATTTTTGGCGCTGAACATTAAAACCGGAATATTGGCTGATTCAGGGCTGCTGCGAAGTTTTCGAGTAACCTGGTAACCATCCAGACCTGGCATCATCACATCCAGCAGGATGAGATCTGGTTGTTCTGTGTATGCCAGGCGCAGTGCACTGAATCCTTCATAGGCAGGAACGACTTCATATCCCTGATGTTTTAGAACAACAGAAATTAACTGGACGGTATCAGCATCATCGTCGACGAGCAGGATTTTATCCGTCACCAATTCCTCAAAGAATGATCAAATTTTACACTGCATAAAAAAACTAATTATATTGAAAGTCTAGCATAAACCTATCGCTCGAGCAAGAAGTTACAAGGACGGGATGACGATTTATGTGAAAATTTACGCAAAATTTACGCCGGGCAGGCATTATAATTTGTAAATGGATTTCAAACGAATTTCGCATATCTTAAATAAGGTGTGTCTTCTAAATCCTGGTAACCCTGTGTTGGTAGGGGTATCAGGCGGCCCTGACAGCCTGGCGCTCTTCCATATTCTCAAAAGCATTGGCTATACAGTTATTCCTGCGCATTTTGACCACTTATTGAGACCTGGCTCTACAAGGGATGCCGAAACGCTGGAAGATATGCTTTCCAAGATGGGTTATCCCCTTGTCCGGGGTACTGAAAATGTAGGTGATTTTGCCAGCAGTCAGGGATTGAACATCGAGGAGGCCGCCCGGATTCTCCGCTACCGTTTTCTCTTCGACCAGGCCAGGCAGTATAACGCTCAGGCAGTGGTGACTGCTCATACAGCCGATGACCAGGTGGAAACAGTTCTCATGCATATCCTGCGCGGCTCAGGCCCGACCGGCCTGGCGGGGATCTCTTACCGGCAGACGCCCAATGTATGGGACACCGCCATTCCACTGGTCAGGCCGTTGCTGGATGTCTGGCGTGCGGAGATTCTTGATTACTGCCGGGAAAACACCCTCACCCCGCTGATCGATGAGACCAACGCCGATACAAGATATTTACGAAACAGGATAAGGAATCAACTGATCCCTGAGCTGGAAAAGAGCTATAACCCGCAGGTAAAAACCGCTATTTTGCGTTTGTCCAGGACGATTCAAGATGAGGTTGAAATCGTCAACAAAAGCATTGAGGATCTATGGCAGTTGTGTTGTGCTGAAACTGGAAATGGTTATTTTTGGTTCAACCTCGATTTGTTAAGAATGCAACCTGCCAGTGTTCAACGACAGTTATTGCATCGTGCATTAAAGAGCCTGGTTGAGGATGAAGAGCAGATCGGTTATGATGTCGTCCAAAGAACTGTCGATTCTCTGTCACAGACCACTCAAGGAAGAGAAATTCAACTCATCGAGGGCGTCTTTTCCACCGTCATAGAAAACAAGCTATTGATTTGTCGTGCCGGACGGAATGAGTGGCTGGAAATGTATCCCCAGATACGCAGTGCTGAGATCCTTGATAAAGGGAAGAGTGTATCATTGGGGGAAAAATGGTCCATTCAAATCAGCCATCCACAGACTTGCCCGGCGGAGTTCAGCATGAAGTTCCCGGCTGATCCCCATCAGGCTCTTATCGATGCGGACAAATTGAAGGGGCCTTTGGTGGTCCGAAATGTTCTGCCTGGCGAACGTTTCCAGCCCTATGGGATGGATGGTCGATCGATCAAACTTTCAGATTATTTCATTAATGAACGATTGCCGAGTCGGGCTCGTTCGGCCTATCCGGTTGTTGTTTGCGAGAACGAAATTGTATGGATCCCGGGTTACCGTCTGGCTCATCCATTCAGAATAACTCGGGGTACAAAAATCTGCCTGCTCCTTCAACTTACCAGAAACCAAACCGTTTTATGATTCTTCGCTTGCTGATTCGCCTGCCAATTTCCGTAGTTTTGCGCTGATCTCGCGCCATTGAATTTTTGAAATGCCCAGCTTCTGGCGGATCTTGTCTTGATCCATGCTGCTTCGCCAGTCATTCAATACACTTGTCCAACGGCACATATCAAACGATAGATGCTTCTTAAGACCTGCTGCATTGCTCAAATCTTCCAGCAAATATTCCAGTCTGCGTGGTGACCATGGGAAAAGTTGTTCATTCGGTTGATATTGGGCGATGTATTCCTGGCAGGCAGCGATCCATTCATCCGTCAGGGAGATTTTTCTTTCTTTGTATCGATTTTGTGAACTGGTATACCGGACAAAGAGATATGGACCCTGTGGTGAATCCAGATCCAGGTGATTGATGTTAATCCCCAGACATTCACCTTTCTTGATGCCGGTGTCCAGCAACAGTTTAAGGAGAGTATATGGACGTGAGTCGGGCGGCTGGGCGCTGCGCATTTTGTCAGCAATCTCCAGTACAGCAGCTTCTTCTTCAGGTGTCAAAACCTCCGGCAAAGGACTGATGACTGATTTTTGCACAATTTTCTCGGCCGGGTCGATGTTGGTGACACCATATTTATGCAGCCAGCGGAAAAACGCCTTAATGGAGGTGATCCGGCGGGCATAGCTTTTGGGGCTGCAAGGAACCCCGCGGCCTTTCTCCAGCCAATTGAGGAAATTGTTGAGATCACCGGTGGTAACATCACCGACATTCTTGTCAGGGGGCAGGTAAGAAGAAAGCAAATAGATGTCACCGACAAATGCCTTAATCGTATAAGGGGATTTACCCTGGTCTTTCATGTATACTTCCCACCCCAAAATGGCGGGTTGGAAGGCGGTGGTAGAGGTAATATGAATTTCAGGAAGAGAATTTTCTGTTGACATTTTTCATCCTTTTCAAGCGGAATTCGTATAGCCTTTCAAAGTGTACCGGATTATTTCCGGAATGTCAACATTTTATTATTGCTGGTAGATGACCGTTCGAATAAGATCCCAGATCATTTCCTGGTTGGGGAGCAGGACTGCTGCACCTTGTTCGGTCCAGTAATTGGTGGTGTAACTGGCATCAATCGCGTACCGGTTGAGATGACCTTCCTCATTCAACGAGATGATGGTTGGAAGCAGTTTGATGAATGGTTCGAGTTCGAGATTGGTATCCACCGCGCTTCGGTAACCGTTATACAGATCCGCGGCATTGGCGATGAGATCAACCTGCAAGAGATTCTTAAGGATTGCCAGCATGACTTCCTGTTGCCGGCGATTTCGGTCAAAATCATTGCTGGTGTATCTGGAGCGCACATACCACAAGGCGGTCTCTCCGTCCATGTGCACAATACCCGCTCCTGCAGAACAATACCCATTTACGGCCTGGGGCAGGTCACAACTGTCATACAAATTACGTGCTGCATTGACATCGATGCCGCCGATGGAATTGATGATATTCGCGAAACCGGTGAAATTCGTCATGATATAAAAATCAGGTTTAATGTTGAAGTTGATCTGCATGGTCTGTTGAAATAAGTCAAACCCACCGTATGGCATGGCTGTATTGAGGCGGTCATACCCATGACCTGGAATTTCCACATACAGATCACGCGGAAGGGAGATGGCATTGACAATTTTCTCAATCGTGTTGATCGAAACCAGTATCATGGTGTCGGTACGGTATCCTGATGAAGGCCGGTAATCATTCCCAAAAACCATGATATTGACCTGCCCATCCGGAAGTGACGGGGTAGGGGTCATGCTGGGGGTTAAGGTTGATGCGGGGGTGGAGGTTTTGGTTGGCCTGGAAGTAGAGGTGGCTGTTGCCGTTGGCCCCATAGAGAGAAACGGGGTGGCCGTATTTGTGGCATTGGGATCGACCGTGGCAAATTGAGGGGAGACCTGTACGGTAGTTGTCTGGATGAACAAAGGAGGCAGTTCTGACAATGCACAGGCAGAGAAAATGATGAAGGTGAAACCAATAAGAAGAAGAAAGAGTTTTTTGAATTTCAAGAATTTGCCTCATACGCGACAATTTAGCCTATGATCTCATCGTTCGATAACCAATATACCGGGTATAACGACCAGGTTTTTTTAAATCGTGGTATCACAAAAAATTAACCATCAGTATCTGTACAGCAGAATCAATTATCTGAAGGAAATATGCTGCGTCTAAATACACCTGAACCTGCAGTACCAAAATACAGAAACTTTCCATCTTCAGATAATGCCATTGTATTTGTCACGTTATTCCCATTTGTGCCTGCTGCCAGAGTAGTTAAGCCATCATTGAATGGCCGCCAATATTCACCGCCATTATAGCTTATATAAACACCATCGTACTGGGTTGCCAGGTAAAGCGTATCAGAATTGTTTTTGTCGACGATAATTTTATAAAATTCATTGGTTATATCCAAGCCATTCGTTATTGAAAACCAATATGCTCCACCATTGATGCTTTTCATCACCGTACCATGAAAATCATCACGTCCGACACCTTCATTTTCACCGTTTTTGGAACAGGCATACATCACATCAGGATTGTTTGGGTCAAAATCGATAGAAAATACCCACTGCTCGTCTTGCCAGCCTGAGTACCACTTTTCCCAATGTTCTCCTGCATCCAAAGAACGATTTACCCCATTATATGTACCTGCAAAGATAGTATTTGTATCCTGGGGATGGAAAACAAGTGTAAAAACACCATCATTCAACCATCCAACATTGTTTTCCTGCCAGGTTTCTCCTCCATCAAGACTTTTAAAAACCCCTTCTGGAAAGGTGCCGAAATAGATTGTTTTTGAATCGGTTGGGTGAAAGAGTAATTGAGAGTATTGATACAGAGGACGATCATTCCAAATTGGCCAAAAGGTGCCATAATTACCAAGCGCATTGACCTGTTTCCATTGGGTATCAAATGGACTGCGCATATACAACTCATAACCAGCCGTGCCGCATAATATGGTCCCGTCGGATAATTGGTTCAGGGTACGGATTTGAGTGGTACCCAGTCCGGTACTCCAATCCAACCATGTTGTACCTCCGTCATTTGTGGTATAAACACCTTCTTCAGTAGCCGCGATTACTCCTAATTGAGGGTGAAACAAGAGCATGTTAATATGCTTGTTATACATCATCCGATCGCTTCCATTTGCACCAATGTTGTAATCCTGGCCATCATAAGATTTGTAAATCCCTTTTCCCCACGTACCCACCCAGACTTCTTCTGGATCATCCGGGTTGATGGCAAAGGTGTAATATCCTTGCCGCGTTGGATCATCTACGATCACACTCGGGGTCAGGAAATTTTTATCGTACCAGGTTTTGCCACCATCATCAGAACGATATAATCCGCCTGGATTTGACCCAACGTAAATGCGGTTGGAATTTACGGGGTCCACCTTTATCTGAACATTATAAACATCCGGGACAGGTTTGTTCGAACGATCGGCTATCCATTTCACCGAACCGGTAGCGGCATTTACATCACCTGAATAAACCCCAAAACCCTGGGTACCGGCATATACTTTATCCCCAGCAACCCAAACCGATGTCAAGTTAAGCGAATCCAAACCAGCATTCCCATTTTTCCAGCTTTCGCCACCATCGATACTCACAAAGAAACCATCCGAAAGAGATGAAGCCAATAACAAATTATGGTTCTCTGGATGAATGCGGATAGCTCGACATTCATTGCTGGTCGTTAAAACCTGCCTCCAGGTTTCACCCCCATCAGTTGATTTGTATACTCCTGCAGAATCAGTGAATGTATACCCATCTTCAAGCACCCAATCAGGTACACTTCCCGCACCTAGTCCGGCAGCATAGACGATATTGGGTGAAGAGGAGTCCACCTCAATATCATAGGCGCCGATATTCGGAAAGTTTTGCATCTCAGACCAGGTCATCCCACCATCAGAAGATTTATACGCTCCATGAATGTGAGTAGTGACATAGATAACTCTTGGATCAGATGAGACAACAGAGATATCGAGAACACTCCGTGGTAATCCATTCGTAATATCCGCCCAGGTAACCCCGCCATTCTGAGATCGATACAACTTCCCATCATGAATTCCGGGGCCAAATGCGGAAGCATAGACATAATTCCCCGCAACAAGCACACGATTGACTAAAAAGGCTTTGTCTGAGCTAAAATCAGCTCCGACTTTCCAGGTGATTCCCCCATCGATGCTCTTCCACACCCTGGCTGCGGTACGGTCGGCAGCATAGATTACGCCATCATTCGCCGGATCAAGGCTAAGAGAAGTGGATGATTTTGGGGCATTCTCCAACAAAATCCAGCTTTCTCCAGCATCGTTTGATTTCCAGGTGCCAGCAAGCCACGTAGCGGTATAAATTGTTGATGGGTCTTCTGGATCCCCTACCAACTGTGGTTGACCCCATACAGTCAACATCGAAAAATGCGAATTGAGAGAAACCCAGTTAACTCCATTATTTTTTGAATAGTAGATCTGCCCTCCTCCATTCTCAGATTTTCCTGTACTTCCTGCATAAATCAGGTTCGTATTATTGGGATCAATTGTTACTGAGGTGATCCCGCTGGAATTAGGAACCGTTAATACCGTTGACCAGGTTTCACCACTATCCGTCGTGCGTTGTACTCTCGCTTGATTTTGGAATGGCTTTGGATTATCTCCACTGAAAACGATGGCAGGATTGGACGGATTAACAGCGAGGCTATAGGTATAGTCCACTTCTGATTGGTGTAAGAAATTCCAGACATTGCCGCCATCTGTACTTCTGAAAATACCAAAACCGCTCTTGAGGGTATACAAAGTGTTAGAATTGGAGGCTGAAACTGCTGTTGCTGTAATCGTTCCGGCTCGAAAACCAGATCCGTATGGATCAATCGTCTTTTTCCACGTTTCGCCGCTGTCATGGGAGATATACAATTCGCCCACATCCGCTATTTCCCAAATAGTCTGTGGATCAGTTGAACTGACAACCAACTCATCTGCCCAGGGATGGGTAATGCCACCTGCCGTGATATTCTTCCATGTGGTGCCATAATCTGTACTTTTATAAGTCCCCTCGCCATTGACGGAAGAAGCATAAATTACACTGCCAGATGAATCGCCCAGGGTGATTAAAGAGATGCCTGTATTGAGGAGACCATCATTGATAGGTGTCCAGTTTCTACCTCCATCGCTGCTTTTAGCAACACCATACGCCCGCCGCGGAATATATAACAGATTCGTATCTCTTGGGTCGACAACAATGTCGTACATATCGCCATTACGTCCGGAAGGAGAAATTTCGATCCAAGTTTGCCCACCATTTTTAGAAACAAATGCTCTTCCTCCGGTACCCACATAGAGATTTGAATCGAAGGATTCTCGCCCCATGATATTCACCATTGCATCAGTAAATGGTAGGTTAAGTGCGTCCCAATGGATGTCACCATCACTCGTCTTTACCAGATAAATATCTGAGTCAGAATTGAACATTTCGTTATGGATGTCGTGTAGCCCTACATAGACAACATCCTTATTTTGTGGATCAACGAAAATGGTATGGATTTCGGATGATGCAGCCTGACCTAGCTCTACTGGAGCCCACGTTACACCATTATTGATACTATGATATAAAAAACCGTTGCCGCCGGCATCATTGAGTATGCCTGTGCCAACCCAAAACTCCCCCGTGTCACCAAAAGCAAGTGCTTTAATCGCGTAACCTGGCAGATTTGCAGAAACATTTTTCCAGGTTAATCCATTGTCATAACTTACTCTAACTTGTCCCTCTGCATTACCAATTAACAGATTGTCCGAATTTGCAGGATCCATTGCCACACAGTTGAACGAATCATCATCCAAGAGAAGTGACCAGGATTCTCCGGCATCAGTGGTTTTATAAAGTTTCCCCGACTCAACAACCATGATATTAGGGGAATCAGAATCAATGAATATGTGATTAACCGCGCCATAAGTCGTAAGAAATTGGGTTAAATGGATCCACAAATCGCCACCATTAGTAGATTTATAAATACCACCTTGTCCCCCTATATAGATCGTATCGGGATCAGCAGGACTAATTTCAATAGTATTAATCACACCACCTGTTGGGCCATTTGTTTGTACCCAAGGATTTGGCTGAGATTCTTCATCAACCAAACCAACAACCTGGATATTATCAAAACTGGCTCCATCATTCGATAAGGATTCGATGGCGATACCACCCGCCAGAGCAGCTTGCTCCCCATCGGTATAAGTTATTGTGGTCTTGTTATCCACTGTAACGGTGATCTGTTTGCCCACAACTTCGATTTGATATTTGTGCCAGGATTGACCAACATCAAACACGGCGCTGCTCAGTTCCTCTCGCGAACCACTTCGTTCAGCCAATAGAACAAGGCGGTTTTCTTCCAGTTTGAGCGCGTAACCGTTATCACCTGTAACCCGGAAATAAAGAATGACGGGACTATTAAAACAACGGACTTGGATCGTAAAAATATAATCGCTCCAGGCTGCGGTACCGATGGATGCATAAGCAGCAGCATTCAGGGTACTTGTCCAAACTTTTGAGCCAGTTATGTCATCCGTGATGATTTGCCAGGCTGAGGGGCTGTAGTTCCAGCCTTCCACCTGGCTGTCATCAAAATCCTCGGTGAATAATATCTCTGTGAAGTTTTCGGATTGTGAACCAACTTTAGACTGAGTAACGAAACCGGGTTTAGTTGGAGTAAATCCTGAGGTGGCATCTTGGGCATGGAAAAGGAAAACAACACAAATGAGTATAGAAGGTAATACCAACATTGAGATGCTATGTTTGTAATGAATTATTGATTTTTTCATGAGTTAATTTCCCAATGCTTGTTGGTGTCGATTATGCTGTGTCATGTAAATATATCACGATCCAGAGGTAATTCACACATTCCCAAAAACAGGAAAACATAATATACTCTATAGCTTTATTGCTTATAATATGAATTTAATCTTTGTTAATAACTCTTTGTGTCGTTGAGGTAAATCGATGCATATAAAAGATACTAACAGCGGGACAGTTATCACAACCTCGCCGCAAGATATGCCAAAACGTTCCTGGCGCACTTTTTTGATTGGCCAACCGCTCCCAACAGCAGACGCGCCACATCAAGCTATTGGTAAATTGATTGGCCTGGCAGTTTTTGCTTCCGATGCCTTATCCTCCACAGCATACGCAACCCAAGAGCTTCTGGTCACCCTGCTTCTGGCCGGAGTATCGGCATTTTATTATTCTATTCCTATCTCATTTGCGATTGTCATCCTGTTGGCCATCCTTATCATCTCTTACGAGCAGGTGATCTACGCTTATCCCAATGGGGGCGGCGCCTATGTGGTCGCAAGAGAAAACCTGGGTGAAACCTGGGCCTTGATCGCCGGGGCTTCGTTGCTGACGGATTATATCCTTACAGTCTCCGTTTCCATTTCCTCGGGTGTAGCCCAACTCATTTCGGCTTTTCCTGCACTTTTGCCATTTCGAGTGAGCATTGCTGTCGTTCTGGTTTTTATGGTTCTTCTCCTTAATTTGCGGGGTGTTAAAGAATCCGGGAAGGTGATTGCCATTCCCAGCTACTTCTTTATCATCATTATGCTTGCCTTGGTTTTGACCGGCCTGACACGTTATCTGACCGGTTCGTTGCATCCCGTCATCGATCCACCGGAAATCAATCTTGTCTCTGTGGCACAGCCGGTTACCTTTTTCCTGCTTCTTCGCGCTTTTTCAAATGGCACTTCAGCCGTTACCGGAGTGGAAGCAATTTCAAATGGTGTTACTGCATTTAAGGAACCCCGCAGCAAGAATGCGGGTATCACGTTGATTTGGATGGCGTTTATTTTGGGTTCCTTTCTGATCGGCATCACCTTTCTTGCTTACCAGATCAAGGCAATACCTTCCGAGACTGAAACAGTCATCTCCCAATTAGCCCGGACAATTTTTGATACCAGAGGATTTTTATATTTTCTGGTTATGAGCGGAACAACTGTCATACTAATCATGGCTGCCAATACCGCTTTTGCGGGATTTCCACGGCTGGGTGCCTTGATCGCACAGGATGGATTTCTTCCACGCCAGATGGCATATAAAGGCGACCGCCTGGTTTACTCGAACGGGATGATTGCTCTGGCCGTCGTTGCAGCGTTGCTCATCATTGTCATTAATGCCAATGTTACCAATTTGATACCCCTTTATGCCATCGGTGTATTTTTGTCTTTTACAATCTCTCAGGTGGGCATGGCTATCCGATGGCGGACGGTGGGGAAGATTCCACCTGGCGCGGAAATCAAGCATGGCGATGGCACTTTAAAATATGAAAAGAACTGGTCGGTCAAATTTTTTATTAACAGCTTCGGTGCTGTGACGACGGCAATCGTTGTGGTCGTGTTTTCCATATCAAAATTTGCCGATGGCGCCTGGATCGTTATGGTGTTAATCCCGCTAATGGTGGGCGCTTTTATGGCCATTCACCAGCATTATGAGACTGTCCGAAATCAGCTATCCCTAAAAGGATATGGGTCGATGCCCGAAGTTGTCAGGCATCGCGTCGTCCTTTTGGTCAGCGGAGTTCATCGCGGCACATTGGAGGGCTTACGGTATGCCCGTACGCTTTCAAATGATGTCACTGCTGTACACGTTTCGATTAATGATCAGGAAACCGAAAAAATTGTGAAACGATGGGAGGAGTGGGGGGATGGAACCCGACTGGTCATCGTCGAATCTCCATACCGCTTGTTCCTTGACCCGGTTCTGGAATATATTTCGCGACTGGAAGATCAACTGGGTGCTGATGAGGTTATTACTGTCGTTGTCCCTCAATTTATTCCAGTTCGAAAATGGAGCAGATTTCTTCATTCAAGAACTGCCGACACGCTCCGGAAAGCTCTGCTTAATCGAGATAAAATTGTTGTTACTGAACTATCTTATCAGGTCAAGTAAAAGAATGATCCTGGATAGTGAAACTGCACAGGAGTGTTGAACATGAGAGTGATTGTTATAGGTTGTGATCTTCTGGGTGCTGAATTATCCTATCGGCTTTGTTTGCATGGTCACGAGGTGATTGTCATAGATATGCACCGTTCTTCTTTTGTCAACCTGCACCGGGAATTTCGCGGCAGAACTCATGAAGGCGATCCTTTAAGCCAGGAGGTTCTGCTGCGTTCTGGCATAGAAGAAGCCGATGCGTTGATTGCGTTAACCGAAACCGAAGCTGCCAACTATATTGTCGGATATGCCGCCAAAGAAATATACCATGTTCCCCAGGTGATTGTTCGCAGCTTTGACCCGGGCAGCAAGGCAATTTGTGAATTAATGGGTCTTCAGGCAGTCAGTTCAGCGATTTGGGGTGCGGAACAACTGGAAGAGATGCTCAGCCATAAAGATTTGAAGCCTGTCTTTACCATTGCAGGGGGCGAGGTTGAAATCTATACCATAACCATCCCGCCTTCCTGGGAAAACCGGACATTGGGAGAACTTATTTTAGAAAACAATGGTCAACGCGCTATTTCTCTCACCCGTTCCGGTGATTCATTTATCCCTACTTCACGGCAGGTATTGAAGGAAGATGATATTTTATATATTGCAGCGAATCATATCGGCATCGAAGAGCTGCGACAAAAACTCATTGCTACGACGAATGGGGAGGCTGCCTGATGTATGTCGTTATTGTTGGCGGAGGAAGAACCGGGGCGCAATTAGCCCGATTATTAATACAACATAATCATGATGTGCATGTGGTGGAAGATCGCGAGGATATTCTTGCCAGACTTCACCGTGAAATTCCGACAGAGTTAATCCATGAAGGTAACCCTGTATATCCTGAAGTATTGGAAAGGGCCGGTATTCGTCAGGCTGATGTGCTGGCTGCTGTTACTTCGGATGACGACCGAAATCTGTTGACATGCTATCTCTCTCGAACCTTGTTCAATGTTGGAAGAACGATTGCCCGTGTAAATAACCCCGGACATGACTGGCTGTTTAGCTCAAGGTTCAATGTTGATGTAACAATCAGCCCTGCCAGTATCATCGCCAATCTGATTTCTGAACAGATGTCGATGGGAGATATGATGACTCTGGCAAAACTCTATAAGGGAAATTATTCGCTTGTGGAAGAAAAAATATCTGAAAATGCACACTCCATCGGAAAAGCTATTAAAGATTTGGGCTTATCTGATCAATGTGTCATTGCGGGTATTATTCGAAATGGAGATCTGATCGTACCACATGGAAATACCGTCCTTCAGGCCGATGATGAAATATTGGCTGTAACAGATACAGAAGGTGCAAATTATCTTGCAGAATTGCTGCTGCCTGAAGATGACGGCCAAACAAAAAATGTTTGACCCCTATTCAACGTTACGGTATAATTCAGTGTCTTGAACATAAATTCGCAGACGGGGTTTTTGATCGTCAGAATCGAATTATTATTTGATCCTGTCGATCAAAAATCCTGGTCGGAAAAGGAAAAGGGATGGCTACTAAAAGGACTTATCAACCAAAGATACGTCGAAGGGTGAGAGTACATGGCTTCAGGAGCCGAATGGCAACAGCAGACGGACGTAAAGTTTTGAAACGACGACGGCTGCGTGGACGTTATCATTTGACTGTCAGCGCAAACCAGCACGTTAAAAAAATCCGCTGGTAAAAACCTGCTCCGTATTTGCCTGTCCAGGAGGTCCCAGACGGGTTGCCAGCAAGACGGTCAGATGTGATCGATAAAAAACACAGGTTAAGAAGTTCCTCTGATTTTCAGTTTGTTCGAAATTCGGGAAAAGTATATAAAAACCCGCTTGTTATTATTATCACCTCGCCCAATAACGCCTCTTTTTCTCGTATTGGGATCGTTGCCGGTAAGCTGACGGGGGGCGCTGTCCAAAGAAATTTGATCAAGCGAAGACTCAGGGCCTGCATGAAGGAGCAGCTATCTAACCTTGCAGAAGGATGGGATATAATTGTGATCGCCCGCCAACCATGCGGGAACGTCGTATATAGTGATCTGCAATGCGCCGTTTTTAACTTACTTAAAAAAGCCGGGGTGTTATCCCAGGTTGATCGGTAATTATGGAAGAAACATTCCAGGATAATATAAAAGAAGCACGGCTTCGCGACATACCTGTAACCATCAAAACATTTCCAAGTTTGGTTTTACTGGCATTGATACGCGGATATCAAATTTTTATCTCTCCCCTGAATCCGCCTGGAACTTGCCGTTTCTATCCAACATGTTCTCATTATACTTATCAAGCTATTTACCGTTATGGCGCACTGCGCGGTACTCTGATGGGTATTTGGCGTATTCTGCGCTGTAACCCATTCAATGCGGGTGGGTTTGATCCTGTACCGGTAGAACTCCCTCATCATTGTTCTCATAAAGTAACAAACTAAAGAAAAACAGGACCTTCCTAAATGAAATATCGAAAATCTATCTATATGGCAATTTTCTTGATTGGAGCTGTGTTGTTTTCCTCGTGCAGCGGCTCCGGATCAATTGGAAATTCAAGCTGGCCAGGCATGAGTGTAAATGGGGATACGGTATATCTTTCCAATTCAACGGTTGTATATGCCATTCGCATGGCTGATGGCAACCTGACCTGGAAATTCCCGGCAGAAGCAAAAACCACAACTCATTTCTATGCTCCGGTTTATTCTTCCGGGGATCAGTTAATTGTGGGTGACTATCTCAATACGCTTTACAGCATTAACCCCCAAACTGGTGCTCAAAACTGGACATTTACCGAAGCCACAGGGCGATATATCGGGAGTGTTCTGGTAACCGAAGATCAAATTTTTGCGCCGGTGTCCAATTCCAACCTGTATGCATTATCCACATCAGGTCAAAAACAATGGGTTTTTGAGGATTCAACCCAGGCATTGTGGGCACAACCTGTCAGCGATGGCAGCCTCATCTACCAGGCATCCATGGACCACCATGTTTATGCGGTGAACCCGCGAACTGGCGAACAGGTTTGGAACCTGGAATTGGATGGTGCAGTGGTATATGCCCCGTTATTGGATGACGGTACTTTGTATGCTACCACTCTTTCCGGTACTCTCTATGCCATTAACACGAAGGATCATCAAATCCTTTGGCAGTCCGCCATCGATTCAGATGGCTGGGGAAGTCCGGTAATGAATGAAGGGACACTCTATTTGGGTGATCTAAGCGGGCAAATTTATGCCATCAATTCCGTGGATGGAAGCCAATTGTGGAAGGTGGAAGCCGGTGGCCCGGTGGTGGGTTGCGGAAATCTGACGCCGAATGGGGTTGTATTTGTGACAGAAACCGGTGATGTTGTGTTTGTCGGTTTTGACGGTATCAAGAAGTGGACGCGCTCCATCGAAGGCAAATTATATGGGCGTCCGGCAATTGGTGATGACCGGATTGTGGTTTCTATTATGAATGGTGAGAACCTTCTGGTCGCATACGATTTTAGCGGCAACGAGGTCTGGACGTTTGTTCCAGCCAAATAAAGGAAAATAACATGTGGGATACCATAATCATTGGTCCATTTATTAATATACTGCTGTTCATCTATAACCTGGTCGGTCAAAACTTTGGCGTTGCGATTATTTTGTTTACAATCCTCATTCGTTTGATCACCTATCCCCTGACTGCCCAACAATTGAAAGGCACGAAGAAGATGCAGGAGCTGCAAAACGACAAACGCTGGCTTGAAATTCAGGCGAAATATAAGAACGACCGCGAAAAGCTGTCACAGGAACAGATGAAGATGTACAAGGATATCGGATATAATCCGATGTCTTCCTGTTTGCCGACATTAATTCAATTCCCGATCATCATCGGGTTGTACCAGGCAATCATTCGGGCATTAGCCAGCACCCCGCTTGAGCTTTTGGGCTTAATGCGCTTCATTTATGACGGAGTCCAGGATGCAGGCTCAATGATCCCTTTGAACAGCTCATTCCTTTGGATGGATCTGGGCCTGCCGGAACGATTACACGTGCCGTTTCTGTCATTTGGAATTCCAGTACTGGCCATTGTCGTTGTTATTACGACCTATCTGCAATCCAAGCTTTCCCAGCCCGCTACTACTTCTTCCAACCCTGGGGATCAGAGTGCCATGATGGGCAACATGATGAATATCTACATGCCCTTCCTGATGGGTTACCTGGCTTATACACTGGCTGCAGGGCTTTCATTGTATTTCGTCATTTCCAACGTCTTTGGTATTCTTCAGTATGGATTGATGGGTAAACTAAACTGGAAGAATTTGCTCCCTAAAGGAAATCCCAAGGTCAGCGGAAGTAACCAACAAAAGGCAATTGATACAAAAAAATTGAGGTAATTTATGGAAAAGAAGACGGTACTAGAAATGATTGCTCCCTCCGTGGATGAGGCGATTGAGTTGGGTTTGGAACAACTCGGATTGCCACAGGAAGCTGTCGAGATTGAAATTCTGGATTCAGGCAGCAAGGGGATCTTTGGTATTGGAAACCGCCAGGCACGAATCCGTCTTATTGTTGGGAAAACTGTAAAAGAAGATGAGCAGATTGATGACAGTCTTTTCGATGAAGAAGATGTGGAATTCTCGATGAATGAAATTGCCAAAACTGAGAAATCCACCCTGCCTGTCCCACCCATTGATATGGAAACGGCACTGGATGTGACGAAGCATGTTGTTGAAGAACTCATTGAGAAAATGCGAGTCCATGCAACCGTAATAACAGAAGTGATGACCGAAAGCGATCATCAGTCCGGCCCTGTAATCCATGTAGATGTTCAGGGTAACGATCTTTCCATTTTAATTGGGCGACAAGCCGAGACACTGAATGCACTTCAATACATCACCAGCCTTATTGTTGCCAAAGAACTTGGCCAATGGGTGACCATCCTGGTGGATGTGCAAGGATACCGTGCCCGGCGTGAAAATCAGCTCCGAAAACTCGCCCGCCGTCTCGCCGATCAGGCTGTTCAAACCGGTCGACGCCAGGTATTGGAACCGATGCCGGCCAATGAGCGCAGGTATATTCACCTTGAGCTACGCGAGCACCCCGATGTCACCACGGAAAGCATCGGTGAGGAGCCGAATCGGAAAGTCACCATCTTGCCCAAACACTCATAAGTCGTAAGAGCGCCCCTCGATTGGAGGGGCGCTATACTTTTATCCATCTGGCAAGGAGATGAAGATGAAGGAAATCGTATCCCCCACGGTTTATTTTCAAACAGCGGGCCCGGTCAATACAGAACGGGTTTTACAACTTGCTTACAACAGAGCAGCAGAGATTGTTGTCAGATCCGTTGTCGTAGCGACGACGACGGGAGCAACCGGCGTATTGGCAGCAGAAAAATTTAGTGGATATAATCTGGTAGCAGTCAGTCATTCGACCGGTTTTGGCGGGCCTGATCTCCAGGAAATGATCCCTGAGAACAGACAAAAAATTGAATTTACCGGCGGAAAGGTATTAACCACAACACACGCATTTGGTGGTGTCAACCGCGCCATACGTAGAAAATTGAATACTTACCAGGTGGATGAGATTATCGCCTTCACTTTAAGAAATTTTGGGGATGGGATGAAAGTTGCCGCCGAGATTGCTTTGATGGCTGCTGATGCCGGATTAATCCGGGTGGATGAGCCGGTCATGACCATCAGCGGGACCGGTGGTGGTGCAGATACGGCAGTCATTTTATTGCCCTCCAATGCTCAAAATTTCTTCGACTTAAGATTCATCGAAATCATCTGCATGCCCGCCCCCCGACATCCCCTGTTTTCCTGATAGGTGAATAGTATTAAATCGACAACCGGCTCCGATTGAAGGAACCGGTTGTCGATTTATTTCAACGGTTTTGCAGGTGTATTTCCTTTCTCAGACAATCATCAAAACGAGCCAATCCATCCATTCACTATTGTTCTTGAAGGAGCTGATCGCGCTCACGGGCTGTTTTCAAGGCAGGCCTGGCTCTGTACCACAACCATCCCATTTGGCAGAGCGTTGCAATCGTAAACCCGGCTGCCCCAAAATAAAGACCCGATACCTGGTTGGATGCAATCCCAATTCCCAGGACGGTCAATATGACCGCCAGAAAAATAATCACCGATTCCGTGATGCCGCGGGTCTTTTGGCTGCAAAGAACAGCACCCTGGAACCAGCTTATAAAAACTGCCACTCCGGGGAGCGGGAGCATCAGCCAGATAGCATTGTTGGCCAATGGTAGTAGATCTTCAGGTAACGCTGAAATTGTCTCGAACCAGAAATTTGACAGGGGCGTGCAGACTATCAGAAGGAACAGCAGGGTAATTCCTGTAAAAAGCAGCAGGGCGAATTTACGCAAGTTTTTGTACGACCCCGCTCTATCCAGCAACGCAACCACGACCTCGTTATAGGATATACCCAGTGTCTGAAACATGAATATTACGCCGCTCAAGACCGGCCACACAGCCAGGGAATTGATGGCTTCCGGCATACGGCTTATGGCAGCGCTGCCGATCGGCCTCCAGATCGTGTTTAGCAGTGATGTAAGCACCAAAGGAAGGTAGAACATGATAAAGGACTTCCACGTCAAATCCTGATGATCACCGCAATCCTTTGGAATGAATTGCAGGATGGGTTTGACACGCCATCCACAATAAATTGCTTCAGCAAACATACCGGCAGTCAGTGCGGCAGCTCCAACGATGATACCGGAGATAGTTCCAATCCCATATCCGATCAACAGGACACTCAATACTGAACCCAACCGGATGAAGGTTCCCGTAACTACGGCATTGGAATATCCGTATCGAATCATGATCCCTTGTTGAAAACGCCGGTAACCGATCGCCCACGGAAGCGGGAGTGTGATCATCAGACCGACTCTTGAGATGGAAACGATCTCTTCGGGAACCCCGATCAGATCTCGCACCACCACAAAATACAAAGGGGTATAGGCCAATAAAAAATGGACTACCGTCATCACACCGGCAGCAACCAACATAAATCGCCTTATCTTTATGTAGCTCTTCCAGTCTCGTGCAAGTGCCACCGTGGCTGAAAGCAGCATCAACAAAGGGGCAGTGGTCAGTGAACGGAGTGGTTCGGCGACGCTGCCAAAGCCTGCCAGATTGAGCTCCGGGTTGGCAAGGCGGGCTATCATGGCATTGACCAGCGGCCCTTCAAGGGACATTAAAAGCCAACTGGCGGCTAACGGCCACCAGGTTTGGAAAATCTTTTTAAGCGTAATGGTTGTTATGGATGATTTTGTCATGAATTGGCCATTGGGGTATCAGTCTCCAATTTCAGCACTCTATTTTATCCTATCTGACAGGTCTGGTGGAAGACAATTTATCATTTTGCGGGAAAGAAAAAAGTAAATTTATCATTCACTCACACCATTGAATGCGTTCTTACCTTTCATCAATCCTCGATAAGCCCATCGGAACCCACTTTTACTGCGAGATCGAAAAGGAAGGTGGAAATGAAGTAAAATGGGGGGGATGTATTTTGGGAGGATGATTTGAAGAAACTGCTGCAATCCTATCTGGTGTTATTTATCCCTGCCGGTCTCATTATCGCCTTGGATCAATGGACAAAATTCCTGCTGCGATCCAATCTCGCAGTGGGCGAAACGTGGTCACCATGGCCATGGCTTGCTCCTTATGCTCGCGTTGTCCATTGGTACAATACCGGGGTAGCTTTTGGCATGTTTCAGGATAAAAGCATCCTGTTCTTAATTCTGTCTTTATTGGTATCACTTGCCATTATCGTCTACTTTCCGCGTGTGCCGGCATCAGAGTGGGCTTTACGGACGGCCTTATGTATGCAGTTGGGCGGAGCTCTGGGCAATGCGATTGATCGGATCCGGTTTGGGCATGTGATCGATTTTATATCCGTGGGCAATTTTCCGGTGTTTAATGTCGCAGATTCGAGCATTACCATCGGTGTATTTGTTCTTCTACTGGGAATATGGCTGCAGGAACGCCATACCAGGCAACCCGAACAGGAAAAGAGCCAGTAACAAAACCAGGGCAGGATTTTAAGGCAGCCAGCAGGCTGATTATGGATGGTAGATTGGGAAATCAGATTCTAAAGCTAATCAATCAGGAAAAAGAAGCACAGCGTCTTGATAAATATTTGACCGGGCAAATAACCGAGCTATCGCGATCACGTCTCCAGGGCCTGATTCGCGACGGTTTCATCCGGGTCAACGACCAGCAAGCTGTCAAAAACGGGCAAACGGTATTCCCTGGTGATCATATTGAGGTCATCATCCCACCCCCGGTCCCAACAGACCTGGAACCGCAGGATATTCCACTGGACATTGTTTTTGAAAACGACGACCTGATACTGATTAACAAACCGCCAGGAATGGTCGTTCATCCTTCTGCCGGCCATGACCGGGATACTCTTGTTCATGCAGTATTGGCTCATGCACCTGAGATCGAAGGAATTGGCGGTGAGATCCGCCCGGGAGTGGTTCATCGCCTGGACAAAGACACATCCGGACTTATCATAATTGCCAAGAATGATCGTACCCTCCGCTGGCTGCAAGATCAATTTCGACTCCGAAAAGTGGAAAAGACCTATCTGGCGCTTGTAGATGGAGCCCCTCCAACACCGGCCGGGCGGGTGGAAGCCCCCATCGGCCGGGATCCATCTCACCGGAAAAAGATGGCAGTCCTGCATACCGGCAAAGGACGTGAGGCCATTTCAGAGTATTCCACAGTAAAGGCTTATCATCACCATACACTCTTGCAGGTAAAATTGCTGACGGGTAGAACTCATCAGATTCGTTTGCATTTGGCCTTTATTGGGTGTCCATTGGTAGGAGATACTTTATATGGACATCGTCACCCTTCACTGCCCGCAGCACGGCAATTTTTACATGCTTACCGGCTACGGATCACGTTTCCAGGTGAAACAGAACAAAGAACCTTTGAAGCAAGTCTGCCGAAAGATCTGGCGGATATTTTAGAAATGTTGGAATGATGGATAGAACGCCTGGTATGGGATCGAACCATTCTAATTTTGGAGGATTGTATGAAAAAAATAGATTTACGTTCAGATACTGTCACGATGCCAACACAATCTATGTTAAAAGCGATGGCTGCGGCAGAAGCGGGGGATGATGTTTATGGAGAAGATCCGACTGTTAACCGGTTACAAACGATGGCAGCGGAAAGGATGGGCAAGGAAGCCGGCCTGTACTTACCATCCGGAACGATGGGTAATTTGACAGCCGTATTGGTGCATTGCAACCGCGGTGATGAGGTGATCATGGGAAACCGTGCCCACACCTTTCTGTTTGAAGGCGGCGGCGTTTCAGCCCTGGGTGGTGTAGCCATGTACCTTCTTCCGAATGAAGACGATGGGACACTCAAGATGCAGGATTTGCAATCGGCTGTCAGGCCGGACAACCCACATCATCCACGCTCAAGGCTCGTGGTTCTTGAAAATACCCAAAATCGCTGCGGCGGAGCACCTCTTTCAGTGGAGTACACGAATGCGGTCGGGGAATTTGCCCATTCAAATGGTTTGTTATTCCATCTGGACGGCGCCCGGATTTTCAACGCGGCTGTTGCGATGGGTACAACCGCCAGGGAATTGGCAGCCCCGGCTGATTCGATCACTTTTTGCCTGAGCAAGGGTCTTTGCGCACCTGTGGGATCCGTTTTATGCGGTTCAAAGGAATTTATTCATGATGCCATCCGCATCCGTAAACAACTCGGGGGTGGTATGCGCCAGGTCGGGTATATTGCCGCGGCCGGGATTGTCGCCCTGGAGGAAATGACGGAACGGCTTGTCGAAGACCATCAACGCCTCCAGGCTCTCTCTGACGGTTTGCTTAAATTACCGGGCCTGTACAAATATCTCAATCCACCCATTTCCACCAACATGCTGTTTATTGCACTGGATGATTCAATCCCTGTAGACGGAGCTGCGTTTATTGAAAAAATGGCACAACAGAATATTATGATCGGGTCGGCGGGCCCCAGACATTTTCGCATGGTAACGCATTACTGGATCAGTGATGAAGACGTTACCCGCACAATTAAGGCGTTTAATAGTATCCTGTCCTCACTTTAGATAAAACCGAATCGACGAGTTATTTCTGTGTCCATTTGATCTGTCCATGTTATAAGATAGACCAAAATGGACACAGGTTCGTTTATGGATTGTGTCGAAGGTTCCGATGTGGAATCAAACCGGTCGGCGGAATTTTGTCAAGCTGGCTGCATTAATCTGATATAATCATCACATTATCGCTGAATTCTTTTTGTATTTATTTAAAGGAAAATCATCCATCAGGTATCATCTTATTGCGCATAAGAAGGCCAGATCGCCTGAAAAATTGGACGCAGGCTGTCTTATCTTATAATGGATATGAAATTTGAAGGCAAGAACTAATCATCATGGAAGAATTTATCGAAATCCACCAGGTGGATGAAGCAGCCGATGCCATCAGTCGACAGATTTCTGTCCCCCCCCAGGTTGGATTAATCCTCGGTTCCGGTTTGGGAGCGGCTGCAGATCTTGTTGAGAATGCAGCCGTCATTCCATTTGAAAGCATTCCAAATTGGCCGGTTTCGACAATAGGTGGCCATCCCGGAAAGATAATCATCGGCAATCTCGTGAATGTGCCCGTCATGGTGATGCAGGGTCGAGTCCATTATTATGAAGGTTACTCCATGTCACAGGTGACCATGCCGATCCGTGTAATGCAGCGAATTGGCATCCGTACACTCTTTGTGACCAATGCGGCTGGTGCAATCAATCCGGCTTTTATGCCCGGCGATGTCATGTTGATACAGGATCATATCGGCCTGGTGTCAATGGCCGGTATGAACCCATTACGCGGTCCCAACATGGACGAATTCGGTGTTCGTTTCCCGGATATGAGCCAACCTTACCATCGCGGGCTCATGGATCTTGCCCGGCAGGTGGCAATTGAGAAGGATATACCGCTGCAACAAGGCGTATATGCCGGCCTGGCAGGCCCTTCCTTTGAGACGCCGGCTGATTTGCGTTTTTTACGGATAATTGGCGCTGACGCTGTTGGCATGTCAACGGTTCCAGAAGTTATTGTCGCCAATCACGGGAAAATGGCTGTACTTGGTTTATCAGGGATCAGCAATAAAGCAAACCTCGATGGTTCAACAGTAACCACTCATGAGGAGGTGCTGGCCGCCGGAAGTTTAATTGTGCCAAAATTGCAGGAATTGATACTGGGCGTTCTGCAAAAATACAACCGACAACCGTAAGGTTTTCTTTCGTCCAGATTATTTTATTGGTATCAATACAGGCTTTCATTATGGAGGAATTTCTCAGGTTTCTAAAACAGAACGAGTTATGGATTTACGTCTCATTAGGATTGGTACTTGTTATCTATTTAAGAAAATTGAATAGCGCCTGGCAGGATTGGAAGAGCTCCTTATTTGGCCTTGAAAAGGAAAATGCCCAAAGAACGTTAAGAGGATCACTCACCATGGTAGGGCTGCTGGGGTTGATGATCCTTTCTGAATTTATTCTGATTTCTTTCGTTGTACCTGCTTATCCGCAGTCCATGCTCTTGCCAACGCCTACAATCAATTTATTCACAACCCCAACTGGCACGTTAAATGTATTGAGTGTGAATGTGCAAACTGATGCGGAGGATTTGGCAACTCAACAAACAAATGGTGAAAACGGCTGTATTCCCGATCAACTGGAATGGTTAGAACCCACGGCCGACCAGGAAGTCAGCGGGGCCATTATTTTGAAGGGGACAGTGTCACTGCCGAATATGGCTTTTTATAAATTTGAATACAGTGCCTCCGGGAGTAATAGCTGGGTAACGATCGCGGCCGGAAATGAAGCCAAAGTGGAAGCGCCGTTAGGAGGTAGTTGGAATACGAAAGAGTTGGTGCCAGGTGATTATATTCTCAGGCTGGTGGTGACAGATAACCTGAATAATCAACTGCCACCGTGTGATATTTCTGTCCGGGTAATCAGTTCCGAATAAATCAGGAGAAACACATGCCGGAAATTGAAATTAGAAGTATAGAAAAGGACGATTTCGAGATTTTAACAGGTATTGAACATGATTTTCAAACGGATCATGTCTGGCAGATGGATCGCGTTCTGGAACCTGGAAATTACTCATTTCGTTTTCGAGAGAGTAAACTGCCGCGTACCATCCGTGTAGATAATCCGGGAAAATTAAAATGGAATGACCCTGATGCTCTTCTGTCAGCGACAGGTCTTATGGCATCCATTAAGGGACAGCCGGTGGGTTATTTGTTCTTTAGATTTTTGCCCGAAACCCAAACTGTTTGGGTAATGGTAATGGCGGTCCGAAAAAACTATCGCAGGCAAGGAGTTGGCAGCGCTTTGATTTTCGCAGTTCAGGATTGGTGTCGAAAGAATGCTGCAAAAAAGATCATTCTCGAGATGCAGTCCAAAAACTATCCGGGCATTCGGTTTGCACAGAAACTGGGTTTTGAGTTCTGCGGGTATAACGACCATTATTTTCCAAACCAGGATATTGCCTTGTTTTTTGCCCGCGTAATCAGGTAATTCGCTCAATGGTCAACCATGGTTAATCGTCTTGAAACTGTTCAATATCTGCTGATTACAATAAATCAGATTCTGAGTGCAGGCATCGCTATTACGGCCTTCGCCTTGCTGCTGTATACCACGCAGTTTAACCTTCGGAATCGCGTCGCCAGGACTTTTGCCCTAATCCTGATTTGTGTGGTGATTATTTATTCAGGAGAGGCAATCAGCAGCGTAGTGGAGACGCCTGAGATAGTGGCATTGATTATCAGATTGGAGTGGATTGGCATCCTGTTGATACCGGCTACCTATCTGCATTTTTCTGATGCGGTCCTGGCTACCACCGGAAAACCATCTCGCTGGAAGCGTTATTGGGCTGTTCGAGTCGCATATCTGATTAGCGCGATGTTTCTGATCTTATTGCCATTTCCGACTATATTTGGTGAAGTAAATCTTGATCAACCCTTTGCGCCGCATTTACAGCCTACGCTTGTAACAACCGCTTTTTCCGTGTTTTATTTGGTGGTTATGGCGATGTCATGGTTTAATTTCTTTCGGGCCTACCGAAGGACAACCACATCAGCCAGCCGGAGACGAATGGTATACCTGATCACAGGAGCGTTGGCACCCGCTTTTGGATCCTTCCCGTTTTTGCTTTTTGGTTCGAGTATAGCCAGTCAATTCACGTTTTTTTTCTGGCTGATAGCGCTGGTCAGCAATTTTCTGGTCGGCGGTTTGATGGTGTTGATGGCGTACGCAGTAACCTTTTTTGGCGTATCCTGGCCAGATAGAGTTGTAAAAATCCGCCTTCTCGAATGGCTGATGCGAGGCCCTATGACCGCCATCCTCGCTTTGGGAATGACGACAGTCTTTCGTCGAGCAGGGGCAGCCTATGGTAATGAATATTCGGCATTTGTTCCGATTGTATTGGTCCTTACGATCTTGTTAGTGCAATTTTCCGTCACCCTGTTGCTCCCCTTTATCGAAAAATGGCTCTTTTTTGGAAAGGACAGGGAAGATTTAAATCAACTGAGTAATTTTGAAAACCGTTTTCTGACCCGCAACGATATCCAACAATTCATGGAGCTGGTTCTGGCAGCCATTTGCGATAAACTGCAAGCTTCAGGGGGGTTTATTGCTATTCTGAACGAAGATAATGTTGAAATGATCCTGAGTCTGGGGAGCAATCGAAACAAACAGGCAGATATTGTAAATGGACTTCCACAGATGGTGTCAATGAGGAATGGCACCAGCGAATTCTATAAATGGGAAGAAGATCTGATCATTTCCATTCAGGATGACGGACAGGAAGAAGGCATCCTTCTGGGTTTGATAGGTGTGAGTGGGGTGGAAGAGCAGGAGTTTGATGAGGAGCAAATAAAGGATGTCCGGTTGCTCATTGGCCGTGTGCGAATTGCTTTGCGTGACCGATTAATGCAGAAGAAAGTATTTGAGACCTTTCAGACTCTCCAGCCTGATGTGGATATGATCCAAAGTATGCGGGCCGCCGGCAGGTATGACGAAAGACAATTGTTTGAAACAAATTCCAACCTTGCACAGGATGATTTAGTTCTGTGGGTGAGAGAAGCTCTGACAGATTACTGGGGCGGGCCCCGCCTGACTCAAAGCCCCCTGATGCGACTCAAAATCGTCAATGATGCCATGTCGCAGCAAGAGGGTAGCAGTACCAATGCTTTGCGCAGCGTTCTGAAAGAGGCTATCGAAAGAATTAAACCAGACGGTGAAAGGCGTTTTACTGCTGAATGGATTATGTATAACATTCTGGAGATGAAGTTTGTAGAGGGTCGAAAAGTAAGAGATATCGCTTTGCGATTATCCATGTCGGAAGCTGATTTGTATCGTAAACAACGAATTGCCATAGAAACAGTGGCAGGAGAAATTTCGGAAATGGAGAAACAGGCTTTAAATGGAAAAGGCTAATATTGATGAACTTTTTGTCTGAGATTAGTTCAGACGATTATGCTTTTGCATCGAAGAGGAGGATCAATCGTGAATGTAAATTCAGGTAAATACCCGGTTTATGAGAAAATGGGTCCTGATGAGGAGCCATACAATATTGACGAAGGTTGGTGGGATTCAATTCTGGCCGAAGAACATGGCGCGAAAACCACTCAACAATCCCCGGCACTCAAGACTCCTGCCAAAGCTGAAACGAATATTAATTGGGAATTGGTCGAGGGATATCACTCGCGTGATGAGATTATATCCCTGCGTGTGAATGGTTATAATCGTGGCGGCCTGTTGGTGCAGGGTGAAGGGATTCAGGGATTTGTTCCGGTTTCGCATTTGGTTCACCTTTCACTCGAATGCGATCCGGAGGGCCAGAATATTTCTCTAAAAAAATATGTGGGAAAAGACCTCGAGCTAAAAGTGATTGAATGTGATCCTTCACAAGAACGGGTTGTATTGTCTGAAAGGGCTGCACTGGCCGGTGAAGGCTGTAGAAAGCGATTATTTCAATCTCTTTCCCCAGGAGAAATTGTTTGCGGAACCGTCACGAATGTAACGGACTTCGGTGTTTTTGTCGAACTGGGTGGAGTTGAAGGTCTCATCCATGTTTCAGAATTATCCTGGGGGCGTGTTAATCACCCAAGGGATATCCTGTCCGTTGGGCAGAAGATCGAAACCCAGGTTTTATATATTTCTGAACAAGATGAAAAGGTGGCACTGAGTTATAAGCGTCAATTTCATAATCCATGGTCTGATATTCTGGATAATTATCAGCCGGGAATGGTCACCACTGCAACGATCACCTCTTTAACCCGTTATGGTGCCTTTGCCAGGATCGAACAGGGTATCGAAGGGTTAATTCACATATCGACCATTAATCTGAAACAGCATCCGGTGCCGGGGGTTCCAGCGGATAACGTTACATTGGATGATATTTTGCAACCAGGTCAGGAAGTTGATGTACGAATTCTTCACATCGATGTAGAACGCCGGCGCCTGGGTTTGGAATTAATGGATTATGAATGACGTTGAATAACAAGAGTGTCAAAAAATCAAAAAAAGAAATATTTCCGGATGAGCCATCCCAGGAATTTATGATCCCCATGCTGAAAACATGGCGCTCAAAATTTAATCATTTAGGTTGGGATGTTCTGGGTGTTGTCTTTCTGGCACTGGCTTTGGTCACCATGCTGGGGCTTTTTAACCTCAGCCCGGGAAAGTTGGTGAAAAGCTGGGTGAATTTTATTGGCCTTTGGCTTGGATGGGGAAGTTACTTTTTGGTTGTTGCCTTTGCCTGGTCAGGTTATATCTTCTTAAGAAAGCGGTCATCATTATCCAATAATATCCCAACCGGTAAGGTTATCGCTGTCGAAACCGGATTTTTCCTGTTACTGGCCTTGCTTTCTGTATTGGGTGGCCATTCACTTCCCAGGGCATCGAATGGTCTTGATGGGGGACAAATTGGGTGGGGAATTGTTGAATTGCTCAAGCAAATCCTGCCGGTTTCCTGGGTGGGGATTCTAAGTGGTGTTGTATCTTTCATTTGCCTTTTATTTGCGTTTGGATTGACTGAGAAAATAACGCGTAAATTTCAAAGCTGGGCGGAAAGTGTTCTCAAGGAACCTGTCATTTCCTCTGATACGATTGCCGGTGCAAGGGGTTCCAAATCGCTTAATGAAAAGACGAATTCCAAAGGAAATCCGTTGGAAGGTGACAGTGATGAAGGCCTGGACGAAGGAGTTGACTTTGACAAGCGATCAGAACATTTGCCTCCGTTGGAAATTCTGTCTACAGAAGAAATAACACAATTCAGTGATGAGAAAATCCATGTCACTGCCCGCAAACTGGAAAACACACTGGCAGAATTTGGAATTCCGGCGCGCGTAGTGGGTTTCCGGGTAGGCCCAACCGTGACTCAATTTGCGGTAGAGCCTGGTTATGTTGAACGCACAACCCCTGACGGCCAAACAGGCCGGCATAAGGTGCGTGTGTCACAGATTTCTGCCCTCACGCGGGATCTGGCACTTGCCCTGTCTGCTGAGCGATTGCGTATTGAGGCACCGGTACCGGGCCAATCATTTGTCGGGATTGAAGTACCCAATCCCAGATCCAGTATCGTGGGTTTGCGTTCCATACTGGAATCAGAAGAATTCCAGAAACTCAACGCGCCGTTGGGGATTGCTCTTGGCAAAGATGTCTCGGGGCGACCGGTGGTGGCAGATCTTTCAAGAATGCCGCATCTCTTGATCGCCGGAACAACCGGCTCCGGAAAATCAGTTTGCATTGCTGCCTTGACCGCCTGCCTGGTGATGAACAACACTCCCGATCAACTGCGATTGGTGATGCTGGATCCAAAGATGGTGGAATTGATGCGTTTCAATGGGTTGAAACATGTGCTTGGAAAGGTGGAAACAGCTCCAGACCGGATACCGGTGGTACTTCGCTGGGCATTGATGGAAATGGATCGGCGTTACCGTTTGCTTGAGGCTGCCCACAGCAAGAACATTGAAACCTATAATCGTCGCCCGGGCCGGAAAAAGGCGGATCTATTACCCAGGATCGTCATCATGATCGATGAGTTGGCCGATTTGATGCTATCTTCTCCTGACCAGACCGAACATAGTATTGTACGTCTGGCGCAAATGGCTCGCGCGACCGGTATTCATCTGGTGGTTGCCACACAGCGCCCCAGCACCGATGTCGTCACCGGATTAATTAAGGCGAATTTCCCGGCCCGCATTTCATTCAATGTTGCATCTTCCATTGATTCACGGGTCATTTTGGATGGAAATGGAGCGGAGACATTGTTGGGGAAAGGGGACATGCTTTTTCTCAACCCGGAGCGTTCCACTCCGGTCAGGGCTCAGGGTGTCATTATTACGGATAACGAAATTGAAAAAATCATCGAATTTTGGCGCGATTTCGATACCAAAGAACCAGAATCAGCTCCGTGGGAAGAATTTATGGAGAGCGGCGAATCGGTAAGCGGTGACAAGCTGGTAGAGGAAGCGGTGAAGATTGTAAAGAAATCCCGGCATGCCAGCGCTTCACTGCTTCAACGTCGCTTGCGTATAGGTTATCCGCGTGCCGCCAGACTGATCGATGAGTTGGAAGAGATGGGTGTCGTTGGCCCTTCACAGGGCGGGGGTAAAGAACGGGACGTATTAATTACCGAAGATGATGACGATTTCGAAACCAGCGCGGAAGAAAATGAAATTGAGTCAAACGACGATGTATAATATGCGATGTTTTGTTGACAACAATGCTACTTACGTTAATGGGCGGGAGGTTTGCGATAAAGTCTGAATCCAGAGTATTTACCGACCTACTGCGGGAGAAGTTCAAGAAGATCATTGATCCCACAGCAAGTTTTCTATTAAAGACAGGGTTAACACCCAATATGGTTACCCTGATAGGCTGCGTGGGGCATATAGGGGCGGCTTTTTTGGCTGCCAGTGGCAGGTTCACGTGGGCAGGTCTGGTTATTTTGTTGACTGCACCGATGGATGCATTAGACGGCGCGATGGCCAGGCAAAAGGGCGCCAATGGAAAATTCGGAGCATTTTTTGACTCTGTTATTGACCGGTATTCGGAATTGTTTTTATACGGGGGGTTGATGGTTTATTATGCCTCTCACGGAGATGTGACCGGTTCTCTGCTGGTCTACTTCGCTATGATGGGCTCGATCATGGTTTCATATACCCGTGCGCGGGCAGAAAGCCTCGGTTTCAGTGCAAAAATCGGTTTGCTCTCGCGGGTTGAACGATATATCATCCTTGTCCCGTCTTTGATTTTTAGATGGTTGTATATCGGGCTGGGGATCCTGGCAGTTTTTACAAACTATACGGCCGTCCAGCGCATCCTCTCTGTGAACAAGCAGGCATCAGAAGCAGTATCGCCGGATAAACCTTAGAAAGGATTGAAACAAATAACATGCGTGACGGCTTTTATATTGGTCCATTGCTCATCCATTATTATGGTGTATTGATTTCGATCGGAATTCTGGCCGCTACCTGGGTAGCCTTGAAATTGGCCAGGCGGCAGGGTCTGGATGAAGAGTATATTTGGGATATGCTTCCATGGGTTGTGATAGCCGGCATCATCGGGGCACGCATCTGGCATATTCTGACACCACCACAATCCATGGTGGATATGGGGCTTACCACCCAATACTATCTCACACATCCTCTGGACGCCATTGCTATCTGGAATGGTGGATTGGGGATTCCGGGTGCTGTGATTGGCGGGGTTTTGGCGGCCTGGATCTTTGCTCGCAAGCGTAAGGTATCTTTTCCAATGGTCGTGGATGTTATCGCACCCGGACTGGCCCTTGCGCAGGCCATCGGGCGATGGGGAAACTTTGTCAATCAGGAATTGTATGGCATGCCTACCAGCTTGCCGTGGGCCATTTTTATTGACCCACAGCACCGCTTGCCAGAATTTGCCGATCAGGCCTACTATCATCCCTTATTCCTGTACGAATCCATCGCAAATTTGATCATTTGTGGGATTCTGTTGTGGGTCACATTTCGTTTCAAGGATAGAAAGCCGGGCATGGTTTTTCAGATATATCTGATCCTGTATCCGGCGGTTCGGTTTTTCCTTGAATTCTTACGGCTGGATCCTTCGAATGTCAGAAATCTGAATGTTAATCAAACATTGATGGCGGTGATTGCCATATCATCCGCTGCACTTTTGTTGTGGCGCCTGACACGTAAACAGGACCATGATCAAATTGCCGGGCAGGTGAATAGCGGTGAAATCGCTGACATCATTCCTGATGAAGCGGTCGAGAGGGAACCGCTCCAGGATGAGAGCGAACCAGATGAGAACAACGCGGAGGGTAACAACCGCGGGGAAAGCGCTCAAACCGATTGAGTTTTGTTCACGGGAATGAAATCTGTCTTGTCAGAAGGTGTTTGAAAATTATCCTTTGATTAATCAGATTGCAGATTACCAGCCCTCAATAAATGGCATCCACTCCTCATAAGTACTCAAGTGATGAGAAAAA
>JAJFTV010000065.1 GCA_021372725.1 Chloroflexota bacterium | reverse complement strand
AGATTCCCAAGTGACACGCATCATTTCATCCGTCGTATCCTCGAATAACACCCCTGTCCAGTATTGTTGAGCGCAATTTACGAGGATATTGACAGCTCCAAACTCCTTGACAGTAGCTGCAACCACCGCGTTCACTTGGTCTCTAAAGCGAACATTACATGGTATTCCAATTGCCCGGGCTCCAAGGCCCTGGATCTCACTTGTCGTTGAAGCACATGTTTTCTCGTTATATTCCGCTACAACAATCGATGCGCCTTCTTTGGCCATTGCTAGGGCAATCCCTCTTCCAATGCCCTGTCCTGCCCCTGTAATTATTGCCACCTTGCCGTCTAGTGAACCCATGATAAATACCTCCTTTTTCAATTGCATTCTTAGGAACAAGTTACGTCTTGAATCTTTCTCTTGATGACGAAAAAACCACTTTAAAAATGCAGTCTACTGGTTGATAGCGACATTACAGTTACCAAGCTATGTATCCTCCATCAACAACCACGGCTGAGCCAGTGATAAATGAAGCTTCATCCGAGCACAGCCATACAACCGTGTTCGCAACTTCAGAAGGTTTGCCCAAGCGTCCCATTGGATGCAATGATGCGGCTTTTTGATAGATTGGGGATTCTTCTGTGCCCACATAGTTCATCACCAACGGCGTACCGATCCAACCAGGGCATACTGCATTGATGCGAATTCCTGTCTTGCCATACTCGATCGCAGCTTCCTTGGTCAGACCAATCACGCCGTGCTTTGCAGAAGTATAAGGTGAAGATTTGGCATCCCCAACCAGCCCCTTAACCGAGGCAATATTGACAATCGCTCCCCCATCGCCCTGCTTGACCATCTGTTTCAGTTCGTACTTCATACAGAGAAATGTCCCAGTCAAGTCGACTGCGATCACTTTGTTCCAGATATCTATGTCATAGTCTGCAACTGTGTTTTGTACTCCGCCACGACCTGCGCAATTACAAGCATAATCCAGCCGCGCATACTTCTCGACGGTCTTTACCACAGCTCGTTCCACATCCTCAGGAATCGAAACATCTGCCAACACAAAAAATGCTTCACCATTTATGTTCTTTATCTGCTGTACGGTGTCTAGGCCGTTCTTTTCAGAGATATCCACCACTACAACACTGGCTCCTTTCTTGGCAAAAGTAAGAGCTGTTGTTTGGCCAATCCCAGACCCTCCACCTGTAACCACTACCACCTTGCCTTTAAATGTGCTCATTTATAAAACTCTCCTTTTCTTTATATATATTGAATTCGCTTATGAAGCACAAAAGGTGCGGTACCCTTGTGTATAATTTCCACCCCTCTAGTTGGTGATAGAAAACTCCTTTCCTCCAACAAGTAACCTGAGATATCTTGCAAACCAGCAAAAATAGTATAGTATGCTGTCTCTTTGCAATTAATATATAAAAACGGTTGCTTCGATAATTAATAAAAACTAAAATGTTTAGAGCTTGTGAATGTAAAATCTGAAGAATTCAGTAAACTATATATAGCATGACCGGCATCAGCTTCAGAACAGGTAAACCCCTAATTCTTGCCCAGGTATTCCCCCAGGGTAAATACCAGGTAAAAAAACCCCGCTGATTCAGCGAGGTTCGGTAGTCATCTTTGATCCAACAATGTTTTCTTATCTGCTCTCGTCCACCAACCCGTGTTGTACTGCATAGCGCACCAGGTCGGCAGCGCTGTGGGCGTCCAACTTGCTCATCAAATTGGCTCTGTGCCACTCCACGGTCTTTACGCTGAGTGAGAGCGCAACCGCAATTTGTGGGTTTGTTTTTCCCTGTGCGATATGCTTAAGAATTTCCTGCTCCCTGGACGTGAGCGGCTCCATCAAATCATCTGTCGAATCTGCCGGGTGGCGGAATTGTTCTGCCACCGTGGACGCGACACTCGGCTGCAGGTAAGTTTCCCCGCGTGCAACGACTTGCAAGGCGGCTATAAGATCCGTACCCAAGGCACGCTTGGTCACATAGCCAGATGCACCGGCCCGCAGCAAGGATTGGATATATTGAAAATCATCATACTGGGTCAGGACAAGCACTCGAGTTTGCGGGTGCTGCTGGCGGATTAATTGCGTGGCTTCGAGGCCGCCCATGCCCGGCATGGCAACGTCCATTAATACGATATCTGGTTGCAACTGGCCCACCAGAGCGACCGCTTCGGCGCCATCCTGGGCTTCCCCAATCACCTCCACATCCTCATAATGGCTTAGAAGCGCGCGTAAGCCTTCCCGCAGGATGGCGTGATCATCAACCAGAAGTACGCGTATCATAGTCATTTGCCATTTCTACCTGTGTCACAGGCACTCGAATTTCCAGCCTGGTGCCTGCTCCCGGCGCTGTCCGCACATGGAAATCCCCTTTAAGGATGCTGACCCGCTCCTGGATGCCCCACAGTCCGATGCTTCTGACAGGCATGTCCGTTTCTTGAAGAATCTGTGGGTCAAAACCTTGCCCGTCATCCTCAACGTGCAAGGTAAGATAATTACCCTGCAGGAACAGGCGCACGGTAACCATTGAGGCATGAGCATGCCGGATGGTATTCGTGATCGCCTCCTGTACGATGCGGTAAAGCGCAATCTCCATGGCCGAGGATAACCTTTGATCCAGGCCCTTGTTTTCCAGATTAAATGCGATCCCGAAGGGTTTCAGGCGTTGTTCACTGTACCACGCAATGGCGGGTAATAACCCCAAATCATCCAGCAGGGAGGGCCGCAGGTCGGAGATGAGACGATGGATATTTTCCAGCATGGCATCTGCAATGGATTTGGTGGCAGCCAGTCTCTGATTGGCCTTCTCAGGATTAGTGGTGATATCCATGCTGACCGTGTCCAGGCCTAACATGAGTGCCGTGAGCGCCTGACTGGTCTCGTCGTGCAGTTCCCGGGCGATGCGCTTGCGTTCATCCTCCTGGGCGGCGATCAGGTGCTGCAGCATGCTTGCACGGGCTGTTTCCTGCTTTACAAACTCGAGCGCAAAGATGATCGACGCCTCCTCCACTGCCGAACGCTGCTGATCTGTCAAAGGCTGTTCCACTTCAACAGCCGAGATATACCCGAGTATGGTATTTCCTCTCACAATAGGAGTAATGACGCGCGCAAAACTATCCTGACGTTCGAAAGGCGGCAGCCCCCGCACACTGTGTTTCGTATCCAGCAAGGTTTTGAACCATTCTGTCGATTCGATATCAGGCCATAGTTCCCTGGAGGAGATCTGGGGATTGAACCTGTATTTTGGATCCGTGCTGCTAAATCCTTTCGATGACCAGCACAGAATCTGAAAATGGTTGTTCTCCACAATGACCGGGCATTTGACAAGCTCGGATAGTGTGTCAGTAATCACCTGCACACCCTGGTTGCTCAGGACCAAACTTAGCAGGCGCTCATGGGTGGAGATATTGTTGCGCAACTTTTCTGCAGATAATCGTTGTTCCGCATAGAGACGGGCATTTTCAATGGCAATGGCTGCGTGGTTGCCGAGAGCCTGCAAAAGCTCCAAATGCGCATGGTTAAAAGCAGCCTCCTGGCGGCTCGTAGCGTAAAGCACACCCACCAAACCCCGGTGGGTGGACATTGGGACACAAATGGCCGAGATGATTCCTTCCGTCTCCAGAATCCCCGGGATGACAGTGGATTGGGTTTCTACTTCTTTGTAATAGTTATCCACCAGCAAAGGGGTACGATTAGCCGCCACCCAGCCGCCCACCCCATCGCCATATTTGTGCATCACCTTGTATAATTCCTCTCCGCGTGCTCCGTGGATAACGCGGACGCGAACCACCTTTTCTTCCTCATCGGCCAATGCGATATAACTGATCTCCGCATTGAGCAGCGAGCATGTCTTCTCGACAATCACCTCTAAAACGCGGTCGAGATCCAAAAGCTGGGTAATTTCCATGCTGATTTCGTAAATTGCGTCAGCCTCGCTGACGTGACGTAAATTTTCCGTGGATAGCTGGTCTCTTTGCAGGGTAAGGCTGATATTCTCTGCCAGTTTACGGAACAAAAAATCATCATCCGCCTGCCAGACAAGCTCATTTTTGGATGCAATCAACCACATCCCCAAAATACTGTTAGCAGAGCGGAGAGGAAATACCCAACCACTTCTCTGCCCGAGCTTTTGCAGGAGCAGCCCGAATTCCTGACAGGTATCGCTTTCCTGGTGGATTTTCAAGGCGGATTGATCCCCGGCTTTACATTCTTCCAGTATCCTGGTGGTATTGATTTGCAGATCGCCAGGGTCGCATCCATCCCACATAAGGGCATTCATCTTTCCATTTTTGATCAGGAAGATCACGCTGGCATCCGCGTGAAGACGTTGGAAAGCAGTCGAAGCGGCTTCGTTGAATGTTTCATGCAATGATTGACTTTTGATTTCGATGGGCATAGTTCAAACTCCATAACTGATGGTTATTCCCGGAATGCAGGGATTAACTCTCAAGTTTAATTCCCTCAAGCGACTTCCCCGGCAAGGGATGTACAGAGTGACCAGTATAGATCCATTTTGGTTGGGCTGCCTGAAGTTTGGACAGGCTGTTCGTAAGCTGACCCCAATCGGTTGCCAGCAAGCTCTGCAATGCGGGTTGGGGAAAACCGGCGATGAGATCACCTGCGAAGTTGATCCCTTCCTCCAATTGAAGACATGAATGACCCGGAGTGTGCCCCGGAGTATGCAGGATGACTGCATCCAGGCCGTAATGCTCCAGCGTCTCGCCATCATCGCCTGTAAAATCCGGTGGTGTCGCCGGCAGGGAACGGATACGATTCGCTACGGGTTGAGCCAAAGGATAGATAAAGCCATACCTGTGCGGGGAGCCGAGCGGTGACTGGCCGGTGAGCATACTCCCGGCGTCGGCTGGATGCACCCCGATGCGTGCACCGGTCAACTTCCGCAAGGCATCGGCGCTGCCATAGTGATCATAATGGGCATGTGTGATCCAAATGAGTCTCAAATCCATACGCGCCAGTTCTCTCATTTTGGCAAGCACGCGATCCTGATGACCCGGTGAGCCGCTGTCGATTAAGAACAAACCGTGTGGGGTCTCGATTAAGAAAGCAATCCCCAGTCCGCAGGACAAAGGATGAACAAACATCATGTTCCCCTGAGGGTTGAAATCAGCAGCCAGATGCCCAGGCATACGACCGCCACAAAACCTGCCACGATGAGAAGTTGCAGCGGGCTCCCATCCGCTGTGTTGGCGATAAGGATAGCCAGGCTGAGGATCAGCGCAGCAATAAGGATGCTGACCGCCAACCGGTTGACGAACCGGCCAAATCCGGTCATTATTTTGTCTGTGTCTCTCAGGCCGACATCAAACGCCTGATCTTGATCGATTTTTTCCAGCAACCGCCGGCCGGCACGGGGAAACAACATACCCAATTCACCCCAGTCAATACCCTGTTGCAACAGCGTCTGTTTCCATCCTTCATCCGGCAGGAGCATCCGCCACTTTAACTCCCCTACAATGGATTCAGAGACAGAAAAGAAATCAAAATCAGGGTCCAGTTTCAGGCCCAATCCTTCGATCATGGCCATCGTTTTCGCCAGCAGCCAAAGGTCAGTTGGCAGCGACAGGTGGTGTTTCATGGCGATGGCGATAAAATCTTCCATAATCTTCTGGATTCTGATATCTTTCAATGCCAATCCGGAATATTTCTGCAACAGCCGTTTTAGATCACGAACCAAACCAGGCCGGTTCATGCTGCCGGCGGTAGCGCCTATACGGATCAACTCGTCGACCATGCCTTCCGCATCCAGTGCAGTGCAACAGATATAGAGACGGGTAAGGCTCTGCCGGTCATGCTTGGAAAGCTCCCCCACCATGCCAAAATCCATTGCTCCGATCACGTCACCCGGCATAACCACCAGATTTCCTCCATGCGGGTCTGCATGATAAAAACCATCCTGAAGCACTTCTTTGACAATAATGAGGGACGCGTTCATCCCCACCTTTTTCCGGTCATATCCGGCGGCGACCAGCCCGTCTATGTCATCGACCTTAATACCCACCAGCCGTTCCATCACCAAAACACGCTCGGTCGTGTACTCCCAGTACACTTTTGGAATATGAAGTCTTTCCACGCCGGTGAAGTTCCTCCGAAAACGGTCAGCATTGCGCCCCTCCCGGTTGTAATCCAGCTCATTCCGCAGCGTGGAGGCAAACTCTTCCACAATCTCTTCCGCCTTGTTGAGTTTGCCCCAGGATGAATGCTGTGCGAAAGCAGCCAGGTCCTTCAGAATGTCCAGATCGATTTCTATCGTCGTCCGAATATCCGGTCGTTGAACCTTGACAACGACTGCGTCACCATTTTTGAGGATCGCCGGGTGCACCTGAGCCAGTGAAGCGGAGCCCAGGGGAACCGGATCGACCCGGGCAAAGAAATCCTCAGGTTCGCCCCCCATTTCTTCAACCAGCACCGCGTGGATTTTCTCCCAGGGTTCAGGCGGAACCGCATCCTGTAACTTCGAAAGCTCCTGGATGTATTCCAATCCGAGCAAATCGGGGCGGGTGGTCAGAACCTGGCCGATTTTGATAAAGGTAGGGCCTAATTCCTCCAGAGCGAGACGAAAATGTACAGCCGGTTTTTGTCCGCTGGGCAAGTTTGCGGTTTTCGGGGAGAGTGGAAAAACGATACGGTGTTCCAATCGGAATTTTTCGAGCGTTGAGCCAAAACCATGATGTGCAAAGACAGAAATGATCTCTTGATAACGTTTTCGATGAGGCCCACGGGAAATGGATGGTCTCTTGTATTGAAACATCATGAACTGATCCCTTTTTCGCTTATCCCCAACCAGAGCCTGAAGACGCTTTTCTCCATTTGGCTCTCCCCGCTAATGGGTTGTTGGTGTATCCAATTATACCGGGGAGATCCTTTTTGTCTATCTGTCAAGAAAATCTGGAATAACCACCCAGGACAGGAAAAATAAAAACAATATCAGGTTATGTGCTCGTTGGCGGCCCGTAAAGGGCCCTATCCGCAATGGGCTGGGTCCGGTTAATCCTATTTCTTCCGATAAAAAACCATCTCGTTCAGCTCATCTTCAGCCTGGCCAATTTTACTCTGATAGATATCAAGCTGGGTCTTAAAAGATGTCCCCAGGTGGCTGGCATTATAACCGGCGATCATTTGTTCAAGCCAGCTCTCCATGGTCGCGCGATCAGAGGGTTGGTACTGTCCGTGCAGCAAAATGCGTTCCATAGGCAGTTTTGGCGGCATTATAGGATAAGCACCCCGGGCATAACCAAAAACAATCGTCATTAATGGGACGGTACCATCCGGAAGGTTCAACTTTTCCTTCAGATATTTGGCATCCAGGATCCCGCTCCGACCGGTTTCTGAAAGCATGACAGAAGAAACGCCAAGCGCCTCAGCAGCCACATTCATGTTCATGGCTGCCAGAGAAGCGTTTACCACTGCGATGGTATATTCCGTCAAAGGGCAATAAGGAAAATCCTCCAACACCTGCCGGTAACGAGCTGAATCGCTGATGACGATGACTGCGCGATTGCCATGAAAAGGGATCGAATGGTCAAAAGTTTGCTGCCAAAGAGCATCATCAAATATTGCAAAGGTCCACGATTGCAGATTTACCGTGCAAGGGGCCAATCGCCCGGCTTCCAGAATGGCGCTAAAAACATCATCCGGAATGGGCTGCGACGTAAAAGAGCGAACGCTGCGCCGTTTATAAATAACTTGCAGCATCTCATTATCCGCCAAGGAAGCCGGGGGGTTGGGTTTTCCGCGCAAAATTTTCGCCAAGCTTTTGACGGTTTTAACCAAACCTAAATTTTCCTTCATGGTTCGGGTTCTGTTTCTTTCTTTTCTTTTTCCAGCATCGAAACAAACCCGCCAAACAAACGGTATTCATCCAGGCGGCAAGAGTTGACAAATTTTCCTTCGTAAATGGTGATATCAGGGCAACTGTCGCACATATCTGCACGGCCATCCGGCAGAATGTCAGGCGCCTGAATAATGCCAATGCTTTGAACGTATATTCCGTCGAACAGACGACCAGGGTGGCGAAGCACATCCATCCGTCGAATTTTTCGGGCTTGACGTATGGTCTTATCCCAGTGCGACATCCAGAAAACCTTCTGCCCAATCTTGCCAGACGTCATATAAGCCATATAACGCCCCTTCTGTAAATGGTGCCCGATTTGCGCAAATTCCATCGTCTTCTTCCCCACCGACCCGTACATCTGCTTCTTGCTGCCCACCATTGCCCCAATCAACCACTTATAGCTGTCATGGCGAACACTGCCCCCCAGATACCCTGAGGCTTCGTATTCCGGGAAGTTTTTCTGAATAATATCGTGCACTTCCGGCCCGGTGACGAAATGTTCGTGAAATGATTCGCGGGTGTAACTCAATTTACTCAAATCCACTTCCTGGTCGTTCGTGTCGGTGGCGATATTATCTTCGGTGGTCGCTGTGCGATAAGTGATAAACACCAGCCCCTGAACCTTGTCAATATTCGCCTGTCCCCAACGCACCACTTCAGGGATTTCATGGAACGTATCAGGGTATACAGTCGAGTTGAAGATCAAAAACAGCCCACCTTCCGCCGCTACCATATCGGCGATTTGTTGACGAAGCTCATTGTGTTCTTTTTCATTCTTGTTCTTCCACTCAGGACGGCCTTGATGACTATCCACATGCATGGTAAAACCTGCCAAACCGGCTTTCTTCAACTCATGTAAAAATTCAGGGGTGAGAGCCACACCATTCGTGAGAATTACCGGCTTGACCCCCTGTTGAGCAATAAATGCAACCAGATCGAGAATTTGTGGGTAGATCAACGGCTCACCACCGGCAATTGAGAAATTATCGGGATTACGCCATTTCATGAAGAATAGCACTTCTTCCTTAAGCTGTTCCAACGATTTATGCCCTGTCATATATTGCCGGTAACAACCTTCGCAATGAATGTTGCAAATATCAGTGACTTCGAGCCATGCAATGGGGTTGTCGTTCATTGACCACGGTAAACGATAGTAATCACGTTTTTCAAGCATCTTTCCTCCTGGTAAATTTTTCGATCTGTTTATGATTTAGGTTTACTAAATTCCAATGGTTGTGATGGATCAGTCGGAACATCCTCACGCACGTGGGGGGTTGCTTCCATCGGTTCAGGATGAACTGTCACATCAGCTCTGGGCACAATGTTATGAATGGCAATTTCGATTTCATCGGTCAATTTGTGCACTGTAGCCAGATCTAATGATGAGTCGACCAGAATATGTGCGTCAATAAATACCTCTGGCCCAGAATTTCGTACACGTATCTGGTGACAATCCAGGACACCAGGCATACTCGCCACTGCGGCCTGGATTTTTTCATCCAATCCTTTTGGAGCAGTATCCAAAAGACCCGCGATCGTTCGTTTACCTAGATTGTAGCTCACAAAAATGACGATGCATGCCACTCCCATCGCTGCAACTGCATCAGCCTGTTTCATCCAGGCTAATCCAGATACGCGCTCGCTGACCAAAACACCGATTAAACCAAGGATCACGACCGATGAACTCCAGATGTCTGTGCTAAAATGCAGCGCGTCTGCTTCAAGCGCCTGGCTGTTATATTTTCGAGCGGCGTTATACAACACCCGTGAGCGGGTTGCATCAATTATAATCGCCACTATCATAACAATAAATGACCAGACTGTCACCTCGACTTCAACTTTATTATTCACCAGTCGCTGAATTGCCTCGTAAATAATCCATGCACTGGTTACCAAAAGAAGCATTGTCTCGAAAAGCGCCGAAAGGTTTTCGACTTTCCCATGCCCGTAATTGTGGCTTTCATCAGCAGGGCGACCGGAGAAACGGACTGCTACCATTGTCACCAACGCAGCGACCAGATCCAAACTTGAATGGGCGGCTTCTGCTAATATTCCCAGGCTGCCGGTGGATATGCCAACCACAAGTTTAAATGCGGTTAAACCTATTGCAGCAATCACGGATGTGAGTGCAGCGCTATTTTTTTCCTTGTTACCTTCTTCAATTGTCATTCACAGGTATCCTTACAGTTTTTTTGATGTATTTGAACACCCATCTTTTTCAATAAATTAAGGTTGTCGATCGGGCTGACCCGGATGGACAACCTTTGAACCTGCAACAAGTCATTAATATTTTCGTTAAATAATAAACACAATATCCATTTATGCCATTATAAAACATGTCTCCATGCATTTCATTCGATCCGACAAGTCAGCCCGGTTCCATTCAACAATTTCCATCCTGGTTTTTTCATAATCAGCCCGGATTAACGTCTGGCAATTGGTAAAATCCCGGAGCGGAGTTTTACCCAAACCTTGCAACATTCACAGCTCCGATCGAGGTTCCCACCAGGAGGTCGGGAACAATGCCTGCTTCCAGCAAGGCCCGCATTGCCCCGACTTGCAGCGGACCGCAAGATCCACCGCCACTCAAGACAAAAGTTGTACATTTTTCCATACGGTACCTCACAATATCTTGCGTCACCTGTAAAGGAACCTCGATCAAAACCATTCCAGCATAGATATGCAAATTCTTTCAGCCTTTTATTCAATCCATCGAGACAGGTTCATTTTGCTTTTCTGATTTCACTCTCTCAACGGTATTCTTGAAGTCCGGCAGATCAGGGAGAGGGACAATTGACGTATCCTGAATATCTGCACGATGCACATAATGATTTTCCCAAATATCATGTGTGAGCGTTTCGAATTCTTGATTGTATGCCACCAATCCACGGGTATAGTCCGGGTCAGAGAGAGTCTCTGCGGCATTGATATCGATTGGTTCGGGCTCGAATTCCATCAGCAACTTTTCCAGTTCATCATGATGGTCACGGCTAGGGCAAGGTGCCAAACCATTCCGGTTTTGCTTTTTATAATCAAGCTGCCATTGTCTTAGAGATCTAAAGAATGGGTCTTTCCAGATATCGTTGAGGTCTCCACCACGCGCATAGACATCCCTGATATTGACCGGTGAATACGGCAAGAAGACACAGGGGCTCACTGCGCCATTCCAATCGATATAGAAATATCCGCCAGCCCCATGACCGCCTGCTGACAGACATCCATCACATGCTGTCCCGTGATTCCAAAAGTCGGCCAGGAAGAAACGACGTTGGCGAACAATATCCCACGAACGGTGCCACATCCAGGTTCGCTGCTGCGGGGTGACCATCAGATCGAGCGTGTATGCACGGCCAATCGGCATATACTGGAAGAGCCATCCAAATATCGCTCCCTGTTGCATGAAGAAATCAATGAATTCCTCCGACAGGATCTCTTCCGCATTGTAACGAGTGCCGGTCAGGGAGATACCGAAAGGTACCCCATCCCGCCGGAGTAAACTCATCGTTTCCAGTATCTTGTCATACACCCCTTTGCCGCGGCGTTCATCGGTGCGCTCCCTCCAGCCTTCCACCGAGATGCACAACAGCAGGTTGCCAGCCTTGGCAAGCCGTTTGCTTACCTCTTCATTGATAAGCGTCGCGTTGGTGTAAGCCATAAAGAAACAATCAGAGTGCTTTTCGATCAGATCGATAATCCCTTTGCCTTCGGAACGGTAAGCAAACGGCTCGCCGCCGCTGATGACAAAAAAGCGATCACCCCACAAGGTTTTTGCTTCTTCCACCGCACGGTCGACGATACTCCATTCCAATGCCTTGGGCTGGTCGGTAGAATCAGCGTAACAGCCGGTACAATGCAAATTACAAGCTTTACCCGGGCTGATTAAAAGAAAACTTGGAGATCTCATCCCGTACTCTTTCCTGAACTGCTCAACCTTCGCCGTGTCTCCCCCTTCCATAAATAACGTTTTAACAAGGATCTGGAGGATCGTACGCAGATACGATTCGGAAAGCCGTTTTTCCGACAATGCGCGTTCGATCGAACCCATAATCGCCAGGCTCATTGCCGTACGGTCGTCTTCTATACCAGGCAGCTTGCCGGGATCAGAACGGGAATCTTTTAACCCGGTCATCATCAATTTCTCTACTTCGCCTGTGACCGCCTTGAGAACCAATGGATTTTGAGCCAATTTAACAAGCTGAGGACCTGAAGCAGTCGATGCTTTAAGTAATACTTTTTTTAGAGCTTTTGGGAGTTGCACATCTGCTGTCATTTTCTTTTCTTCCTTTACACGTTCTTCTGTTGAGGCATGGCATCTGTCTTCTTTTTTTGACAAAAGCCAACCCGCTTTTTATCTTTACCTATGTTTCCGTATAGTCTAATGATTATTGGGGACTGTTTGATCTATATTTTCTGTTGTCTCCTCCCTTCCCTGAACCTCTTCCACATCATCGCAGCCTGATCTTCCGATCTTCTCTAAATCGGGCCCGGATTTTTGTTCTTCTGTTTTAAGTGTAGTCTGTTTGCGCTTGTATTTAAGGCTTCCGGCGAACCTTTTAAGAAAGCGATCACTTATCAAACCATGCATTTGGATTGATCCTTTCAATCTTTCCGATACCGCTTCTCCCCCTGGCTGAAGTAATTGCATCAGGCTATTTCAACTCATGGGGCGTTATCAAATCTCATTTTATTGTCATTCATAGGATAACCCTGTTTGGTTTTACAGTCATGAACCGAAAGTGTTATTTAAGTATCAAAAGCCAGAAATTTCAGATATTACCCATTCAGAAGAGGAACAAATTACCTTAAACTAAAAGCCTCGTAGGTAATATCCGCATTCTTGTTATTGCGTTTAAAATATTGTACGTACCCTTTAATCATCTTCTCCGGTCCACACATGAAAACGCTTGTGTCGTTTTCCAATGTGTAGCCCTCAAAACTTAAAAAGGGCATTACAGACGTATCAATGAAATGAGCTGTAAACAGCTTGTTGTTATTTTGATACTCATCGATAAAATCTTTATAAATTCCGGCTTCAGCACCCTGATAAGAGTAATAAAGATCAATTTTCTGGTCCGGATGGTCTTCACGCAGGTAGGCCATGAAGGGGGTAATTCCTATTCCACCGGCAACCCAAAGCTGGTTCTTCTTTCCATGGGCAAAATCGATAAAGCCATACGGCCCATCAATCGTCACTTTTGTGTCAGGTTTCAAAGAGTCATACAACTGTCTGGTAAAATCCCCCGAAATTTTTGTGGTCAAATAGATTCTCTTGCCGTCTCCGCCAGAAATTGAAAATGGGTGGGGCGCGTTTTCAAGCTCCGCCTGAAATACTTTAATGAATACAAATTGGCCTTTCGTAAATTGAATGGGGTGCATTAATGTGATTTCCCATTCGATCACGTTCGGGTTTAATCTCGAAACCTTTGTTACCGTTCCCTTGTGTTTGAAATGTATTTTTTGGTAGAAGAAAATAATGTAGATCGCCGACAGGATGCCAAGCAGCGCAGTTGAACCCACCCAAATGCTTAACCCCGAGAGCTTCAACAGGGAAATATGGCTGGAGATATAAGCATGGTACAAGCCAAAGACGTATGGAACAATCATTAATTTATGCGTAATCCGCCATTTTTCATAGGTTAATTTCTTGTCGAACAAGGTGATACCAATCACCAGGACAACCAAAAACAAAGATAATCCTCCAAATACGACGCGTAAATTCACCTGGTCTGATGTCTTGAGCGAATCACCCAGCAGCGCATGAACAAATAACAACCCGAGTGAAACGATGGCGATATATTTGTGATAGATATACAGCTTGTCCAGCCCGTTAAACCATCTTTCCAGTGTTTTATTTCGAGTAGCAAGAAGGAAATTAAGGAAAAATCCGTTGAGGGATAAACCGGCTATGATATGGCGCGCCCGATCGAGGGGGACCATGGGCTGGTCAGGAGTAGCAAAAAACCATAAAAGAAATGTAATTGCCGTGGTGATTACGATCAGAAGAATCCCATTTCTGCTTTTTGGGGAAGACTTTTCTGGTAATACGGCTTCATTGGCTGTGCGAGTATTCATATTCTATCCACCTTTCTCAAAACGGAAAGAAAACATTGATGATTGACCAATAACCACATGATATTCAAGAAACTGAGGAAATATAATTCCCCGCCTTCGCAATTCAAGAATACCAACGAGGCGAACAGGTGTCATGAACCGAAAGTGCTATAAAAGTGTCATTTTGGAAGGGGTCAGGAGATCAAGCCTAACTGGCGGGCTTTCAATACCGCCTGGGTGCGATTCCTTACTTCAAGCTTGGCATAGATATTATAGGCATGGCGCTTGACGGTGTTAAGAGCCAGGTAGAGTTGTGCCGATATTTCCTGGTTGGATTTCCCCTCAGCAATCAGGGAAAGTACCTCCATTTCGCGAATTGAGAGTGCGATGGTCGAACCCGTTTCCATTTTCGTTTTGAAAGAACCTTTTGTTGACATAAGCGCAGGCATTGAAGATGGAGCCGGCCGTATCGCACTCTGAAATGTTGTCAACAGGCTTTCTATATATACGGAGGAAGGAAGAACGCTGTCAGGATCATTCGGACTGGACTGACAAAGGGCCAGAAGATCTGCAACTGGCGCGCCTCCATCCAGAAAGGTACGTCGATATCCTTCTGGCTCCCCCAACGCCAAAGCCTGACGAAATATCTTTGTCGCCTGATCAATATCCCCAAGCTCATAACTGGTAATTGCCTGAAGAATCTGGATTTCAATTTGGGATGTTACCCGTTTAAACCGTACAGCTTCATTCTGGATGGATTCCAGCAGTTCAAATGACTGTCGCAGATAGTTCTCATTCTCCTGGCTCCGCCCAATAGCGATCAGGAGTCTGGCCTGGGTGAGCATCAGATACTCATAAATGTGATAAGGGTATCTCTCCAGATGAATGTTCGTCGTGATTTCGGAGAAACCGCTCTTTTTCCACCATTGAATAGCCTCTGGCAGATCATCTTGCTGCAAGGCCATCCGGACTGCAACTGCAGATACAACGATATCATCCCACTGGCTGGAATCTGTACCGAGAGCCAAATGAGACGCTATATTAATCATACCCTGCGCCCCGGCATAGTCTCCCTGGATCTGGCGAAGATGTGCCAGTGAGACCATCCCATCCAGATTGCTGAGCCAGCGCAGAGACTGGGTAGACTGATCCCCGTTTTCCAAAAAGGCACTGGCTTCCTCGAGAGAATCGCGTTCGAGTAAAATTTCACCAAAACCAACATCCGCCAGTCCGGCCAGAATCAACGGTTTACCATCTGGCCCGACAGCAATATATTGTACTTTTTGCAGGGTCGCCCATGCCTGGCTTAAGCGGCCTTGCAGGGCTTGCATATCGGCAAGCTGGCAGGTGGCGATGACCATCACCAGCAGATTATTGGCCTGTCGGGCGATCTGTATCGTCTCACGCAATGAGTCGATTGCTTTTTGGGTATCGCCGGATAACACGTGATACAAACTGTCTTCCAATGAAAGCAGGCTATGGATAAACGGGTTTTCTTCTCCAAGGTAGCTGGCTGCCTGTCTGGAAAACATCGCTGCCTGCTCGGCATCACCACGTAAAACTGCGAGCGTCGATTTGCAGATTGCCAGACCACCGCGTACATTCCATAATCCAACATTTTCAAAATATTTGGCAGTTTCCGTATCCGCGGCAACGGGCGTTTCTCTTTTCTGGTTTTCGATCTGACTAAGGGTCTGTTGAATATCATCAATCCAATAATTGGCATCATCCAGCTTGTAAGCGGCAATCAAACCCCAGGCATAGGTCTGGCTGAGACGCGGACGCCGGCGGATTACTTCCTTCGGCAATTTGTCTACCCAACGAGTGAGAGAAAAAATTTCACCTGTCATGAGCATTGTCTGAACGTTGCGCTCGATTAAATTCGCCGTCCATTCCATATCCCCTGAAGCCAATGCATAGTGATAGGCATCGTCGAGGTTGGAATTCTGTTCGAACCACAAAGCTGCCCGTTTCTGCAAGACAGGGATTTCTGCCGGGTTATTTGTCTTCAGAATATGGCGTAGAAAATCGGCAAATAAATTGTGATAGCGAAACCATTCATGCTTCTCATCCAGAGCAGTGATGAAAAGATTCGCTTTTTCCAATCGGTTCAACATGACCGCACCGTAACCCGGTTGGGCTTCGGGCATGACAACTGCCTCACACAGCGAACCGTTAAGGATTTCCAAAATCGAGGTTCGCAGCAAGAATTGGCGAATATCCTCCGGTTGCCGGTCCAGTACTTCTTCGGCAAGAAAATCCACCAGGAAATGTGCATCACCCTGAAGATTGGCCAGCAAGGTGTTTGGATCTGTTTGATGCCGTAGAGAAATAGCCGCCATTTGCAGCCCAGTGATCCAGCCATCCGTACGCTTCTCCAGCATCCGGATTATTTCAGGTGGCAACTGCTGTCCCATGGCATTCTTGAAAAAGAGGGCAGCCTCATCGACGGTAAAACGTAAATCCTCCATCTCAAGCTCGATGACGCGTCCTTTGGCACGCAGAAAAGCCAGATCCAATGCCGGTTCACTGCGGCTGGCGATCACCAAATGCATATTGTGCGGGAGCTGTCTGAGGAGAAAGCTGAGACCCTCAAGGATTGTTGAATTTTCCAGTGTATGAAAGTCGTCCAGCACTAAAATAATCTCTTTTGGAAGGGCAGAAATTTCGTTGATCAGCAGCGTCAAACCGACCTCCAGCCCGCTGCCTCTTGTTGACTGGATAAAATCCATCGCCTCTTCCCCCAGGCCTGGTTCCAGGGTTTGCAATGCGCCGATCAGATAACGAAAGAATCGATTGAGATCATTATCATCGTAATCAATGTTTAACCAGGCTATTGGATGATTGGTTTGTTTCGTCCACTCGATAAGGAGATTGGTCTTTCCATAACCGGCGGGTGCCAATAGAAGCGTCAAGGGCCCCATGACACCTCTATTAACCCGTTCCGTCAAACGCGATCTGTAAACAAACTCAGGCGGAATCTGGGGTATCGTGATCTTCGTTTGAAGGAGCGGTTTTTCCTGTAGAGTGGACGCTTTTAATGACATATCTTTTTCCCCTGAAGATGCAAAGAGTCATATCGGCAGCGAAACGACCCGTTATTCCTGTTGCATATCATTATACAGGTTTCTCCGACTGAATCTTTGGCATCCAGAAAGCCATTAAAAGCGCAGCAATTAAAGCCATGCCACCTCCGAAGAAAAAGGGGGCAGAAGGCCCAAAACCGGACCAGGCACCCACACCTTGCCAAAGAATACCCGCAATCAACGAAGACGGAAATGCCAACAATCCAATCACCGCGTGATATGTACCGTAAGCGGTTCCACGCATATTTTCCGGCACCAGATCCGCTACCATCGCATTGGCCGTTCCGAATGCCAGACCAAAATACAGCCCGTACGTCATGTATAACAACCAGACCTGCCATGCTGATTGCGCCAGGGCAAATCCGAAATAGATGGCAGCATAAATCAACCAACCGCCGATGATCAACCTCCGTCGACCAATCCTGTCGGAAAGCGAGCCAGCCGGTGTAGCAATCAGTGTGACGACCAGGTTATAAACAGCCAGCATGACCAAAATGCCGGTGACCGAGATTCCCAGATTTTGAGCTCGCAAAACCAGGAAAGAATCTGCGGAGTTACCCAACGTAAAAATGCTGACGATCACCAGGAATATCTGAAACGGTTTTCCCATGCTGCGTAGAGAGATCTTTGGCGCCTCACGTTGTCCTTTCACCTCCACATCCTTGGCGCCAACCGCCAGCGATATCACTGCCAGGAATGCCGGTACAAGGCTGATCAAAACAATTTTTTGAAAAGTGGGTTTGGACAAATCAAGGGTGTTTGCCTGTGTCAGCCAGACAACCAATGCCGCAATCAACAAACCAATCACAGCACCAGCTTTATCCATCGCCCGGTTGAACCCGAACGCCAGCCCACGCGTCTCTTTGGTAACCGAGTCGGCCACCAGCGCATCGCGCGGTGCAGTCCGGATCCCTTTGCCAACCCGGTCAGCCCAGCGAACACCGGCGATAAGCCCCCAACTGCTGGCAATGTAAAAGAAAGGTTTGGAAATTGCTGAAAGCGCGTAACCGGCTACGGCCAGCCACTTGCGTCCTCCAATTTTATCGGAAAGCCATCCCGAGAACATCTTCAGCAAGCTGGAGGTGGCTTCAGCGACACCTTCAATCAGCCCGATGATACTGGTTTGCACGCCCAGAACATTTGCCAGAAACAATGGCAAGATGTTGAGCACCATTTCACTGGAAATATCCATAAAAAAACTGGTGAAACCCACTGCCCATACATTACGGGGTAACTGCTTAATCGTTACGCGTTCTTTTGAATTTTCAATGTTGTTTTCCGTCATTTTATCTATCCCGTTTTTCATTAAAATCTCTGCCAGAGTGCATCGTCAGTCTACGATCCATACCCATCAAGGAAACGCATATCTGGTGGGGGGTGAAGGCTACGATTTTATCTCTTTTTCAGCCTTTCTGATGTCATTTTTTCTCCTTATGGCGTATCCTGTTTTTTGAACAGGATCGTCTTATTAATTTCCATCCAAAAAGTACCGATAAAAGTAGCGCCGAGGATCATCAACCACTGTGATCCGCTCAACCGGGTTACTTTCATCAACTGTTGTGCACCCGGAATAAGTGAAATTGCCAGCAAAAATGCTGCTACAACAGATGCCCAAATCAGCATCATCCGGTTGCTGCCCAACCCAAGCTGAAAAATTGGCTGGCGTTCTGAACGCATGTTGAATGCCAATAATACATGGCCGATCAACCAGGCAAAGAAGGCTACCGTCTGCGAGGTTATCTGGTCCTGCAAACCACCATACCAGGTGTACAAATAAACCACCGTCACAGCCGCAAACAGACCCAGGGAAGATGTGACAATGCTGGTAATCATCGCCTTGTCCATGAATTTTGATTTTGGGTCACGAGGTTTCTGGTCGAGCAGATCGGTTTCGGCGCCCTCCGCGACAAAGGCGGCTGCCGCCATCAAGTCCATGAAAAGCTCCATCAGGATGATTTGTACCGGCGCAAAAGGTACCGGAATGAGCAGGAGCGTCGGCAGCAGAGTGATCAGTACAAGTGCCAGTTTGCAGGTCAGGTAATAGCGTACTCCTTTCTTCAAGTTTTCAAAAATCAAACGACCTTCCTTGACGGCGTTGACGATGGTGGTGAAGTTGTCATCTGCCAATACCATGTTGGCAGCCTCGCGGGCTACATCCGTACCGGTTTCGCCCATCGCCACGCCGATATCCGCCGCCGATAACGCCGGCGCATCGTTGATCCCATCACCGGTGACAGCCACGCGCTCCCCCAATGCCTGTAAAGCCTGAACGATGCGCAGTTTGTGTTCAGGTGTGGTACGTGCGAAGATCGAGGTGTGCTGAACAACCTCTTTCAATTCGCCATCGGAAAGCTGATCCAGTTCCGACCCGCTCATGACACCATGATCACCGTTGAGGCCGACCTGCCGGCCGATTGCCTGGGCTGTAATTGGGTGATCGCCGGTGATCATAATGGTTCTCACTCCGGCACGCTGGCAGGTGGCAATGGCATCGCGAACTTCCGGCCGCGGAGGATCCGCCAATCCCACCAGTCCAACAAAGATGTGCCCGCTTTCAACTGCTTCCTCAGTTAATTCTCCAGCCGGCATTGTGCGCTCTGAAAGGGCCAACACCCGCAAGCCATCGGCCGCCATCTGAGCCACCCGTTCCAGGATAACCCGCCGTGACGTATCCGTCAGCGCTTCGATCTTTTCACCCCCTGATTGTTGCGTGTCACGGTCAGTCACCGATTCGGGTGCTCTCATCCGCTGCGTGCATTGCGCCAGAATCGATTCTGGGGCGCCTTTCATAGCGACCCACGGATGCCCGTCTCTCAGGGATACGGTCGACATGCGTTTTCGCACATTGTCAAAGGTAAACTCGCCAAGCATCGGGCGGACCTCTCGCTCAGCTTTGATATCCAACCCGGACTTCCTGGCTGCCCGCAGCAATGCCGCATCCACCGGATCACCGGCAAAATCCGTGCCGTTTGGAATCGCGTCGTTGCAAAACACACCGATTTCCAGCATCGAATTTTTCAAATCGTCCGGTTCGAAGCAGGCCGCTTCCATGCGGTTTTCGGTCAGTGTGCCGGTTTTATCGGTGGCGATGACCGTCACAGAGCCCAAGGTTTCGACCGCATTCAAATGTTTTGCAATAGCATGTTTCTTTGAAAGCCGGAACGCACCCAGCGCCAGCACCATGGTAATGATGATCGGCAGTTCTTCAGGAATGGTAGCAAAGGCCAGTGATAACCCGGTCAGCAGCATTTGTTGGGGTGGTTGGTGTGCAACGAAAATCCCAACCAGCGGGACCAGCACACTAAACCCCAAAGCAAACCAGACCAGTACTTTGCTCAACTCATCCATCAATAACTGGAGAGGGGTGCGAGGCTCCTTGACCTGGCGGGTCATCCCTGCGATGCGCCCGATCTCGGTATTCATTCCGGTTGAGACCACTATCGCTGTTCCCTTCCCGCGGCTGACCAGTGTAGAGGAATAGACCATATTATGGCGTTCGGCTAGCGGCAAATTGGAACTGACGATCGACTCCGCAGCCTTTTCAACCGGCAGCGATTCCCCCGTCAGCGCGGATTCGTCCGCCGAGAGGCCAAACGCTTCCACCAGGCAGGCATCCGCCGGCACCCGGTGCCCAGCCTGGAGCAGGAGCAGATCCCCCGGGACGATCTGCTCGACAGGAATCTCCTGAAAATGCCCGTCCCGTCGCACCGAGGTGATCGGTTCGGCCAGCTTGCGCAAACTGGCGATGGCTTTTTTCGAGCGCTGCTCGTTGATTACTTCGACGGTGTTCAGTGTCAGGATAATCACAAAGATGGTGATGGCATCTGCCAGCTCGCCCCAGATCGCATACAGCACACCGGTCACCAACAACATGAGAACCATTGGCTCACGCAGTTCTTCCAGGAATTCTTCCCAAAAAGACTCTTTCTTTTCTTCGGTAAGGGTATTTGGCCCAACCTGATCAAGACGTGCTTTGGCTTGCTGGCCGGTCAGACCCTCTGACGGGCTGGTATCCAGTTGAGCTGTTATTTCGTCAATTGTCATGGTATGCCAGAGAATGTTTTTTATGTTGGAATTGTCGATCATTCTTCTTCCTGGATTGTGTCTATTTTGAAGTTATCCGCCAACTCCGCATCCGACGTGGTTTCGTTTGTTTGGCGGTTATATACCTCGGCAGAAAAAATCTCAAAAACATTCCGGCATTTTTCAAGCTCTTCCGCCGCCTCCCGGGCTTTCTCCCCCCCAATAAAGTCACGTTTTTGAATTTTCTCCAGCCAGTTTGATAATCGTTGAAAATCCTGTTCGTTTTCTTCAAGTTCTGCAAAAGTGAATTTTTGCTTCTCACTCTCTTTTTCGATTTCAGCCAGAAATTCCAGACTGTGTTCCAGGAATTCCGCATACTCTTCATCCCGATCCAAGCGAAAACGGGCGAGGATGTCTTGCTCAATTGCTTCGTCTTTGGGGGTAACTGTAAAAATTTGCCCACTCGCACCCTGACTCTGGATGGCTTCCAGCAAATCTGTCAGAAATTTGGACTGGTCAGGATTTTCCGGCAGCACCCAAACACCGTTCTGCAGTCCCAGGGCGCCAGCCGCGCGCAGCTTGCGCCAAACATTAACCCGCAGGCTGGAGGGATTAGCAGGAAGCTGGGAAAGAAATAATAACCAATTCATGATAACATCACTTGCAACACTTGTTGCATGAATATATCACAATTCATCAAAAAATGCAACAGATGTTGCATGAGAATGTTGAAAATCCATTTCATCCGGGTGGTAATATTGCATGATTTACGCAAAATGAGGTCTTTGCCAATTTCACGGCCGTTACCCATCCCCCCAAGAAAACCACCCGAGAGCCGGTGATTAACAGGCCAATAGTGAAAACGCACCTCTCTTTGTCATGCTGAAGTGAAAGCGAAGCATCCGCGCGTGAGACAGTGATTAATTAGCTCGATGTGGAAATGTACTCTTGGGCGGACTCCTCACTTCGTTCGGAGTGACAATTCCGGTTGGTATATCTCCTCCATCCTTGTTATGTTGTAAGAGGGTATCTGATTTTTTTCAGACATCCACGCGATAACATCAGTTGGAAACAGAAAAATCCCCGTCCGAGAGATGGGAAAAAGAGGCGGGGTGTAGTGGACTCAAGGCCGGCAAGTCAATTGAACAGTTTGATCAATCCGGTGCCACCTAAAACCACAACTGCCGCACCGATCAGGTTCGCGACGGCTGTAGTCCATAAATATGTGATAAATGGTACTTTATATACGCCGCCCGCAATACTGACAAACTTGGGCCCGAAGCCGGGCAGCATTCGAGCCAATAATAAAAACACCGGTGAGTTGAATGGAAGCCGGCCTAAATGAAAAGGTAATTTTTCTTTTTTTGCTTCAAAATCAGCCAGGTCACCTATATTTCCCCCGATAACGAATTCGACCAATGCTGCCACTGTATTCCCCAGCGCGGCCAGGAGGATTGCAGGCAAAGGGCCTTTCCAGGCCAGCACAAGAAAAGTGATGGGTTCAGAAGGAATGATTGTAACGCTTAATAATATATAAGCGGCCAGGCAAATGATTAAACCAAGTTTTTCATTTTCCTGAAGAAATTTCTTCAATGCATCGATATCAAAAACCAATGCAAAGATAGTCGCTGCCAGGACGAATAATATAACAGGAATTATCCTGGTCCACTTCTCGCGATCACTGGCTGTCCCTGAATTGATCAAGATACCACCACATATTTGGAATTGGAAATCCTGCGCGGAACATCCAGTTCAGCCGCCTGCCAAAGCGCCTCAGCAATTACAAATGCAGAATCAGTATGACCCAAACGGCGGGAGTTCATTGCAATGGCATTGAGCTGCAATTGATTATCCTTCAACCACGAATCCACCAGACAGTAAAACCTCCAGGGGTTTTCAACCATGGCCCCGGCCTGGTTATCCAGAATAAATCGCACATTGCCTTCTTCCTGCCCAGGCAGGTAATCAACCAGGATGATGGGCAGTCCGGCTGCCAATCCTTCGGAAAGAATCAATCCGCCTGCTTTTGTAACCAAAATATCAGCACATGACATCCATTCGGGTACATTGGTGACGAAATTTTTCACATGGATTGGGAAACTCCAATTACGATGCATTAATTTTTCATAGAGTTCATTGTCACCCCCGGCGATGACCACCACCTGGAAGGGTTGTGAAACCATTTCCAGTGCCCCCAGGTAATCGGGAATACCACTCACCCGACGACTCCCTACGATCAAAAGAGTGGTTAAATTCGGGTTAAGACCCAATTTAAGACGCATCTCCTCCCGCGATAGATCGTTTAACCCAAATTCCGGGTCTACCGGTATTCCACTGATAAAAATTTTATCAGGAGAAATCCCGCTGGCAATGGCTTTTGATTTCACCCATTCTGATGCGACATAGAATCGATCAGGTTTGGAGTTGAACCACAAGGAATGGACATCTGCCAGGTCTGTTACCACAGTATAGTAAGGGAGTTTATGCTTCATGAAATGCAAAATCGCTCCCACAGGAGCATTAAACATCTGGTTTGTACTGGCAATCGCGCACGGCTGCATATCCCTGATTAACCGTTGGATATTTCCGTACAGCGCCAAAGTCAATGTGCTTTCAACAAGCGTACTGGCTGAACGTGTATCGCTGAGCTCATAGGCAAGGCGATACCAACCGGGAAAATTCATCACGTTACGATCATAATTCAATTCTGCTTTTTGAAGCAAAGGAAAAGTAGGCCGGTCAAAGATAGGATTAACAACGGAAACGACCGCTTCATTTGCATGCCGTATCATCAACGCTTTAGCGATTGAGTTGGCTGCACTGCGATGACCGAAACCAGAATCACTTGTAAGAAGGAGAAAAGGCTTCTTGTGGGGCATGAATGATGGGAAACTCACCTTTCTGCAAATTTTTCTTTTCGATCTGTGCCATTAACCTGCGCATGCGAGGACGGTTGAAACGCTGCATGATAATGGGCACCAGATTGTTGAGAAACGCGTAAGCCACCATGATCCAGCCAACAACGACATTATTCCACAAGAAGAAGAAAAAACCTGGTACGATCATGGCCCAATGGCACACCTCGGAACGGATACTCTCTTTCAGCCAGCGATACAGGTAAGCAAGATCATTCGTCGCCAAATTTTTGATGGAAAACCCATCGCCGTACAATGCAGATCCGTTCGGTATGAGGTGTTTCCAGGAGCGTACGTGAAACAGCTTCTCGTAAATCATACCATCTTTTTCCCATTTGTAGGCCTGGAAAAAACGAAGATCAGGGTTCAACCGTTCCAGGGGAATTTTGGAACTGGCATATCCAATCCCTAAATGAAATATCACCCAGGCAATGATATCTAATAATATGGTTTCAAGTGTATCAAGAAAAACTATTTGCATTTTTACAACCTCTTAAATGTTACGACATCCGTATGCCTAGCATACTTTCAATTATACAGGTTGTCATGCATCCAAAGTATTATAAAAGTATTAACAATGCCCCGCTTATTCTCATAAATGGAAATTGGTTACAAAATACATCAAAAAAAGGCTTATTTTGAGTTGTCAGAATGTCCACTTGTATCTATAATATTAGCAGTATGAAGAAAGCGCTTATTCGTTGCAGTGTAAGTTTTAATCCATTTTTATTCCAGTTGTAAAAATCCTGCCCAAATCATTTAGAAAAGGAGTCATCATGTTATCTGTCCGCGCAATCAAATCGAACAAGAGATTGTTTTCTCTGGCAATCAGCCTGATTGTCATCATCACTATGTTGATGAGCCCGGCTAATTTTGCATCGGCCCAGGGCGAAGTTACAACGACACCTGACGTGGTTCCAACAGAAGCCGACACGCTCACCCCTGAGCCTACCACGGAGCCTGTTCAAACCGAAGAACCCACCGCGGAACCAACCCAGACGGAAGAATCTCCCACGCCGGAACCGACTTCGATGGAAGAGCCCACCGCTGAACCGACGCCAGAATCAACCATTGCATCGGATGAAACGAGCGGCGATTTGCCGAATATCCAACTGGCAGCACCGGAGGGTTGGGAGGCACCGCTTGTCCTTTCCCTGCAGCCGGGCAGCCATGTGAATGATATGCTGACAAACGGTGAGCAGGAATACCTGGATCTGGCAGTTTTCAACAACGGCCCGGAGATTATCACACCCTTCACAGTATGCCTGGATATCGATGGTGAACAGGTACAGTGCTGGGATGTGAATGGCCTGGCCGCCGGAGCCTATTTCCTGGTGGAGGATTGGCAATATACAGCCGATCACGGAGACGGTTCTCATTATTTTGAATTGATCGCAGATGTGAACAACACCGTCATGGAAGCGGATGAAACCGACAATACCTGGGCTTTCGATTTTTATTGGCAGCCCTCGGAACTGGACACACTATCCGTCGGTTCCCCGCTGATCAACGATGCCTTTGAAAAAATGATCCCTCCCGGCATGAGCCTCCAGAATACAGACGGTTCAAATTTACCCGGATACATCGATACCAGCGCCTATATGATCGGCAGCGTTGCCGTGGGGGTCATCCTGCCGGAAAGCGCGGGCAGCAGTGAAAACTGGACTACAGACGAAAAAAACAATGTCACCAGTGAAATTCAGCAAGGGGTGAACCGTTGGACAGCCTGGAGCACCTCATCCGGTGATTTTGTGAATAAGGACCGGGTGGCAGCCAACGTCAGTTTTGTTTACGAATTCAATTATTCGATACCCACCACCGTTGAACCCATCACACTGAGCACGGAGTACGAATGCACCTGGATCAGCCAGGTGCTGGCAAATATGGGTTTTACCAACCCCAACGGTTGTGCATATCGGGTATATGACTATCTGGATGATTTGCGCACCCGCCAGGGCACCGACTGGGCGACCGTCATCTTCGTTGTCGACAGCAGCGCCGATTATGACGGTACGTTTAGCGACGGCTACTTTGCCTATGCCTATCTGAACGGCCCGCTGATCGTCATGACCTATGATAATGACGGTTGGAACATCGGGAGAATGGATCAGGTTGTGCAGCATGAGATGGGACATATCTTCGGCGCCGGAGACAATTATTACCAGGCCAATTATGGTGGCTGCACCAGTACCACCAAACAATATGGCTATCTCGGCATCCCCAACAAAAACTGTATGTACAACAACCCGAGTGCGATCACAAATGTATTGATGAACGACAATACCATTGACCGCAACCACTGGACAGGGCAATACCAGGTTGGCTGGAGAGACAGCGACGGCGATACGATTGCCGATGTGGTGGACACGCTGCCCAAATTCACCATGACGGGTTTGGATGAGTCTCTCAACCTTACCGGCGTATTGAATGATGAACCTTATCCAGCTTCCACCTGGTACGGGGTGGATGTAACCATTAATACCATCGCCTCGGCCCGTTACCGCGTTGATACCGGCGACTGGCTGCCGCTTTCCGCTGCTGATGGAACCTTCGATACCGACAGTGAGGGGATATCCTTCAGTCTGGATGGGATTGGTAATGGAAAACACTCCCTTGAAATCGAAGGCTCAAACACACGCGGCAATACCTACATAGCCACCGTCTCACTGGAAGCGCCAAACGATCGAATGGCCAATGCCACCGCGATGAAGCTGAACACGGTTTATTCCAGTATCACCCGCTGGGGCGCGGTAACCGCCGATGAACCGGTCAATGTCTGCAACAGCGGTGATACCAGCAGCGTGTGGTATAAATTCACCGCTCCTTCCAAAGGTGTATACAGATTGAATGCATACGGGAGCAATTACTCTCCCAATCTCACCGTCGTCAAGAAGGGAACCGGCACAGCCACCACCCCCGTAGTGTGCGGCGAGACAAATACAGAATACGAGTATTCATCACAACTTTCCTTCAATGCTGCAGCCAGCGCTACCTACCTGATTGGGGTTTCCGGCGGTACAGACAGTACAAATTTATCTCTGAAAATCGAAAAACTCACCTGTCCGTCTGGAGCAATTTGTGGTGCGGTCGTGGGCGGAGATGGCAGCGTCCTCCATTCTCCGGCTTTGGAAATATATAACACGGCCGGAACCTATGTAGGAAATGGCCAGGGCGAGTACAGCGGTTTTATTGCCGGTACTGTGGTTGGTACTAAATCAGCCAGCTATAAAATCATAACCGCTAAAGAAGGCAGCCTGATCGTCAACAAAGGTGTTGTCGTGCCAGGCTATTACACCCCCAGCGCAGTGGGGTTGCCCAAAACACTGGTCAATGTGCTGGATACCACGGGGGCCGAGATCGCAGTAGACAGCATTGCAGTCGTTTCACAGGCCGATAACGAAATCGGCGCTTTTCTGGACGGCACTGAAGTGGGCCAACCGCTGACGCTTTATGCAGCGGCCGGAACCTATAACTTATTCGCTGCCAGCGACGCCGCCGGGTTGGAGGTTTACCAACCCGGGGTTGCCATCGTCTCGTCCAGCAACCCGGGCACGGTCACCCTGAATGCCTCTGCTTTACCGCAGGATACGTTCAGCTTTGTTCTGGATGAAATTACCAGCAGCGCTGTCTGGATTTACAGCCCCGATGGGTATGGCCATGAAATGGCTGTAAATACTAACCGTACGATCACCTTTGCAGCTCCGGTGAATACCAGCATCCCATATATCTCTTATGAGTATTACAAAACCGATGCAGCTAATTTACTGTGGAACTGTTACATGTTTTTATCTGATCCTGGAAATGAAGTTGCCTCTATAGCCGGAGGAGATGACCATCCATATCAATTCGGCGGTACGCTCAGCGTAGCGCCCTATTTATCCGATGCTCGATTCCGGTTGGATGAGGGTCATGGTGAGATTTATGCAGGTGTAATGGACGGCTATGGACACAAAATTAACCAGATTTATTATTATGGTTATTCGACCTCCGGATCCTCCATGCAAAGCGCAAACGACAGATCGCAGTTCATTGCAGACCTGACCACTCATGAGACCGGGGATGGAGAGGTGCTTTACCGCCCTCTGCACGATCCTGATGTTCTCAATGCCCAGAGTTGGGTTTATGAAAATGTTGTGCCAACCTTCACGGTTACCGATGCACTCTCAAATCCTGTATCAACCAGTTCTGTCCCGTTTTTGAACAGCCCATCGTCATTCAATATCGCTTCCACGAACCCGACAGGAACATGGACGGTCAACGAATCGGTGGATTTGGGTGAGTTTGGCGGAGAGAAGACCGGGAGCACGACCTTTGAAGTGTATTCTTTAGCCGACCATCCTCTGGCGAACGATGACGTTGGCCAGGCAGTTATCATTCCTGCCTTGCTGCCTTCTCCCTTTACCGCGACGGGTGTGGATACGATGGGCTGCACCACAGCCACGAATGACCCGCTCATCGCAGCCCTTAAATCAAAAGGATACGCCTCGGTATGGTACAAATACGTCGCCGATCATGACGGTATTCTTACCCTCGATACGTTCGGCAGCAAATACGATACTGTCCTCAATGTCTGGCAGGGAGCGCCCGGTTCATTTGTAAACCGCGCCTACAATGATGATTTCATTGACGAGATGGGAACCCGTTACACGAGTTCACGATTGAATGTCGATGTACGCCTGGGCCAGACTTATTACATCGAGGTCACCCAATATGCATCCGCTAGCGATGAAAACCTCGCTGTTCAATCCATGGAAGCTGCACCAAAACCTGACGGTGATGTGGAGATCCAGCAGATTGGAGGAGAGCTTGACTTACGCGCTTCGCTTAATCCTTGTTACTCCCTCACTGTTACCGCCAGCCCGGCTACGAGCGGGAAGATAACCCGCTCTCCGGCAGCAAACTGCCTGGGGACAAAATATGCAAACGGCACCAAAATTACCTTGACTGCGGTCCCCATCGCCAAATACGGCTTTCTGAATTGGTCCAACTCGGTCAGCATTAACCCTTACGATTTCAAAATCAGCGGAGACACTTCTCTGAAAGGCGAGTTCATCTATCTGGCCGCCCCGGTTCTCACTTCCCCAGCATCCGGCCAACTTACCAATAATAACATGACCACCTTCACCTGGAAGGCTGTTACCTACGGCTCCACTTATGAGATCCAGATCGACAATCTTGCCACCTTTGCAAATCCCATTGAGCTGACGGCGACTCCTTCCGAACTCGCCTATACAGCCTCACCGGCATTGACCGATGGATTGAAATACTGGCGTGTCCGCACCATCAGTTCAAGGGGTGAACCCGGCGCCTGGTCTGCTGTCCGTTCCTTCAGGGTGGATACAGTTCCCCCGTCAGCCCCTGCCCTGTTATCCCCGGCAGTTTCCGCAACGGTTCGCGGAACGCCTGCCTATACCTGGAGCATCCCGGCCGGCGCAAAAGCTTACCAGTTCGAGTATGCCAGCGATACAGAATTCGCTTCAGCCATCCATACCTCGGCGGTACTGACTTCTGCCAAATACATCCCACCCACACAGGATCTTGGAACATATTACTGGCATGTCAAGGCCAGAGACGCGGCAGGCAACTGGAGTAATTGGAGCGCTGCGCGGTCCGTTACCATCACCACCCCTATCCCGGTCGCACCGATTCTCGTTTCTCCGGCCGCGGGAGCCTTTGTCACCACATCTACGCCAACCTTCACCTGGAACGCTGCACCGTAT
>JAJFTV010000110.1 GCA_021372725.1 Chloroflexota bacterium | reverse complement strand
ATCTTTTGGCGGGATCACAGTATCCGCAGTTGCTTCAAGCCAATATGAAATTTGTTTTCCTTAGCGCATCAACCGAGCATGAACGCAACAAACTTCGCGTTCAATTAACCCACGACATCCTCAGGGAGAAAAAACTCGACGCAGAGATTTTTGAGGCTGCTGGTGAAGATGCTTTATCCAATCTGTGGACAACGCTCCATTTTGGTGATTATCTGGCGTATTATATGGCGCTTATCAAAAACGTTGATCCTACTCCAATCGACGTGATGACCGGATTGAAAAAGGCTTTACAGAATTATAAATGATTTAGAATAAAGCTGCGGTGAGTTCAGAACGATATTTTCGTGTTTGCGGGTTGTTTTCACCCATTAATTCAAGGATTCCAAGATAAGCGCCGCGTGCTTCTCCGGAACGATATGCACGATTTTCCTTGATAATCTCCAGCAGGCCATCCAAGGCAGCTTCAAAATTTTGACGGCTGACAAGGCGCATGCAGTTGGTATAAAAGTAATCAATGTCTTCTTTATTTGGAAGTGACCCATTTTCAAAATCGGTCAGTGCCTTGGCCAGAGGTTTTAGCAATTCGGCTTTGGAGTAAGCACGGCTTTCCGGAAACTCCTGAAGCAGCATGGAAGCCTTTTCAGCCCTGTGGGTGGCGAGATATATTTTTACCAAACCCAAAACGGCTGCCGGGTGTTCGGGCTGCTTTTCAAGAACGTCCAGATAGATTGGCTCGGCATTTTCCCAATCGTAAGTCTCCGTCAGGCTGTTGGCCTTTTCAATAGCCAGCGTTATTGGGCTGGGGGGGATGATACCGGCAACAAACTCGCGGATTCGTCTTTCGGGTTGGAGTGAACTAAATTCGCCTACCACCTGTCCCTGGCTTATGGCTTTGACAGCCGGAATGGAATGAACACCGTATTTCAAAGCCAGATTTGGGTTCGCATCCACATTTACCCTTGCCAACCGGAAACCACCATTTGCCTCTGCGGCTAATTTAATCAGGATTGGTTCCAATGAACGGCATGGAATACACCATTCAGCCCAAAAGTCCACTATCACCGGAATGTTTTGTGAATAGTTGATGACTTCATATTCAAAATCCGCTTCAGATGCGTCAATGACGTGGTTAGAGTTCATTCTCTTCGATTCCGAATCCAGACTAATTTACGAATACTGGTACAAGCTCATTCCATTTTATGGGCGTCTTGTTATTCGTCACCCTCATCATCTTCAGATATGGCACCAGGCTGGTTGATACTGATGACTTCACCATGGTAATTAATGATTATCTTAAAACCCATCATGCCCATGTACGCCCGTCCTTCCTCAGGAAAGCCTGTCTCCAAAAGTTTATCAACTTGCTGGTCGATGTTCTTTAATTGATTTTGGATGAGCGCCCTGGTAAAAATATCTTCCTGCCCAAGCATTTTTGCAGTTTGGTCTGTAAAAATATCTTCGTGATCTTTGACGACCGAGAGCATGCTGTCAAGAACCTGCCGGTCCACCACTTCAGAATTGATATGCCGCATAAAGCCCGAGTCATTGACAACATAGAAACTTTCCAGGCCTATATTGACCACCCTGACCGGGTTTTCATTTTCATCAAACACAAGACCTTCAAAAATCGCTTTCTTCACAGTCATTATCTCTTTCTTGAATTCTCCTGTTAACATTAATTCTACCAGATAACGACTTGTAAACCGGCAGTTGCAGAATCTTTTAATAAAAATTATATATATCAGCAAAGATGTCCATGTCAGAACGGGTAGACCCTGCTTGCGAATATTTGCTTGAACAAGGTGGGAATCGTTACTTTTTCACCCATTAATAATGGATATTTACAATTGTACCCACCGAAGCCCACCCGTACAACCATGCTGCATCCGATGTCCGCATGTTCACGCAACCATGACTCATGGGTGTTCCGAAGTTGCTATGCCAGTATGTTCCATGAATGCCGTAACCCTCGTAGAAGTACATGGTATATGGAACATCCGGCAGATAATAATCAGGGCCGACCATGTCATCGTATTCATATTTTACATAGATGGTGTACTGCCCGGTGACAGTAGGATGTAAATAAGTTCCGGTGGAGACTAAAAAGGCATTGACAAGCTTGCTACCTTTGTAAGCGTACAATTGTTGATAGGTCAGGTTGATGTCAATCCAGCGGCCACTGGTCGGCGGATCGACCTCCTCATAATAGAACTCAGATCCCGGGGTGAAGGTAGGCAACGGGACAGGCTTTGTTTTGGTAGGCTTGGCTGTATGTGTGGCAGTAGGTGTGAATGTCGATGTGGGCGTGGCGGTGAAGGTGGCAGTGGGTGTATAGGTGGGTGTGGGAGTGAGTGTACTGCTTGGCGTAAGCGACGGTTTTACAAGTGCTCCTTCCAGGCGCACTCCCTGTGGTTTTTGGGCGGTTGCCATCAACCCTGGCGGAGCAACCACATAGGCAACCAGCGTTAAGATACAAATCAGCAGGAGCCCCAGGAGGATCTGGATCAGTTTTTTGTTGCGTCGTTTGCCAGAAGGTGGCTTCCCGGATGTCAACTGATCTCTTAACCCGACTGAAGGAACTGCTGACGCGGGCCGTACCGGTATATTTTGGGTTTCTGCAGTGGCGGTGCCGGCATTTATTTCTGCTACGATTTTCTTGCGATATCTTTTGATTGCCCAATGCATCCCCTGCCGGGCGCGCTCACTGGCGGGGTTGATTTCAAGAGCTTTCTTCAGGTATCTGATGCTGGCTTCCGGTTCACTGATGGAGGCAAGGACAATCCAGGGAGCTTCCCAATCGGGAGCCAATTTTGCCGCTTCATTGGCCCAGCGTTGGGCATCACTTTTGTGATGTTCACGCAGGGCGGTTAATGACTTTTCAAGAGCCTGATAGGCTGTGGGGTTGATTTCCTTGTTCAAGGGGCTGTTGTGGCCTCCTGACCTGGTTCACGCTCGACGTAACAAAGAACTCCATCCACGATGCCCTTCACAACCAAATCAGTGGACTGCGTCAGTATTTGCCGATCGAGATTCAAATAACCTGTCTCGATGATGACAGTAGGGGTGGAACTGTGAACCTCGCTGAATGAGTGGTAGGTGGTCATGTCGGTGGTCAGTTTGTTGGTCTGGAACGTCATACCAGTGATGGATCCATAATTGTCGATCAGACATTGGGATAAAAGGTTCGCTTCATCCGGGTATGCGTTGGCCAGAGCCGGTGAAACCTTGAATCCGGTGGCATCATTGCTTAGAAATTCGCAGGTATCATTGTGAATGGAAACCAGTGCCAGGGCCCTGTATTCGTTCAAACGGGCATCATTTTCCTCCAATAAATCAACCTGATAACCGCGGTTGGTCAATTCCTGCGCAACAAGCGTTGCTATCTGCAAATTGAGTGTATTTTCAGCCAGTCCATCTCCACAAATAAAACCGCTGTTTTTTGCATCCTTCCAATGACCCGCTACAATGCCGATCCGTTGACTGGATGCCATCATGGTAGGAATGCTGGCAGTAATTACTTTTTCTGAATCCTCCGCAGCGTACAACATCGAATCAAGAATGCTGCCTGAGAAGAAGTTGGCCGGAGTGAATAAAGTAAACAGCGATGCCACCAGCAGGGCAGCAAGTAAAACGGATTGGACTGCCTTAATGATGCTGAAAACTGCCGGTTTTTCTTCGGCATTATTTTCGAGGTTTTCAGGTGTTGATGGGTCAGTCTCTTCGTTGTTGTTCATCATTTTCAATATTATGCCTTACCAGCAAGAAATTGACAATAAGTTAAATAAAAGATTTCGCACAGTATGACAGGATTCAACAGGCTGAAATACGTTACAATAATGATGCCACCATTTCAATCAATAGAGGAGCAGACCTGCTAATGTATACATTGTCAGAAGATGAAAAACGTGAATTGCTATCACTGGCGAGACAATCCATTGCGAATGCTGCTTGTGGGGAAAACCCGCCTGTTGTGAACCTGGAGGAGAAATCGGTTTCCCTTCGTGAGCCTGGTGCCACATTTGTAACCATCACCAGGAAGGGAGATTTGCGGGGGTGCATAGGGACACTGGAACCTTACCAGCCCCTTATTTTGGATGTGATCGAACATGCGGCCGCTGCAGCGATGAATGATTTTCGCTTTTTACCTGTCCGGCCTGAGGAACTTGACGAGCTTGAGCTGGAAATTTCTGTTCTCACCCGGCCCAGGAAAATAACCTATTCCAGCATTGACGAACTATACCAGTTGATCACTCCTGGAAGGGATGGGGTTGTGATCAGGGATGGAGCCAGACGGGCTACTTTTTTACCTCAAGTGTGGGAACAACTGCCCGAGCTGGATGAGTTTATGGGACATCTATGTCGAAAAATGGGTGCATCAGCCGACTATTGGAAAAAATCCAGGCTCGAAATTTCGGTGTATCAGGTTATTGAGTTCAGAGAAAAAGAAAACTAACCTGTCCATCCTGGTTTAATAATTGCCAGGATGGATAGAAATTTTTGGATCCAGATACAAAACAGATCCTTGTATTTAAACCAGAACCGCCTGGCGGTACGCCTGACCATATAAATGTCCACTTATGGCATAAGAATAGGTAAAGGTCACCACAATCCCAACTATACAGACGATTGTGCCCAGCGGTGCGATGATACTGGCTATCAATGCTCCGAGAACCGCAATCAGGTATGGGACGAAAGCCTTGCTAACAGTAGAGAAGACTTTACCGAGCTGGAAGGCAGATCCCATCGTGCCGGTTTCTGCATATCTTCCCAGCGCCGCCGGAACAACGAATGCCATAAAAATCCCGTACAAGATTGCAAGGCCACCGCACATAACGCATACGATGATGGTAATGACGTTGGAAACATCCGTGTTTCCCATCGAGGGCAGCGTTGAAGATACAGCCCAGATCACCAGAATGAGGAACAGCATCGGGATTGAATAGACAAATGTAATGACAAATGCCTGAAAACCTTTCCCCAGAAAATCGCCGAAATCAAAATCAGGTAATGGTATTGGGTCGTTGGCAATGACGCGTCTCATGATTTCAACTGAAAACCCAATTGCAATGAACTGACCGAGTATCGGGATCAACTGGCACAATGCCACATAGCCAGCCTTTTTTATCCAATCCTTGTCATCAAAAATAAATGTGAATGCCTGGCCAAAATTCATTTTCAACTCCTTTGCCAAATTGATGGCTGACGGTGAGATTTTTTACTCTTTATACGATGACTGAACGGCTGATCAAAGCATTCCATTGGATCCAGTCAAGAATTTATCTAAAAATGATGAAATTGGTCAACCGGAAGAACAAAGATGATGGATTGACGCGCATCGTTTTCCGTAGCAGGGGTCACATTCGTACGGATAATCCCCAATGCTTGTTCAGTGAGATTATCCTCGACCCCGATCATCAGGGTGCTTTGGCCTTTTCGCAGAAAGCCCCCTGTGGATGCAATATATGTAACGCGGAAGTTGGCCTGGGTCAGCGCGTGTGAGATTGTATCGTTATCAGAATCCCGGACGATTGCAATAATTAGTTTCATGGCTATATCACCTCAAAATGATCTACTTCCAGCGTGAAAATTGTGGCTCCACCGATGGTAATTGGAGTAGGGGTAGGCAAGGGAAGCGGAGCGCTTTCAAGCGGGACTGCAATATATTCTATTCGTTGTCGACAGTTCTCCTGCAGGGAATCCAGTGCCTCCGACAGCCGGCTTTCGGTTACACCAACGAGTAAAGTTGCATTTCTTCGTCCAAGGAAACCACCTACACTGGGCAGCCTTGTAGATACAAATCCAAGGCTGGATAAGGATTCCTGGGCATTTTCCAGGTCCTGGGCCTGGATGACGGCCCAAAATAACAGGGTTTTTTCAGTGAGTGGGAGTTCGTTATCCATAATACTCCTTTTCATCTATGATGTCATCGGTTGTTAATTTTATCTCTTTTGCTTCATTCCCCGTAACCGTGATCGTTTGTCCTGTCGAAAAGGTGATGACGGTGTCTGTTTTATGCCGGGTCAATGTCACTCCCTTATATTTTACTGTCACCGGCCAGGGAAACAGGTTTTGTCCATTCAGAAACAAATGGTTTGCTTCAATATATTGTACCCCAAGACAATCCAGAAATAAACGTTTGGGCGCAAAACCCCGTAGATTTCCAACTTCCCCCGCGGGTTGTGCAGTTTCGCAATCATGCTCTTCCTGGAATTCATGATATTTGGGGAAATTTTGTTTAATGGCTTCCATCAGGTTTGTAACCAGTTGAACAGCCATTTCCTGTTTTCCCGCAGTCAAAAGACCTTGCCCCAGCAATTGATTCCAGGGTATCAGTACTTTGGAAGGTTTGGTGTACTGCCCCATTGTGACCTGTGAAGTCACTGGAATTCCATAAGTGCCCCAATACTGTTTGTGAAGATTTTTCTCGATTATTTTATTAGCCCGGTGATTTTCCAATGCGCCTGCCCATATTGGAAGGAGTGTACTGATGTCAGACATCTGATGGTGAGCGGTGTTAATGCGTGTCTGGTCATCAGGTGACATCCCGGTAATTTCCACCGTATCCAGCCTCGTGAAAAGATTGTTACAGGTGTAATAAGATCTTCCATGCAGCCAGGAAATGTTAAAGAAATCAATGGTTTCCTGGATCGTCTCTCCTGATTTCTGGCCGGACAATTGAATCTGAAATCGCCGCCGCGTGTCATCCTTCCCAACGATCTGGATCAATAACCTCTGCGGTCTGGAAAAACTCATGTTCAATTTATACAATCCGTTTCCATGACATTCGAGGAGATTTTTCCCGATTTGGGTAATATGCGTTTCAAAATCACGATAGAAAAACCCGGAAAATCTTTCATTCCAACATTCATTAAGCTGCTCTTTCAATTTTCCTTGTAATTCTTCAGGAACGCTTAATAAATCATCCCTGTTGGCGGCATGGATGAGCCGGATGAGATTTTGACATTCCTGGTAAAGAAATGCCGGCAGGGAGGGTGATTCAACGGTACGGATGTTCAACCCTTGTGTTTCTCCATTCCATCTTTCAAAAATCGGGTTGATTTCCAGACCGCTTTGCTCGATATTCTGCCATTCCGGGAATCCATCCAGGTCTTTATCCTGATCCGGTGTGAACCACAAATCGAAATAAGACGCTAACGCGTCGATGTTTGCATGAAGCCATTCCTTATCGTTCGTTATGTTGAACAAATCCCAGGCCATGGTACAAAGAATTGGCTGATCAAGAATTTCTCTAAAAGAACGACGCGTTGTCTCTTTGGTGACGGGTAAAGCCGGTTGATATTTTTGTAAGAAACCGGTAAGTATATTCTGAACCAAATCAGCGCCACCCGGCAACAGAATTCCCGTCAGGTAATAAGCATCGAAGGCGGATGGTTTTTTCCATTGAGGTATCACCCCTTTGCCTTCCTCTGCAAAAGAATAACCCATATCCGCCCGTCTGCTTTTCACAAAAGGAACATTCCCGGATTTTGTATCCATCACCAGCGAAAAAGCCGATCTTTGCGAGGCGGCAAATGCAAGATCCCAGTCAGGATCACCAGTATGGATTTCAATTTCCTGTGAATCGTTGACCATTAAAACCCGTGCGATTTGTGCTTCCCAGGGAGATGCAAGAATTTCCCTGGCATGCTCCAGAGAGGATTGAACATCTGTCAGAGAGGATAGTGCCCAATACAAAGTCCTGTTTTTTCCAGGTACAATCTGAAAATTCTGCCAAAGTGATGGAAATGGGCTATCATTAATTTGGGAAACTCCTGACATCGCACAAACCGGCACCAGGTTATAAGTTTTTCCCGTGAGAACAGCACTGTCGCCCATCACCACAGGACTTATATTATCCCCCTCATTCAGCGGTTTCAAATTGGCACACAGCTCGAATTGAATGGTGATCACCTTGTTACCGGTATTATGGAATTGATAACTGCCTGCGATAGTATGAGAGTCTGGCACCCAGTATTCTGCAGAACAATTTATTTCAGGTGAAATACAAAAATTCAGATTGATATAATTCGACAGAAAATATTGCAGAGCGGGTTTTTTCGAAAACGAAATCGGATCCGTAAATGTTTGTTCATTAAACAAGAAACGCGGAAACACACTCATACTTTGAGCCCGCAGCCCATAAGTGGTATGCATCATGATGGAACGCGGCTCATAGCCTGCTAGGCTTAATTCCCAAATTTGATCATCATAAAGATCAATATTGCAGAATCTTGAATCGGCTGAAAGGGTCAGCAAAAACGGATTTTCAATCTGTAAATCCCAGTTTCTCATCTGTCGTTTATTATAAGACCGGTTAGTTAATGAAAGGTGTATTGGGATCATACCCAACACACCTTTCAGATATCACTATTCCTGGCTGGAATCAATTTGTTGTTATGTTGTAGAACCAGTTTGTCGCATACTTCCCATCGGGAAAATCGATCCTGATCGCAATCGAACCCACGTAATACAGGCTTTCCGGGATATTAAAGGTAACAAGGTAACTTCCGCCATCACCGGTTTCCATCGTGGCAATTTCTTCTGCACCGACACCATTCGTATCCGTTCTGCTCATTGAAACAGTGTACGTTTCGGCAGCCGGAAAATCATTGGCCTGGATCGTCACAGTTTGATTGTAGACAACACCACGGATGCCGAAGGTTGGATAGCCATCACCATATCCTTCAAAAACTTGATAAGCCGGTTCGACGGCTGTAGCTTCAGGAGCCGATGGAGCAAAGTATTGTATCTCGGCAGTAGCTACACCGAGCGATGTGGAAGGAACCTCGCTAGCTGCTGCTGTGGGAGATTTTTCCTGGTTCTGGGGGGCTTTGGTTGCTTCAGGTTTTGTGGGTTTGGTGGTGGGTGAAATTATTTTCTCCACAACCGCCTGTGCAGGTTCTGTTGCAAAGGGGAGCACTGCTCCGGTTTCTGTCGTTATAGGTAAAGCAGTAGATGCTGATCTTGTACATGCTGGAAGAAGCAGCAAAGAAAGGACAATTATAAAAGTAATGAAGTATCTAAATTTCACAGTGAACCTCCTGGGTTAAACCGTTTTGACTTTGAGAAAATAAAATAAACTGTTTTTTCTCTCCTCTGATTACATGACTATTCGCTATCATTATGTCCCAATAATTACTGTTCATTATAACGATGTAAAACCTGATTTCAACTTCCCTATAAGACAAATTCTCTGGTATTATACCCTTCACGATTCGATTGAAACCATTCAACAGTTTTTTGCAGACCTTCTTCGAGTGAAACTTGAGGGGCCCAATTCAAAAGACTTTTTGCCAGCGAATTATTTGCTAAAAGTTGTTCCACTTCGCTTTTCTCTGGGCGCAAACGATTTTCATCCACAGAGATCTCAATACTCTTGCCCATTATGGAGCTGATCAATAACGCCAAATCATAAATGCTTATCTCTTTTCCGGATCCAAAGTTGATTACCCTGCCAATTGCATTATCGTTTTCTGCTGAAGCGATGAAACCCGCAACAGTATTATCAATATAATTCAGGTCACGGGTTGATTTAAGATTACCCAGATTTATCGAGCTGTTTTGCATTAATTGCGTAATGATCGTTGGAATAATTGCACGCAATGATTGCCTTGGCCCAAAAGTATTAAATGGCCGAACTGTGACAACCGGAAGATCAAAAGATCGATAAAAGGCTTCTATCATTTTATCCGCGCCGATCTTGCTGGCGGAATAGGGTGATTGCCCCTGAAGAGGATGTTTTTCATCAATAGGTGTATAGAGGGCAGTACCATAGACTTCACTGGTTGAGGTACAAATCAGCCGCTCTACTCCAGAAGTACGGGCAGATCTTAGAATATTGGCGGTCCCTTCGATGTTCGTACGAATATATGAAAGGGGGGAAATGTATGAATAGGGTATGGCGATTAAAGCCGCAAGATGGAAAACAAATTCCTGACCCTTGACTGCCATAAAAACTGAATCCGGGTCGCAGATATCGCCGGATTGTATCTCCATCTCTTGGGCAAATAGGGATTGATCCAGCCAGCCATGTTTTCCTGACGAATTGTAATGCACAAATGCCTTTACATTGGCTCCTAAAGTGACCAATCTCTCCGCCAGATGGCTACCAATAAAACCACCTGCCCCTGTTATGAGAACTTTTTTTCCACCCCAATTCACAATTTTATGCTCCAATTAGTAAATTCTCTTTCATTGCTTTTATAAATCGATTTCTGTTATCTATGTTAGAATTTTCGAAAGGTGATTTTATCCATATAATCGGATGAATAGAAAATGAAAAATTTTGAGTCAATACCCGACGAAGACAAGAACACCCCTGGTGACGATGAAATTACAAAACCGGGGCAAAGGCTTCGTCGATTATTATCACGAGAAATAAAAACTGAACCCGCTTCATTGGAATCTGATATTCCTGAAAAATTTGGAATGGAAACGCAGGAGGGTCTCATCAAGGATGATGTCCTCCTGACAGGTGATGCAGACAAAGCCGAAGCGAATAGCATATCAGATTTTACCCTTATCAAGAAGGATGCAGAAAGCGTACCAGTTCCTGGTGAAAAGGGTCAATCCGAGTCAGAAAGTGATACCTCTTTTGAAAAAACAGAGCCTATCCACCTTGAAAACAATGCAGCCCCCGAACCTTCGGCCTCCGAACCTTCGGCCCCCGAACCTTCGGACGATGATGAGGGTTGGTATTCCGAGGTTATGATCGGCGATGGCCTGGTGGATGATTCCTCAGAGGATATGGAACCATCGGCGGTAATCTTTACCCCCGGCATGGATATTCCCGATCATGGTAGTGAACCTGGCGAAGCTGACGAAAGTGATGTCGAAAATCCGGATACACATCCGAAGCCAGGAGTCGACAAAACCTTGCCATCCTCCACTGCTGAACCTGGACCGACCACTCCGCTGCATGTTCCATTGGGAACCGAAACGAGACGCACCGCTTCAGAGGAAGCAACCCTGCCGCCTTCCGGCCAGTTCGAAGGCGATCAACTCCCAAAGCGGGTGGATGAAGTAGACAAATATGCCACACGTGTCACCCCGACTGCCTTTCAATCTCAGGTTAATGCCAGCACGCGTGTCATGCCGGCACAAAAGAGACCTGCATCCCCCCCGGCTCCTGTTCCAACAGGAAGATATGCTGCCAAAAGTATAAAAAAGAAGGGAAAAAAGAACAATCAAAAACGCAGCAAGGGGTGTTTTCCGCGTTTTGTCATCGTGATGTTGTTCTTCTTTGTTGCGGTGGTTGTTATTGCAGCGTCCTTTGGGGTGTATCAGTATTTTACGATCCTTTCATCCCTGCCGGAAATTGGTGATCTGAAAAACAAGGCCTCTCAGTTTGAAACGACCCGTATTCTCGATCGGGATGGTAACGAATTGTATGAGATGCTGGACCCCAATGCCGGAAGACGGACATACATTCCCCTGGCAGAGATGTCTCCCAACATTATTGCCGCCACGATTGCCGCCGAAGACAAGGAATTCTACAATCATCCCGGATATGATCCGATGGCATTGGTACGTGCGCTCTGGCAGAACTATACCAACCAGGAGATTGTTTCCGGCGCTTCAACCATCACACAACAGTTGGCAAGATCGCTGCTGTTCACTGCTGACGAAAGATCAGAGCGGACCTACCAGCGGAAAGCGCGGGAAATTGTTCTGGCCGCCGAGATTACACGCAAGTACAGCAAGGAAGAGATTCTGGAACTGTATTTGAATGAAAATAATTATGGCTATCTGGCCTATGGAATTGAAGCCGCTGCCGAGACATATTTTCATACCAGTGCCTCATTGCTCAACGTGGCCCAGGCCAGTTTTCTGGCCGGGCTTCCTCAGGCACCGGCAGTCTATGACATTTTCACCAACCGCGATGAGACTCTCGCCCGGCATGAAGATGTGGTTGTGCTGATGTACGAGCTTTCGCAAGAAAAAGGCTGTATCGATGTGAGTACCAGTGTCCAGCCGGTATGTGTGGATGCGGCTGCGGCTACCCAGGCGTTGGATGAAATAAAAGACTATGATTTCCAGTTGGATCAGAATATTATGACTTACCCGCATTGGGTGAATTATGTTCGGATGCTGCTGGAAGCCGAATATGGCGCAGAAACCATTTACAAGTCAGGATTTACCGTATACACAACCCTCGACCCTGAATTGCAGGTCATGGCCGAGGATACTCTGAAGAGCCAGGTTGACACACTGGCTGACCGGAATGTGACCGGCGGTGCCCTGGTTGCCATCAAACCGACAACCGGTGAAATATTGGCGATGGTAGGATCACCTGATTTCTACAACGAAACGAGCTCCGGGCAGATCAACATGGCCATCAATGCCCGCCAGCCTGGTTCAGCGATCAAGCCGTTGACCTATACTGCCGCCTTCGAAAAAGGCTGGACCCCCTCCACGCTTATCTGGGACGTACCCACGGATTTTACTCCATCGGGGAAGGAGGATGACGCCGGCCCTGTGTACCAACCAGTGAATTATGACGGCAAGTATCATGGCCCGGTGACTGTCCGATCTGCGCTGGCAAATTCCTATAATATCCCGGCGGTCAAAACGCTGCAATATGTCGGAATTTATGACGACCCCGCGACGCCTGAAAAAGATGGCCTGATCAATTTCGCACAACGGATGGGAATTAGCACCCTGACTCAAAATGACTACGGCCTGTCTCTCACATTGGGCGGTGGAGAGGTGACACTACTGGAATTAACCAATGCCTATTCGGTTTATGCCAATAATGGCCGCTACCTGAAACCCGTTGCCATTCTCAAAATTGTGGACCATGAAGGCAATGTCGTTTTTGAATATCAACCTCCTGAAGGCGAGCAGGTCATTCGTGAGGAACATGCCTACCTGATCAGTTCAATACTCTCCGATAATACCGCCCGGACGCCCACATTTGGCTCCAATTCGGTACTCAACCTGCCTTTCCCTGCTGCCGTAAAAACGGGTACAACCAATGACTTTCGCGATAACTGGACTGTTGGTTATACTCCCGATCTGGCAGTGGGCGTGTGGATCGGCAACCCGGATTACACCCCGATGCTGAATACCACCGGTTTGAGCGGCGCCGCTCCCATCTGGTCAGAATTCATGCAAAATGCGGTGACAGAATTAACCGGAGGGGATTATTCCTCCTTTATCCGGCCTGACGGAATCGTGGATGAAGTGGTTTGTACTTATTCCGGAACCCGTCCTTCCGAATGGTGCCCTTCTCAATATACCGAGATTTTTGCCTCCGATCAGACACCTAAAAAGAAATCGGAAGATTTGTGGGTGAAGGTGGCCATCGATACCTGGACGGGCCTGAAGGCTTCCTCCGAATGTGGTGATTTTACAAAAGAGAAGCTTGTTTTAAATGTGGAGGATTCCTGGGCGAAGAAATGGATTAAGAATACGGATGAGGGCAGCGATTGGGCAAGGGAACTGGGATTTAAAGATCCCATAACCTTTGTTCCAAAACGGGAATGCCGGATCGATGACCCACGCCCGCGTATACTGTTCGCCGGTCTCGAAGAGGGGCAGACGATTACCTCCAATCCCTTTGATATTTACGCGCTCATTTCCGCCACAGAGAATTTCAAGCAATACCGGTTGGAATATGGCCTGGGGGAGGATCCGGTGGAATGGACTACTTTGGTTAAAAAGGCGACAACATCGCACGATCCGCCGGATCGCATTTATACCTGGGATCTTACGGATATTCGCCCGGGGATCATTACGTTGCGTATCTATTTGACCAGTACAGAAGGAACCTATGCGGAGAAGAAAATCCATCTGAATATCCGCGTGCCAACACAAACCCCCACGGAAACATCGACGCCTACCGCCACGCCAACCAATACCTTTACACCCACCATTACATCGACGTCTTTGCCAACTCACACGCCCACCATCACTGAGGTGCCGCCAACTGAAACTCCGACGCCCACGATAACGGAGACACCAGTGCCATAAGTGCATTATGTTGGAAAGAAAGATATTTGGGAAGGCTGTTGATGGTCGTGTTGACTTTCTTCAATACTTGTGAAGAAATCTGATCTTTGAAGCGTTTCTGTTTGGCAAAGATCCAATATCTTCTGGTAATGAAGGATCTTGACTTGCTCCCCGAGAGATGAAGCAAGCAAAGGATTATGGTTGGTTTTATATTCCAACAATTCGGAAAGGATATTGGGGTAAATCACAACCTGCAGGCCTGTTTTGGAAATGGCAGAAATCTGTTGACTGATCGCAGTTGTGGTGATGACAGTAAATGTAATAACGGGATCGCTGTCATTTTCTTCTTTCCAGATCAAGGGCTGGCCTGCTTGAACAAAATATCCAAGCCTGGTTCCTAAAACTGCCAGATCACCGATGATTTTTTGCTGTTCTTTTTCGAGAACCGATTTTTTGATTTCATTTTTTAGCACGTAAGACCCGGTTTGATCTCGACTGGTTTCTGTATAAGAATGGATAAGCATTTTGACCAATTCTTTGGAAGGGGTAAGTAACCCCGGAAACTGGCTGCACAACCCCCGGTCAACTTCCATATAGGTGAGCTGATTGGTTTTAGAAAACATCTCATAGAAAGCGATCTCTACATGATCCGACAAAGTCGTTCGGGGGGTGTGACTGTTGGCAGCAGGCCAGTAAATTTGCTTTTCTTGTGAGCCGTGTTGTACAGTAAGACGTGTGAAGAAATCTGTTTCATTGAGTAAGGTCGAGATTTCCTGCTGTATGTCTTTAATGGCATGATAGGGGATGGGATCCTCACCCATCGGAAACAGCTTGTTTCGAGAAATATCGAACAAGCAGGCGGTTGTAACCTCCAGCTCGTCTGCGGGCTCGTTTCTCGCCAGAAGATAATTTTTCATCGAATCCAGATATACTTCTTCGACACTTGAGGTTGCCTTTGATTTTCCTTGCCCATCTTTTTCCCAAATAATTTGAATGATTTCTTCGTCTGCACGCATCGCACAGCTTTTTACGGTGAGACCTGAGTTTTCGGCAGCAAAAAATGTGCTTGCTACGAAGGCGATTTCAGCTTCGGAGACTGCTCCCAGGAATGGAATATTGGCTGCCAAAATCTCATGCAAGCCTGAAAGGGTTTGATGAACCGCCGCGGTGTACCAGTACCAATCGAACCGTCTTCGTTCCAAAGCGCTTTTCATGGGCAAGACTGCATTTTTCCCCCACAGCCAGCCAGACCAAACCGCAGTCAGGCTCCAAAATGCCTGATTCGGCCTTGGAAAGGCTGTGCAGGCCGCGGCAAACTGAACAGGCTGATCTGGATGTTCAGATCTGAAACCCGAGATACGGCCTTTGTACAGGCAGATCCCTGTTTCACCCTGCGGAATTTCCGGCCAGACAGAAAAGGGGAGCGGGTTTTTCACGCTGCACCATTGCTCGATGGCTTTATCCATGATAAGCCAGAGATTTTGCTCGCGAAACTGGCCGGGAGTGGACAGGATTTTAGGCCTGGCTTTGGATGCAGGCCAGGTCCACATCGAATTCCCTTCATCCAGAAGAAAGATCAGGATGGCATACAGGAGCTTTTTATGATATGCGCTGGTATCCATTCTCTCAATTCTGTTGAGGAATGTAAAAATGAAATTCAGGGAACGGGTTGTGTAAACCTGGCTTACGTCTTCTGCTGCTTTTAGCACGTCGGGACTGATATTCACACGCTGAAGGGCGCGTGCCCTGTGCAGTGCGTCCAGGCTGCTGGAGGACAGTCTTTGGATGTCTTCTGCATCGACAGGAAATTCGCCTTCAGTACCACAGGTACGGCAGGAAATGTTTTTCGATTTGAGCTGGTTCTGGTCTTTTCTCCAGATATAGGATTGAGCAGGGATCAAATCGCCGCAATGCGGACATCTGGTCTGGTAAAGGGATTGCAGGGTTGTTTCGAGGCGTACGTCATCCTGTTTTTCGATTGCAAAATCAGCCAGGGCGGCATAAAAATCTTCACGTTTTGGCGCTGAACACAAGAGCTCGATGTAAAACTGCAGGATGGGGTTGTTGCAGATGACCAGAGTTTTATAACCCGCCTGGGCGGTTTCCAGAGCCAATTGGGGAGAAGCGCCAAAAGGATCGATGATCCAACTGCCAGGTGCTGCCATTTGCGACAGGCCGTAAGCCATCGCACCACGGGATAATGGAGGTAAAAACCGCTGCAGCGGGAGATGTTCCAAAAGCCCTTCCCCCGAAAAATAGGGCAAAGGTCGTATAGCAGACATACATTAAGTATACGGCTTTTTGTCAATGAGTATCTGCCGTCTTTACTCAATGCAAATTAATGAGTGGATTCCGTAAATTCGAAATGGCAGTCTTCGATACTTTGCCAGGTTTCGGCATCCGGTTGATAAATGAAGCTGCCCAGCAGAGGAGAGACCCGTAAAACTTCCTCGCGTATCTTATTGGCAATACGGCGGAATGCAAAATGCGCATTGGGAGCCGCGCGCAGATTAACAAGATGGAAAATCGTACGCAGGTTCATCGTCAATAGAACGCGGCGGTTATAGGCGTTTGGAACAATATAGGAAGCTGCATCGGGATTGAACTGGTAAATTTCATCGTATGTGTTTTCAACCATTTCAATGGCCTGCATGAAGATGTCGCGCAGGCCAGCCTGAACGAGTTTCCTGGGGAGAGCAAATCCAAGCTTTGTCGTCAGGGATTGGGGTGTTTGCGTCATCATTCGATGCCGTTTGAGTTCAAAATAGGCACCTTGATCCAACACAACATCAAATGTGAAGAAGGCATGTTCCAACTCACGGATTGGAACATCGAAACGTGAACGGCTGCCCAGCATTTGTTGGGCAAGCGATTTCCTTTGTTCAGGCTTCATGTCTTCGACAATTTGCAGGTACTGTTCATACGACAAGGTTCCAAAGCGATACAATCCTGCTGCCAAAACCCGGTTTTCAGCGTTTTGATCATAAGAAACCAACCGGCAGGAGAAAATTTCCGGATCGACCGTCGGATGATTGTTCGATATAACCGGAATCTCCTGATAAACCGATTGCAGATAAGCAGATGGTTGGGCATATTTAACCAGGGTTGGAATATTCTTCTCAGCCACGATTTTGATTTCTTCACCGATTGTGCGAACCTCTTGCAGGGGATGAGAGATCATTTTTTGAATGGCGTATTCAAGCGCCCGTCCGTTAATGGTAACGCCCACATTGGCCAATGAGCTGGCAGGCAACAGATAGCGGCACACATCCACATAGTCGGATCGAATACGCTGCTGCCACGCATCAGGATTTTCATCTTTCTGGCAGGGAACCATATTTTCGACCACTTTTTTTACAGCCGGCAGGGCATTTTCATAGGTTTCAAATAAAAAACGACATGTATTTTGATATTTTGTTTTTAGTTCCGGGTGATCGTTCAATTCTGCCGGTACGTAAAAGCTGTCGGGTCTCCATTTTTGATAGCGGCTGGATTTCTCTGTATAGGATGCCAGACGATTGCTTTCCAGCGTCTCTATTGCCAGGCGGGATATATTTTCAATTGCAATGTGCAGTACAGCGTGTTCGGCAACCGAGGCATGTCCATAGCCGACCACCCATTTTTCATGAAAATCGGCACTGGCCTCATCGGATAATTCCTGTGCAATCGTTGAAAAAGATTTAGAGGAACGGGATGTTTTGGCAAAAGCGACGGCAATGGTTTCAGGAGAAAGTTCCTTGGGGTTCAAAAGGTAGATGCTTCGCTCGCGGGTCATATCACTCTCCATGGATCGTCGCAATGATTTCCGTAATGATTGGGTAATCCTTCTCCAGGCCTAGAATGCCGGCAGGGATTTTTTGGAATCTGGAATAAAAAGATAATCTGGTAAAAATTTTGTCGAAAGGAAAGCTGCCGGTTTTTGCTGGAAACAGGCCGATTAATAAGGATTGACGATCATTAATTTTGGGTTTAACAAAGAACGGAACTTGAATGCCTGGTTCCGCTTCCAATACCGCATTGTAGAGTCCTGGTGCAGGCAGAAGCTGCATGGGATCGCATTTCATTTCCAGTGTGATGATTTCACCCGATCGGTTTACGGTTTTCAGATCGGATAAAATTTGAACCGGAATAGTGTAAGGGCGTCCCAAAAGAGCGTTGGCATTTTCGACTTTCCCTTCCTTTAGATAATTCCTGATCCTGCTCGAAGAGACTCTGTTTTGTTCACCTTCCTTGAAGGAGATGATCTCCAAATCGTACCCGAGTATCTTTCCAATTTCTTTTAATGCTTCAGGGCTGCCTTTTCTGTCTTTGCCCAGGGCAAAATCTTCGCCGATAAAAATGTGCTGGATATGGATGTGTTGATTCACCCGGTCCATAAATTCAAATGGAGTGGAGTTGGAAAGCTGATGGGTAAAAGGGATTGTCACTACATAATCGATCCCCAATTGGAACAGAATGGAGGCTCTTTCGTCGGGTAATGTCAGGTAGTAAGGTTCTTTGATATCCCGCAGAACGATGATCGGATGTGGAAAAAATGTAATCACCACGGATGGGATGGAGTGAGCTTTTGCGTAGGTCGTTAATCGATCAAAAATGAATTGATGTCCCTGGTGAACACCATCAAAGGAACCGATCGTAATGGCCGATGCATCCAGGCAAAAACTATCCAAACCACGGTGATGAAACTGCATTTTCCGGGAATCCTCAAGTTTTCAGATCAAACGACATAAAAGATCGATATGGCCTTGTATTATTCGCTGAAAAATACCTTGCGCGGCTGCCAGACCAATTCGTCTTCCACCAGCTCAAGTAATGCAACCAGTTCGCCTTGTTCGCTGATAGCGCGTACCTGTTTGGGGCTGTCAGGTTCGGCAGGAATGCGATGCCCATGATGAACGTCCTCAACCTGCTGTTGTGTAAGTTCAATGGACGGCCAATCCGAGAGAGCCTCGGCAGCAGGTATCAGGTATTGATACCAGGAGCCATCCTCAAATGATTGACGAAGCTTGTTTAGCGCTGTGGCATCCCGCAAAGTAAATCTTCCGCTTTTAGTTCTACGCAGACCTACCAGATGAGCACCACAACCAATTCTTTCACCTAATTCATGGGCAAGAGAACGCATGTAGGTACCCGATGAGCAGTACACATCCACTACAACTTCCGGCGGGGCCCATTCCAGGAGTTCGATGTTGTATACATGGATGGTGCGCGGTTCCAGCTCAACTTCCTCGCCTTCGCGGGCCATATCATACGCTTTTCGACCATTGACCTTGATGGCGGAATAGGGAGGTGGAACCTGTTTTATTTCCCCTTCAAATTCGTGAAGCGTGCTTTCAAATTCGTCTTCTGTAATATTGACCGGTGCGGTTTTTGTAATGGCTCCATTTGAATCATAGGTGTCGGTTGCGGTTCCCAATTGGATGATCGCTTGGTACCTCTTGTTGGAAGCCGATACGTATTCACTAAGACGTACAGCAGGACCGATCAAGACCACTAAAACGCCTGATGCACGCGGATCTAATGTACCTGTATGACCTGCACGACGGATATGGGTTCCCCGACGCACAATTTGAACCACATCATGCGATGTCAGGCCAACGGGTTTATCGATGACCAAAACACCTGATATGATATTTTTTAGATCGAATTTCTTATCCCTTGATTCCATTTTCTGTGACCATCCTGAATAATTACCTCATACCTCGAATTATTTCAGTAACATTTTCGTGGCTTCCAGTACTTCACGATTCACTTTTTCAAGTGATCCGATGATTTCTGCTCCAGAGGCTGCCTTGTGCCCGCCACCGCCAAAAGCCGCAGCAATTTTTGAGACATCATAACCTGGCTTGGCCCGCCAACTGACCTTGACCTTCCCATCATTTTCTTCGACAAAAATTACAGCCACATTAGCCCTGGTTACGGTGGAAAGCAGATTGATCAAATCAGCATCATCCCGGCCGGGATATCCGGCTGCTTTTCTGTCCTGCAAAGTCAGGTTGGCCCAAATCAGGCTGCCATCCATGTGCAAATTTGCGATACCATGACCCCAAAGCCGGACTGCTTCAAAACTGCGTACTTCCAGTCCCTTATTATAAACGACCGAAAGATTTGCACCCAGTTCCACCAAATCGGCTGCCAGGCGGAATGTTTTAGGCGAAACGTTCGAAGTCTTAAAGCCGATTGTATCAATTACAATCCCCATCAACAGGGCTTCAGCGACAGTTTGGGTAATGGGCAGCCCCCAGGCTGGTAAATGATCCGCGAGAATCTCAGATGTGGCACTGGCTTCTGGCTCAACCCAATTCAATACAGCAAAGTTGTCATTTGTGAAGTGGTGATCGATATTCAGATCCGGTTTGATTTGAGCAAATGTCTCCCCCAGGCGTCCTATATCAGAACAATCCAGTGTAATGAAGCCGTCAAACTCGCCGGAAATATTCCTGCTGATTTGATCAAATCCAGTCAAAAAATCATAGGATCCCGGAGCGCCGTCAGTCATCACCATTTGAACCGATTTGCCTGCTGCCTGCAGGGCAAGCCCCAAACCGATCAATGAGCCGGTTGCATCCCCATCAGGGCGGATATGGGAAGTAACCAGGAACCGTTTGCGCGAAGCGAGGAAATTACGTACAACCTGAATGTAATCTGGCTCCATGCGAGTTATTCCTGATGGGTTTCTTCTTCGGATTTGTTCAACGAATGGATCAGACGATCGATCTTGTCAGCGCGTTCAGGAGTCGGATCCCAATGAAACCGGAGCTGGGGATGTATTCTTAATTCAATGCGGTCGGCGATCGTGGAACGTAAAAAGCCACGGGCGTGCTGAAGAGCTTCCATAATCTCAGCTTCCCGTTCCTTCCCTTCCACCGCAGAAACGTAGATGTCAGCAAATGTCAATTCGCGGTCCACCTTTACATCTGTAATCGTAATCCCGTTCAGACGCGGATCTGCGATATCCATGATCAACATTTCACTTAATTCTTCCCTAAATCGGTCTGCTATTCTTTGCAGACGAATTTTCGATGGCATGGTACCCTCTCATAATAATCGCACTATCTTAAAACTTCTTTTCCTCAAAAGTATATGCCTCAATAATATCGCCGGGTTGGAAATCATTGAAGTTTCGCAGTGAGATACCACATTCAAATCCCTGCCGTACCTCACGGACGATTTCCTTTTCGTGGCGAAGGGAGGATACTTCAGTTTCAAAGATTAACTCACCCTTGCGGGTGACCCGGGCTTTGGCGTTGCGGCGAATTTCTCCTTGCAGTACTTTACATCCTGCTATATTTCCAATCTTGGAAATAGGAAAAACTGCCAATACCTCAGCCTTTCCAAGCTCCACCTCTTCATATTCCGGTTCCAACAGACCTTTCAAAGCCTTTTCCACGTCTTCGATCAGGCGATAGATTATGTTGTAAAGCCGGATTGAGATACGTTCTGTTTCAGCCAGCTTTTTTGCTGCAGAATCGGCTTTGACGTTGAAACCGATAATAATGGCATTGGAAGCGGCAGCAAGGATGACGTCACCTTCGCTGATGTTACCGGTCTGGGCATGAAGGATATTGATATGAATTTCGTCGGACTTTATTTCCTTCAGGGATTCAACGATCGGTTCGAGTGAACCTTCAACATCCGCTTTGATGATAAGCTGCAATTCACGGATCTTGCCTGCCTGGAAATTGGCAAACATCTCTTCCAGGGTTGCCTTGGGAGCAGATGACCTTTTTTCCTGCGTGGCCAGTTTTCGCTTTTGCACCACCTGCCGCCCTTCTTTCTCGTCTTTGTAGACCTGAAAGAAGTCACCGGCATGAGGAACATCGCTGAGACCCATGATGCGCACCGGGGTGGATGGGCCAGCTTTGCGCAGGCTTTTACCACGGAAATCAAACATGGCGCGTATTTTCCCGGAAGATTGACCGGCGACGATAAAATCCCCGGATTGGAGGCTCCCGTTCTGGATTAATAATGTGGCAAGCACACCCTTGGTCTTGTCAATTTCGGCTTCGATGACCGTTCCGACAGCCAGGCTGTTGGGGTTTGCCTTGATTTCATTGCTATCGGCGACCAGCAGAATTGCTTCCAGAAGATCATCAAGGCCTGTTTTTGTCTTGGCTGATACCGGAACGATCATTGTATTTCCACCCCATTCATCCGGTACAAGGCCCAACTCGGCGAGCTGTTTTTTTGTGAACTCAGGGTTGGCATCTTCCAGATCAATTTTGTTCAAAGCCACGATGATCGGCACTTTGGCGGCTGTGGCGTGGTTGATGGCTTCCCGTGTTTGAGGCATTACACCATCGTTTGCCGCTACGACCAGAATTACAATATCCGCTCCCTGGGCACCTCGGGCGCGCATGGCTGTAAAGGCGGCGTGACCTGGGGTATCCAGGAAGGTAATCATTTTCCCTTTATATTCAATTTGATAGGCACCGATATGCTGGGTGATCCCGCCAAATTCTCCCGCTGCAACCTCAGATTTTCGAATGGCATCCAACAGGGTGGTTTTACCATGATCTACGTGACCCAGAATTGTAATGACAGGCGCTCGATTTACCAGATCCTTGGGTTTTTCATTGGCTATCAACTGCCGCCAATAGGGAACAGTTCCGGTGTCGATTACTTCTGCTTGTTCGGCAACTTCCAGCGTTGCCTCGAAACCCAATTCTGATGCAATGACCGCAGCGGTATCGTAATCAATCGTCTGGTTAATATTCGCCATGACACCATTCGTCATGAGTATCTTGATGACATCGATGGGGCTTGCTTGTACGCGTTGTGCCAGCTCACGAACCGTGATACTGGCAGGCAGTTCAATTTGTTTATTTTCAGTTTTACTCATACGCACCTCGCCCCTTGGTTTTCATTTTTTGCGTCAGTCAAATCACTGATTTCACCAGGTTGTTCATAAGTCTGTTTTGTTTGCAGCAGACGATTGGTCAACGGTGTTGGTTTCAGTGTCTATTTGAATTATTTGGCCGTCATTTTCCGGCAGAGTTGCCATGAAATCGTTGATTATGCGAAGTTCGGCGGCTGACAGATCAGTTTTCAGACCCTTTGCGATGGACCCCTTTAGTCCTTTTTTCCAACAATCCTGGAATGCATGCAGGTAAACACCTCTGCCTGCCATTTTCCCGATTGGATCGATCGTGATCCCATTTTCAGTTTTTACCAGGCGGATTAAACTTCGTTTTGAGGTAACCATCCGACAGCCCACACACGTTCTTTGTGGAATATGCTTGATACGGTCCGGTTTCTTCTTGCCCATTTAATCACGCTTAATTTTCCATCCAGTTATCTTCTTATCCGGAATAATTGCATTCCGGATAAGAAGAACTTCTCCCTGGATATTACAGGGAAATCGATTATGTAATTTCCCATTCATCATCACCAAGTTTGTGTTTTTTGTGGACCACAGTGAGGTCTGCTTCCGGGTCATACTCGATTTCAACAAACCGGCGCTTCTTCTTCTTTTTCTTTTTCTTTGCTCCGCCAAAATTCGCCCCATCAACCTCTTCCTCTTCATCATCGATGACCTCATCAGTCATGATCGAAGGTTTGAGTTTGAACAATTCCTCGAAGGAGACCTCAGATTCTTCCTCTTCTCCGCTGGTTCCCTCAGCAGTCTCTTCCGTGGCTTTGACGGTTTCGATTTCCGGTTCGGATGTCAGTTCTTCAACCTTTTGCTGTGTTTCAAACTCAACAGTCTCTGCAAGCGGTTCGATCTCGACTGCTTCTTCCAAAGGTTTGATACTTTCCGGCTCTGCCTCTCTGGCTGCATTTTCCACCGGAATTTCTTCTTCGACCGGTGAGACAGCTTCTTCGATGACCGGGGAGGGCAACAATTTCTCGCGCCATTGGTTGATGGCGTCCATGGCTTTCGGGCCAATCCCCTGCAATCTGAAGATGACATCCATGTTTTTCTGCATTTGTTCGAGCAAATCACCATTGGTGATATAGCCTGATTCCTGTAAAATATTGGCTACGTGCTCAGGTAAATCGCTGTCCAGGAGATTTTGCTGCAGTGTCTCCTCCGGAACCAGTCCTGTCAACGTTGAAGGAACGACGTGTTCTGCTTTTTGTTCCTCTGGGGCGTTCTGGATGGCGATCTTCTTTTCTACGCGGTCAGTGAAGTGAGCCATGGCCTCATACTCTTCTGCGGTCAGAGGGCGGCCTTCCGCTTTTTTGCCCAACAAATCAAGGATATGCTCCAGTACAGGCTTTTCGGCTTCCAGGTTAGCTGCAAGCGATGGTTCTGATTGCAGTTTGTTGATTGCATCTGAAGTCGCTTCGCTCAGGCTCTTAATGTCGATACGCCAGCCAGTCAGTTTTGCTGCCAATCTGGCATTTTGTCCATCTCTGCCGATTGCCAGACTTAATTGATCTTCCGGCACAACCACGGTGGCAGTCTTGGCATTTTTTTCACTCAGATAAACGCCTGTGACTCTGGCGGGGCTGATGGCTTTTGCGATAAAGACTACCGGATCAGGGTTCCATTCGATGACATCGATTTTTTCATCATGCAATTCGCGGACAATTGCCTGGATTCGGACGCCACGAATTCCAACGCACGCGCCGACCGGGTCGATTCCGGCCTGGGTGGTGGATACAGCCACTTTGGCCCTTTCACCGGGTTCTCTGGCGATGGATCGAATTTCCACGATACCGTGATAAATCTCTGGAACTTCGTTCTCAAGCAGACGACGTAGAAAATCGCGATGTGTTCTGGAGAGAATGATTTGTGGTCCCTTGTTGGAATCCTTCGCTTCGGCAACCAGTGCCCGGACGCGGTCATGAATACGGAAACGCTCCCCAGGGATCATCTCTTTACGGTAAAGTATCCCTTCAGCGCGCAGCTCCAGACCAATGGTTAAGCCTTGAGAGTTGGCAGCCTGAACAATACCGCTGACGATTTCACCCAACTGCTTTGAATAATAGTCCAGTTGGGCCTGGCGTTCCGCATCGCGAATACGCTGCTGGATCACCTGGCGCGCAGTCTGGGCAGCTACACGGCCGAAATCAGTGGGGGTGCTCTCGACGACCACCAAACCACCGATTTCTGCATTCGGATCCACTGCTTTTGCTCTGGCAAGGTCAACTTCAGTTCTGTCATCCAGAACCTCTTCGACGACTTCCTTTTCGGCATAGATCAATACTTTTCCGGTTTCGGGGTCAACCCTGGCTTCAATTTTTTGATCTGCGGAAGCATTCAGTGACCTACGGTAGGCATGAACCATGGCAGATTCAAGTGCCTGGAGGATAACCTCCTTTGGCAATTGCTTCTCTTCTATCACTTCGTTGAAAGCAAGGATAAATTCGTTCTTCATCCCAATTACTCCATACATCCTTTGTCTAATAAGCAGAAAAGTGGGGGATGCCCACTTTCCAAGATGAATCTTAGAACTTCGACTAACTTATTTTAACATAATATTGCATACATCGCAAGTGCAAAAACCAATACATGCAAAAACCAATACTCTGTTTATCCCGGTTATTAAATTTCTGTACTATAATAACTAAAACAATATGATCGATGTTGGAGAGGGAAATGGAAGAACATCAGGATTTATCAAAGAATGTCGGCAAAAACACACCGAAGAACACACCCGATACGGACCTTGATCATCTTCGAGAGCAGTTGATTCATCGAGTCTATTTGGAACTGGAAGAGAAAGTCCTGAAGTCGGCGACACAATTTTCCGGGTTCATTCCAAATCGCATTACATCCATCTACAATGAAATGGCAATAAAATTGCCGGAAACCCAACGTGAAAAACTGCTGAATGACGTTTCGAAGCATTTTGAAAGTTTTGGCCCTATCACCCATTTGATCGACGATCCGTCGATCAGCGAAATTATGGTCAATGGCCCCAGGCAGATATTTATCGAAAGAAACGGGGAACTGATTGAAACGAATCTTCAATTTGAGAATGAAGCCCATGTAATCGCTGTAATCAACTATATTCTCAAACCTTTGGGAAGATTTGTGGATTACGATCATCCTACCGTAGATGCCCGCCTGGCAGATGGATCCCGCGTCAATATTGTTATTCAGCCGGTGGCTCATAAAGGCCCTATCATCTCTATCCGGAAATTCCTTAAAGACAAGCTGACTATTGAACAGATCATTGCATTGGGAACACTGACTGAATCGATGGCAGAATTTCTGCATGCCTGCGTGGCTTCGCGATTGAATATTATCGTTTCAGGGAACACAAGCTCCGGAAAAACGACTTTATTGAACATTCTTTCCCGTTTCATTCCGAATAATGAGCGTATCATCACAATCGAGGATTCCGCCGAGTTGAATTTGCCGCAAAACCATGTCGTGTCATTGGAGATGAAACCTGCCAACCTGCAGGGAGAGGGTCTGGTTACCATTCGCGACCTGGTGCGAAATTCGCTGCGTATGCGGCCGGATCGCATTATTGTTGGTGAATGCCGTGGCAGCGAAGCATTGGACATGCTTCAGGCAATGAACACAGGCCATGAAGGTTCACTGACGACGGTCCATTCCAATTCACCGCGCGACACTATTTCCAGAATTGAAACCATGGCGCTAATGTCCGGGTTGGAGTTACCGGTACGGGCAATTCGGCACCAGATTGCATCTGCCGTCCATCTCATAGTTCATGCGATGCGCTTAAGTGACGGGACACGCAAAATCACCAGTATCTGTGAAGTTGTTGGTATGGAAGGTGAGGTTGTAACGTTGATGGATCTCTTCCGGTTTACCCAAACCGGAGTGGATGCAAATGGAAAAATACTGGGAGATATTCAGCCGACCGGCTTGCGCCCGCAATTCACCAGGAATTTGGAAGCATACGGTTATAAGCTACCCCCGAAGATTTTTATACCCGTAAAGGGATAGCCTGTGTTACCTGTTTCTTCTTTATTTACTATATCAATAAAGAAGTGAAACCTTTTTGTTGAAGCTCTTCCAACGCTGGGCGTATTTTTGTGGCGGCAGTGATAAATTGTTCGGTCACATCCGGATCGAACTGCTTCCCGGATCCTGCCCGAACTTCAGCGATTGCCTGATCGAAAGTGAGTGGTTCTCGGGAAAGCCTGTTGAAAATCATGGCACTGAATGCCTCGGCCACAGCTATAATACTGGCTCCCAATGGGATTTCATTCTGGCGAAGGCCTTCAGGATAACCTGTCCCATCCCAACGCTCGTGATGGTTATAAACCCAGGGGACGATATCCTTAAGCGCCTTGATGCTTTCAACAATTTTTGCACTGTAATAAGGGTGCATTCGCAGAATCTGAATTTCATTTTCGCTTAAGGGGCCTGTTTTTGTCAACAAGGTCTCCGGTATCCAAATCTTTCCGACATCGTGCATCAGCCCGGCTATTTGAAGATATTTAATTTCCTGCTCAGACCACTGCAATTCCTCGGCAGTTCCTCGAGCCAGTTTTGCGACAGTTTTGGAATGGTCTCCCATGTGCGATTCCCGTGCTTCGATGGCGTTGATCATGATCTGCACAAATGAGGTGAGCATATCCAATTCGTCTGCATCTTTCGGCGCGTCCCCGTTGGCTGACCAGGGGCGATGTCTTTCCTGGTAAGCGAGCTCTTCCTGAAGCACAGGTTCATGGATATTCAGAAAGGCTTCAATTTGTTTCAGGTATCGATCCAATGGGGTGTTTTCCCCGTTCATCCACAAACGGGGAACCATTTCATTGATGATGACCTTTGTCTCATTTATTTCTTCAGTGGGGATGACTGATTTGCCATACATATTTATCAACAGGTCGTGGTCGTTGACCAGGCGGGTATAGCGTTCCTCAACATCAGTAATCCATTTGGCCATGGGTGGAGCTTCGAAAAAGACATTCTTCAGAGAATCCATCTTCTTTAGAAGATCTTCGATATTCATCCTTCCGGATTTATGAAGCTCAGTGATTTCCTTAAATTTTTCGGACCAATATTGGCGGGCTTCATCAAATTCTAGAATCTTTGAGGAATTTTCGTGCTTATTGATGAATTCTTCTACATAACCGAGCGCCATCTCCAAAGCACTGTATGCTTCGCTAAACCTGCGCTCATTGTATTCATCATCCATCAACTCCTGCTTCTTCACCTCCGCATAGGTCATCTTAAGATTATAGAATTTCAAAGCTGCCGGAGCCTGGGTGATGATACCGAGTAATTCATTTTGTTTATTGTTCAGGTTCTGCCATTCAAAGTTAAGACGCTTCAGGCTTTTCAACCCCCGCATGAACAAAGATTTCTTTGAAGTTATTTCATTCAGCGTTTCATGGGTCAATTTTGCCTGATGAAATTCTTTCCAAATATCACGATTGATATTTGGATCCATGTGATTTGCCTTCATCAGCGCCAGTCGATAATCAATCAGCATTTCATGAAGCAATATCAAATTTCGCTGTGATTTTTCTGAACGGGTGCGAATCTCATTCGGCAGATTTCGCCACTCACGATAAGGGGAAGTCAGTTTCCAAAAAATGGATTTTCTTTCAGCATTCAACTCGGTTTTCCCTTCAGCCTTGTGAGATATCTCCTCTATTGAATTTGAAACAGTCTTTACTTTGGGGTTGTTCATTTAATTATTCGTTCTGATTCATGATGGAATCTGGGCTGCTATTTTTTCTTTTGCCTGCAGGCGGTTTCTGATAATGGAAAACAAAGTAGTAAAGGATTTTGAAATTTCCATCTTTTTATTATCGAAGGTGAATGGAATACCCAAATTGGCGGCTTTTTCGGCTGTTTTCATGTCAAACGGGATGATATGAGAAACACCAATCGATAGCATGTCACCGATCTTTTTGGCCGTGATGGAGTTCGTTTCATCGTAACGATTAAGAACGATAGCCAATTTTTCTTTCGATATTCCCAGTTCTGATATCAGTGTAATGAATGAACGCAGGGAACGTATTGCAGCCACCTGTTGTATGGCGATTAGCAGGATCAAATCGCTGTTGGATAAACACATTAAGGAGCTTTCCACCAGATATGAATCCACATTGACTAGAATAACATCGTACATTTTTCGCAAGTAAGAGAAGATGGTTGAAATTGAAGCAGGATCAATTCCGTTGGACAAATCGGGTTTTTGAGGGGGAGCCAACAAATCTAATCCGTAAGTTTCATCTGTGAAAACGACGGATTCGATCAATTCTTCGTCGATATTTTGAATTCGGATGGCCAGGTCAATGATGGACCGGTTTGGAAATTGGTTAAACAGAATGGGAAGGTCCCCATACTGTATATCAAGGTCAACCAGCAATATTCTTGCGTCCGGTTTGCTTTCTTTTATCACCACACCCAGATTTGCCACAATGGTGCTGACGCCGGCTCCCCCTTTGGGGCTGTAAACGGAGATGACTTTTCCTTCTGGATGTGGTTTCTGATCATCAGTTTCCTGTTCGAAGGTCTGTTGTTGCAGCCGTTGGCGGATCTTTTCTTGCTGGATGTTGCTGGAAACATGTTGAATAACCGAGAGGAGTTCCTCCGATGTCAGGTTGTTGTAATTAATATAATCAGTGGCGCCGACACGCATTGCCTGCCTTACCGCTTCGGCACTGCTTACCTCTGACAGGATGATGACCTGTGTCTGCGGAATATCCCGTTTGATGATTTCAGTACATTGGATACCGTTTACTCCGGGGAGCTCCATTTCCAGCAAGACAATATCGGGTTTGGTTTGTCGTATCAACTGAAGAGCATTTTCGGAATTGGTAATATTGCCCGGAATCAACTCGATTGAATCGATGTTGTTCAACATGGCTGTAATGTTTTGAGCAACTTTTGGAAATACCTCAACGAGTAAAACTCTTATTCGTTCTGCCATAATTTTCACCTGCTTTGAAAAGATGAAATAATTGTAAAGGAAGTAAATCTTGCCGGGATACGATCAATTTCCCCGCCTGATTTTGTCGTCTGACCTCCACATCTTGATGCACTTTTCAGGCCAAAACATCCGGATTGGATACATTTTCAGCCAGGAATAAGATTATAGCATTTTTTAACTAATGTTTTTATAGAACAGGTTGAATTAGCGTGAAATTTCAAAAGTGTAATCAATGGATCCGGCACAAACATTGCCTTGATTGATTAATTCGTTGGCAAAGTTGTCCCAGTTTATTTTCTTTTCATCTTTATACAACTCATCGATAGAATTATTGACACATCCGGAGCCTGCGTTGTAATTGACAAGTGTAAACCGCCACAGGTCTTCATAAGAGCTGTATTTTCCCCCCGGTTTATCTGTGACATTCACCATTATCTGGTTTACCTGGTGACAATTTGCAACCAGCAGTTTGGCAAACAGGTCAATGGAGGAATTGACTTTGGCAATATCGATATTCCCTTCGCATGTGTCACAATCTGCTTTGAGAAAATGACTGGCAAAATACCCCCTCATCAGGGCCTGGTCGGTGGGGGATAATTCCGCATAACTTTCAGTACAGGTATCCGCTGTAAATATTTCAGGACAAATGGTTCGAAAATAGTCGGGGTAATATTGAAAAAGTGCATCCAGCCCAAAACTGGTGGCCTGGCCCAAGCCATATTCAAATTCGATCCAGGTTGTGCCAGGCCAAAATTGGGTTTCTCGGGCAAATAATTTTTTCAACAAATATGCCGGTACATGGTTATCTTTGGCTGCCTGAAGAATTACCTCGTCAAACTGGTTCTGCCAGACAATCACCATCGGTAGAGCTTGTGCCAGACCACAGGCATTCGCCGCACCATTAAAAAATACGCCATTGTTTTCACATTCGCTTGCATCCACAAGCCCATTCGTGATCAATCTGCCGGCCAGAAAATTGTAAGCTATTTCAGTGTGCAGTTGTTCTGAAAGAACGGGGGTCTGGAGCCACTGCGGGACTACATCCACTTCCACGTCCCATGCTTCGGCACAAATATCCTGGTTCGTAAGCGGATCATCCTGGTAATAATAAGTGGTGATGGATGTGACCGGTATGTTTTTATCTGAATGCGAACTTGTCTGATTCAGGTCAATCACCACGCCGTTCGTCAGTGATGTCTCGATCTGCCGAGAATCCATCAGCGGGGGAGCAGCGGGTTCCTTTGTTTCCTGTGCCGCGGCCAGACTGTTAATGACATGTGATCCTGTAAACAACAATACTAACAGGGTGGCAGCCTTTATGAAAGTTTGCAGTCTGGATTGATTGGGGTTCATTCTTGTCCCGATATTTTGTTTTTGATAACCCGCTCTTCATGTAGATTGTAATCCACCCAATTAATAAAGTCAATCGCACTCGTTAAACGAATTTGTGAATTTTTCTACTTTATCTTACCATCCAGATAAAGGCCAGGGGATATTGTAAGATATGTCGACCTGGTATATTGGTATCTATCACTTTTCTCCACAGTTGGGGTTTGATTGTGTTAGAATACATAAAGGTGGATTGATATTCGGGAAAATCAGATCAACTATTGATATGTTATAATTTTGATAAATATGGAAAAAAACACGGAAGAGAATACTACTGAAGAAGCAAACTCACAACAGACATTGGATGTAAATTCGCAAAATGTGCATCAGAGCGGCTCAAAACTGTGGTTGTACATATTAATCGGTGTGGTCATCCTGGGTCTATTGATTGCTGGTTGCGTTTTTCTGTTCTCGAGCGAAGCAGCCGTTACCAGCAAGATCCGTGATGTGTTCATTATTTTTATGGCATTGGAATTTCTGGTGATTGGTGTGGCATTAATCATCCTGATTATTCAAATTGCCATCCTGACCAATTTGCTTCAAAATGAAGTAAAACCGATCCTTGAAACAACAAATGAGACGGTAAGCACATTAAAAGGGACAGTACGGTTCTTGAGTGATAATCTCGCTGAACCTGTGATTGTCTTGAACGAATACCTGGCTGGCATGAAACGATTTGGTGAAATCATTCGCCCCAGGAAAAAAAAGTAATCAATATTCATTGAAAGGAGTACTGATATGGCTGAACGAGATGAATTTGGGGCATTTCTGATCGGATTTGTTGTGGGTGGGTTAACAGGCGCAATCACTGCGCTGCTGCTTGCACCACAATCCGGAACCGAAACCAGAGCCTTGATTAAGGATAAATCCGTTGAACTGCGCGATAAAGCAGCAGAATCATTGGAAGAGGCTTATTCCCAGGCGGAAGCGGCTGCTGTAGAGGCAAGAACGCGATTCGATGAGCTGGCGAAAACCACAAAAGATAAAGCAACTGAGCTACAGCAACACGGCAAGATTCTGCTTGAGGAACAAAAATCCAAGATGATTAAGATCCCTCTTGAAGAGACAGATCAATCTGCTGACAATCCGACTGAAAAACCTGCCGAAGCCTGATTCGTTGATTACAACTCAAACGGGCTGTCTCAAAAGTATTTTATTATTTCCTGGGTTTTGAGCCGTTTACGGTTCAAAAACCCAGGAAATATTATTTTCGCCCCCTTCCGAACCCAAAAGGGGGACGGGGGGATGGCTGAAGAAATGTGGGATACCACATTTTGGTACAAAAACAGATCATCAATGGGATTATAAAAAGAGACTGTCTACTTTGTGACAGCCTCTTTGTTTAAGACTGGGTATAATTCGAATAACTTTGTTCCGGGAGTGATCATGCGTAAATCACTTATCGTAGCGGTTTTTGTTTCCGGTTTCAGTTCATTGGCAGTTGAAATGGCAGCCTCCCGGCTGCTGGGAAATGTATTCGGAACCAGTAATCTGGTTTGGGCGAGTATTATTGGCCTGATTTTGATCTATCTTGCCCTGGGTTATTTTCTGGGTGGATATTGGGCGGATCGTTCCCCGCGTACAAGTACGTTTTACCAGATCCTTATTTGGGCAGCCGTCATGATTGCCCTGGTGCCGGTCATATCGCAGCCCGTTATGAAAATTGCTGCCAATGCTTTCGATCAATTGCAGTTGGGTATTTTGTTTGGCTCATTTAGCGCCGTATTTGTGCTATTGTTCATCCCCATTACGCTGTTGGGAACCGCATCTCCTTTTGCCATCAAGTTGGGGGTTTCCCAGTCCGATCAGGTAGGCAGAATTTCCGGGAAAATATATGCCATTTCGACATTGGGCTCTTTTATTGGGACGTTTGTCCCTGTTCTTCTGTTTATTCCCCTCATAGGCACCTACAAGACCTTTATTCTCACCAGCTTTGTGTTGCTGGTAACGAGCCTGATTTGTTTTGCCATCAATGATGGATTTCGCTCGATCATTCCCTATTTATGGGCGCCTGTATTGGTGATTGCATTATGGTTCTGGGGCCTGAACGGGCAAATCAAGGCTACCGCCGGGCAAATTTATGAAACGGAATCTGCCTATAACTATATCCAGGTGCTCGAACAGGATGAGTATCGATTTCTAAGACTAAATGAAGGACAGGGGGTGCACTCGGTGTACCACCCTACACGGGTGAATTATTACGGTTCCTGGGAGCAGGTATTGGTCGGGCCGTTCTTTAATTCGGCTCCGTACTCGCCTGATCAGGTAAAGAGAATTGCAATCGTTGGTTTGGCAGCCGGAACCACAGCCCGCCAGGCCGCTTTGGTCTTCGACAACGTCACGATGGATGGATACGAGATCGATCCTAAAATCGTTGAGGTCGGACAGAAGTACTTTGATATGAATGAACCAAACCTGAATATTTTTGTTCAGGATGGCAGATGGGGATTAAGCCAAAGCCCGTATCAATACGATATTATCAGTGTTGACGCTTATCGGCCACCCTATATCCCCTATCACATGACGACTCAAGAATTTTTTCGAATCGCCAAAGATCATCTGACCGAACAGGGTGTACTGGTGATTAATGTCGGCCGCGGTCCTTCAGACCGGCGTCTGATCGATGCGCTTGGAAGTACAATTCTGTCTGTATTTCCTTCCATCCACGTGGTCGATATTCCGGATACCTATAATTCCATCATCTACGCAACAAACCAGCCCACCAGCGACGAAAACCTTCAGGCAAACCTGGCAAATCTCTCAGGAGATGCGAATATTCCTGATTTGCTTTTGGAAAGTATGTCGCTTGCTGCGCAAAATTTGCAGACCCCTCACAGTGGCGGAAAAGTGTTCACCGATGACCTGGCCCCGATAGAATGGATCACAAACACAATGGTTGTTGATTTTTTATTTTCGGATGAAATGGCGGATTTGAAATGAACAAAACAATTCCTGTGATTAAAGTTCTCACCAGCATCGTTGTCGTAATTTTCCTGTTATTGACGGCGGTCCGCTTTTTACTCAGCCCGCTTTTCCTGCGAATCGAGTATAAAATGCCCGGCTTCCCACCCGACGAATACGGGTTTACAAGTCAGGAAAGGCTTGAGTGGGCCAATATTTCGTTGACTTATTTACTGAATCGTGAAGGGATCGATTTCCTGGAACGGCAGAAGCTGGCTTCGGGTGAGCCTCTTTACAACGAGCGGGAACTTCAGCACATGCTGGATGTGAAAAACCTGGTCAGCAAGGCCCTGATTACCTGGTATATTACCATTGCTTTATTGATACTATTTGGGCTGTTTGCATCCGAAGCCCATTTTTTACCCAGTTTTTGGGACGCATTCTCAAAAGGTGGGATTGCCACCATCGTTTTGATTGTAGTGATTATTTTTGGCGTCCTGGCCAGCTTTGAATGGTTGTTTACTGCTTTTCATCGCATCTTTTTTGAGGGAGATACCTGGTTGTTCAAGTATTCTGACACCTTAATCAGGCTTTTCCCTATGCGCTTCTGGCAGGATGCTTTCATTTTCCTGGGCGTACTGTCTGCCGCGGGTGGTATCATCGCCTATCTTGTCGGACGGGTAGTGCGGGAAAAATCTCTGAAAGCAGAGGCAGACCCGAACGAGGAGTAATTTATCCGGCGGAATCTTCGATCAGGCTTCTGCCGGTCATCAGTTTTGGCTTTTCTATGCCCATCAAATCCAGGATGGTGGGGGCTACATCCTGCAAACCGCCCTGGGGGCGCAGGCGGTAATACTTTTGCCCAATGACAAACAACCGCACCGGGTTTGTGGTGTGATAGGTATGCGGTTCGTTGCGGATACGGTCATACATCATTTCTGCATTCCCGTGATCGGCGGTAATTAAAACGGTACCATTCCTGGCGAGGATGCTCTGGACAACCTTGCCCACACATTCATCCACTGCTTCAGCGGCCTTGATGCCTGCTTCCAGTACGCCGGTGTGACCGACCATATCGAGGTTCGCAAAATTAACCACGATGAAGTCGTCAACGGCTTGCTCAAGGCGCTTGAGCACAACTTCTGTCAGCTCAAAGGCGCTCATTTCGGGTTTCAGATCGTACGTTGCCACTTTGGGGGAAGGAACAAGTTGCCGCTCTTCACCCTCAAACGGTTCCTCACGCCCTCCATTCAGAAAGAAGGTGACGTGCGAATATTTTTCGGTTTCAGCGGTGTGGAATTGTCTCAATCCTTTTTCGCTGAGAACCTGGGCCAACGGCTGATCCACATTTTCTTTGGGAAAGATAACATTAACCGGCAGGTCGGATTCGTACTCCGTAAAGGTGAGTACGTGCAGATTGGCCATGAAATGATCACGGTCAAAACCCGAAAAATCAGGCAGGACAAAGCTCTTTACAATTTGACGCATCCGATCAGCACGGAAATTATAGAACAGCAGGCAGTCGCCATCGGTGACGGAAAGATCCCGTCCCTTCGAATCGATAATCAAAGTCGGTTTGATGAACTCATCGCCAACATTTTTGTGATATGAATTGAGGACGGCCTCGCTGGCTGAACCTGCTTTCAGGCCTTCCTGCTTTACGTAGGCGCTGTAGGCCAGTTGCGTGCGATCCCAACGTTTGTCGCGATCCATGGCGTAATACCGACCGCTGACTGAAGCGATTTGAGCCTCATGAGATTGCAGGTAAGTTTCCAGCTCACGAACGAAATCAATACCGCTGTTGGGGGGCGTATCCCTGCCATCGGTCATGAGGTGGATGAGGGGTGTAACACCGTGCCGGTTACACAGATCGATCAGCGCATACAGATGATCGGAATGACTGTGCACCCCTCCCGGGCCAAATAATCCAAACAGGTGAAGTTTTTTGTGGCTGCGTTTTACGTACTCAAATTCTTTCAGGATCACGTCCAGTTTGTAAAATTCGCCTGTTTCAATCGATCGATTGATGCGGGCAATATCCTGATAAATGATGCGACCGGCGCCGATGACGAGGTGACCCACTTCTGAATTACCCATTTGGTCAGGTGCAAGCCCGACGGCTTCGCCGGATGCCTTGAGAATCGAGCGCTCATATTTTTTGGTCCATAAGTCAAAATTGGGCGTGCGACCCAAAGCTACTGCGTTTCCTTCCATGGCATCACGGAAACCCCAACCATCCAGAATAATCAAAGCAACCGGATTTTTCTTTTCCATAAAAATGCCTTTCGAATGTCTTTCGAATTCTCTAATTTTTGACAATAAAAACCCCCGCTGTGCCGTGTGCTGCGGAGTTTTGAACCTGCGATTGCAGGTGGGCTCTTACCCACCAACTCCGCCTTGGCTCAAGCCTATCGCGTTGCTGGTGTGGACTTAAGAACCCTTATTTAAGGTGTTGGCCCAGAACTGAGAATGCAGCATCACGAACACAGCAGGGTTCACTTTTTTTATACCATACATTTGACCAACTGTGTAGATGTATGAATCTTGACATTCGTTGGCTGTAAATTTATACTGTTTTGGAAGTGGACAAATATCAAACCCTGTTTTTCATGTAACAAGAGCTTATGATCAGAACTTTTATTGCATTGGATCTGTCACCGGAAATAAAAACAAACCTTGCTGTTCTGGCCCGACAGTTGAAATCCAAAGGTGGCTTTCCGGTAAAATGGACTGCTGTGGAGAATATTCATATCACCTTGAAGTTTCTGGGTGATGTGGAGGAAAAGATGCTCCCCGTGCTCCAGTCCCGGCTCTCAGCAGCGGTACAGAATTTTCAACCGTTTGTTATTCGTATAGGTGAATTGGGAGCATTTCCCAAAATAGACCAGCCGCGGACCATTTGGGCAGGCTGTGAAATGGACCAGGAAGGGTACCACGTCCAGAAGGCAGTGGAGAAAACGACAACCGACCTGGGTTTTCCAAAAGCAGACAGGCCTTTCAGCCCACATCTGACGATTGGCCGGTTAATAAATTCTGCCGGTCCGCGCGATTATCCCATGCTGGCTCAAATAATTCGTGAAACGGCTGTAACCAATCTGGGAACGCAGATCGTAAACAATATCCGGGTTTACCGCAGTGATTTACTCCCAGCCGGCCCGAAATATCGTATTCTTTATGATATTCCATTAGGTTGACGAAATCATATTGTGCCACTATATGATTTCGTATTTTTGATTTTCTTATGCTAGAATGAAACAAAACTGTTGTGAGGTGTAAATCTGAATACAAGTGAACTTTCTAGAATAATCATTGAAGCACTGGAAGATAAAAAGGGGGAGGATATTGTTCTAATTGATATCAATGAGATTGCCGATTTTGCCAGTTATTTTATTATTTGCAGTGGAACCAGCGTTCGCATGCTGGACGCATTGGCAGATCATATAGTGGACACGGTCAAACCACTCGTTCATTTTCGGCCCAAAACTGAAGGAAAACCGGAAGATGGGTGGCTTGTACTGGACGTCGGCGACATCATTGTGCATTTATTTACCCCTGACCAGCGTAATTATTACAAGCTGGAAGAGCTGTGGTCAGAAGGTAAAGTCTTGCTGCACGTCCAATAAGCTATCTTTTCAAACCATGAATCAAATCATAGCTTGAATTCAAGCAGGATTTCCTGCGAGTGTTCGGCTGGTTTGACTTTTTCGTATACTTTGGCAATCATCCCATTTTCATCGATCAGATAGGTGGTGCGTTGCACGCCGTAATACTCTTTTCCGTAGTTTTTCTTTAATCCCCAAACGCCGTACATTTCCAATACGGAGTGATCTTCATCTGCCAGCAAGGTAAAGGGCAGGTTGAATTTATTACAAAATCCCTTGTGCGATTTGACCGAATCCGGGCTGATACCCAAAATGACGGCACCGGCCTGCTCATATTTGCTGAAATCATCGCGGAAACTCGTTGCCTCAAGGGTACACCCGGGTGTATTATCTTTTGGGTAGAAATACAAAACAACCGGTTTCCCGCGGTAATCGGATAATTTGTGGATAACGCCATCCTGATCCGGTAATTGAAAATCAGGAGCCAGGGTATTTTCTTGCAGTGTCATAGTTATACCTCCTGAACGACAGTTGCTGATATTATTTTATCCTATTCCTCATCATTCATTGCAGCCGATGATGATTTCTCCCATCCGCTCGAAAGAATATCCTTTCAGCTTGCCAATTTCCCGCCGGAACGGCTCATCATTCATCAGTTTGAAGATGGGATCCAGCAGGCCGTCTCGCAGATGCCGGCATGGAATGACCAGATCATATCTTTCATTAAAAAGGGGGATAAAATCAAGCTGAAGTGCATCCGCAGCGGCTGCGATACCCAGGCCACAATCCGCCCGCTGTGATGCAACGGCTACGGCAACATTCAGGTGGGTGAACTCTTCCTGCTGATAGCCTCTGATCAGCTCAGCGGACAGCCCTTCCTTTTTCAGATGATAATCCAGCAGCATGCGGGTTCCGGAACCTTTCTGGCGGTTGATGAAAGTGACATCGTCCCTCAACAAATCGGGCAGTGAGTTGATTTGTTTGGGATTGCCGTGCGGAACCATCAAGCCTTGCTCACGTTCAGCCCACACAACCAGTTTGACAGGTTCGTCAGCAAGATATTGGGGCAAATAGGAAACGTTGTATTCACCTGTGGATGGATCCAGCAAATGCGAGCCTGCCAGATGTGCCTCACCGCGGCTGAGTGCGATCAGACCTCCCACGCTGCCGACATTGGATGAAACCAGATGCCGGTTATATCGATGAAGATATTGTGCCAGCAAATCCAGCGTCATATCATGCGAGCCGATGACCAGGATGGCATTGTCGATCTGGCTGACGGGATGGTACAGCCTTACGCTCAGTTTGGAACCTGCTTCCAGCCCCTGAATGGAACGTGGGATGACGGCAATACCGTCCGCTTTGACCAATGAGGTGATGACACCGGCACCGCGTGAAATGGGTGCTGCTTTGTACTCACCGTCTACTTTGCCTATAACAACACGCAGGTAATCATCATCCCCAGCCGGGCTGGTAATTTTTCGGGTAATGGATGCAGATATTGTTTGCGGTTCTTCAGTGGTTCGTCCCAGCCAGCGTTCAAGCAGCGGTTTGACGAAAATCTCGCCGGTCAGTGCAGCCGAAACCGGAAAACCGGGCACCCCGATAATGGGCAGGCTGCGATTACTCAGGTGGATCATCCCCAGGATAACCGGATGTCCCGGACGCACCGCCACGCCATGTACAAGCAAAGTTCCCAACTGGCGTACTATTTCTGCCGAAAAATCTTCGGATCCGGCCGATGAACCGGCATTCAGCAGGATCAAATCGCTGGTTTGGGCGGCTTCTTCCACTGCTGAGCGGATGAGCTTGAGGTCATCCGCAACGATGGGTTTCCTTTTTGGAATACCTCCCCAACGCAAAACCTGGCTCGCCAGGACCATCGAATTGTATTCGATAATGTCACCCGGTTTGACTGGTTCACCAATCTGGATTAATTCCGTTCCGGTCGGAATGATGGAGACAACCGGTTTTCGGTTGACTGTTACTTTAGAATGACCGCTGGCCGCGATGGCCCCCAGGTCGGCCGGGTTCAGTAAGTGCCCGGATGGAAGCACGAGCTGGGATGCGATGATATCTTCGCCCACCGTTCGAACGTGCTTCCAGGGTGTAACGGCTGCCCGAATGCGGATGAATTGGGCGTGACGGGGGTCATTCAACAATTGCTCATTCAAATCCAGCCCATCCACCAATTCAATGGGGATCACTGCGTTAGCCCATACCGGTACAGGGTCTCCGGTATCGACATAAGAAAACTGTCCGCTCCGCCGAAGGAGAAGTGGTTTGGTTTCGCTTGCGCCGATCGTATCGGCGGAGCGGACCGCAAAACCATCCATGGCGGACGCATTGTAGTGCGGTGAAGATAGTCTGGCCCAGATTGGATCGGCCAGAACGCGATCAAGAGCCTGTTCGGTCAGATCAATGACCTCGGTGCCCAGTACCTGATGCAGACCTGCCTGAGTCAAAGCTGCCAGAAAGACCTGCTGAGCCTGGTCAAGGGGGATATCGTGCAAGTAAATGCTCAAGAAATTCCTCCGTCTATACCTGTACTCATTTCTACATCAGGGCAGGTTTGAGATTATTCCGTCTGCCGAACCGTCATTTCTGATTTCAATTCTGGAAAGATAATAAATGTAATCTGTCGTATGGGTGGTTGAATCGTACCAGTGCAAGCCAACCGCAGCCGTATAGCCCCAGGTGGAAATGCGGGTGAGAATGACATCATCGGTTCTGCCGTAAGGATAGGAAAATACCGTGACGGGTACGCCCAGCAGCTCTTCCAGTTGTAACCGGGACGTGGAAATTTCTTCCGAAATCGTGGAATGATCAGCGGTAAGATCCCTACCGTACATTCCGTGGCTGCCAACGCTCCATCCGGCCTGGATCATCTCCTTGATTTGATCCACAGTCAACATGCCTTCCTTCCCGATATCCTGAACGGTCAGAAACACCATTCCGATATACCCTTGTGCCTGCAAAACAGGAAAAGCCTTGCTGTAAATGCCCTCTGACGTCGAGTCGAAAGTGATCACGACAGGTTTGGCGGGCATCTCCGAGCCGTACAGCAGCGTGTTGATCAGTGTATCCATGGTGATCGAGTCGTATCCTTTTTCACGCAAGGCAGTCATGTGCTGCTGAAGCACGGCGGACGAGATCTGCTCGACAGCTTCAGGGTTGAAACCGGCATAGTCAGAGGCTTCATCTGCAATATGATAATAAACAAGAATGGGAGCTTCAACTGTGCCGCGCGTATGATACGACCAGGTTGCGGTGGGAGATGGAACGGTGGGGGATGGTTCAGGTGTGAGTGTTATGGTGGATGTCGGTTCGGGGGTGCTGGTGGGTGTCACCGAGGGAGTCAGCAAGGCATTTTGTGTCAATTGGACCACAACGGTTTTAACGGCTTCAGTGTATCGTTCATGGGGAACTCCGGTGGGAATGTTTTGCCCGGCACAACCGGCGAGTACCAACCCAAGAAGAATTGTCAGCATTATTCGGCGCATATTTTTCCTTGTTTGATTCAAAGATATAGATAAACTTCAACGCTTTCACCTGCTGACAGGCCTACCGCGTCGGCAGGGATTCGCAATAAGCCGTTTGATCTGGCAAGTGAGAATATCATGTTGCTTTTAAAGAAAATGGGTTCTGCCTTATAACCATCCTTTGCCAAAAACAGATGAACGGGGATGAAATCTTCACGCCCGGTTACGGATGGCACATTAAGAGTGAGTTCCGCTTTCAACACAGGCCGGGGTGTGGTTTGAGTTTTACCCATCAGGTGTTCAAGAGCAGGTATTGCAAAAAAGCTGGCAATTACCAGAGCACTGACCGGGTTTCCCGGCAGGCCGATGACAGGTTTTCCGTCACAAACGGCCAATATGGTGGGCTTTCCGGGGCGAATACGCACTCCATGAACAAGGATGCCCGGTTTGCCGAGCTGCCGGATCACTGTGGAGGTCAGATCGCGAGTGCTGGCGGAGGAACCGGCCGTGACAATCAACATATCACATTCCTCGAAGGCCCTCTTCATGATACGTTCCAGGGCATCCAGTTCATCCGGGGCAATACCGTATAATTTTGCCTGCCCGCCATATCGCTGGATGAGAGCCTGAAGAGAATAGCTGTTGATATCCCGTATCTGGCCTGGCTGCGGCTGGCACTGGGGGGGAATAATTTCATCACCGCTGGAAAGAATTCCCACCAAAGGAGGTTGGGCAGTCATAACATCCAGAATTCCCAAAGCCAATAAACCGCCAATTTCGGCTGGGCCCATGCGGCTGCCGGCTTTGATCACCACATCTCCAGGCCTGACGTCTTCTCCGGCGGTGATGATATTTTCACCGGCTGCCACAGATTTGAAGAATTCGATCTCGTTGGGGCTGGCAATTTGCGTGTCCTCGAGCATGACAACTGCATCGGCGCCTTCAGGGAGCATTCCGCCGGTGTGGATCAGGCAGGTGCAACCCGGAAGCAGCGAAAAATCAGCCGGTTTGCCCATGGCAACCTCGCCGGTGACAGGCAAATAGACGGGCATGCTGTCGCTTGCACCAAAGGTATCTGCTGCAATCACCGCATATCCATCCACAGTGCTGCGGGAGAATGGAGGGGATAATTCCGGGCTGATGATATCTTCCAGCAGAATCCGGCCATTCGAATCGATGGTCCTGGTCTGTTCCATTTTGGGGTGGGGAATGGGCAGGTTATGTATAAAAGTATCCAATGCTTCCTGACGAGGTAAAAGCTCGAGAAATTGCGGCATCGCTTATCCTATCCAGAGACTGAGCGTAATCAGGTATGCAGTTAATCCAAGCAGCGCAATCGCTGTCAGGTTCAAAACATTCCAGTTTGGCTTTATACCGCTGGCTATCTGGCGGATTTGGATGATCTGATACACCCCGATTGGGAATGTCAACAGTCCCGGCCAAACCAGTCGCCAAGGCAAACCAAAAATAAATGCCAATATCAGCACGGCATAAGCCAAAATGATCAAAAAATTATGAAACCACATGCCGCGTTCCCAACCCATGCTGGTCATCATATTCATGCGTCCATGGGCGATATCTTTACCATAATCAGGCAGTGCGAGGGCAAGCCGCATCGCCAGCATAAGGGCCGTAAGCGGTACGGTCAGCATAAAAAGCAGGCGATGGATTTCGCCAGTTTGAAGTAGAAGACCAAAAGCCGGGACAAGATTCGCGATCAATATCGTCTCGATTACTTCGCCCAACCCCTTGCGGGACAGGGTGATGGGAGGTACCGCATAAAAGAAAGTGAGAATGAAACTGATCCCCAGGATGGATAATGCAGCAGGGTTGACCCGCTCCTGAGCGATGAGCAGCACAGTCAATACGGCCACAATCGTCAAAGTGGTGATAGCTGCCTGGAGCATCAACCTTCGAAAGTCAATCAGTGAGAGTTCCGGCTTTTTCTGTTTTATTGCTTCCTGAATGGGTTTCGCAGTTTCTGGCTCGTAGGTACGGAAGAACAAATCCAGGAGTTGGCTGCTCAAAATAAGCAGAACACTGGATGACAAACCCAGCCAATAAGCTGGCAGATCAATTGGCAAACCAAGAAAATCTGCGATCCCTGTGCCCAGTGAATACATCAGAATAACCAGGATCAGAGAACCCGGGCGCATTAGCAGTAATAATAATCTCGCAAAATCCAGCATGATTTATCCCTGAACCAATTGATATCCGCCATCGATCACAAAGGTCTGTCCGGTAATGTACTCATTGCTCAACAAGAACTCGATCGTTTCACAAATATATTCCGGCTGCCCGGCTTTTTTCAATGGCAGTTTATTGACAAGTTTTTCCCAGGCTACAGGAGGAAAGTCTTGCGGGGGAAGTATTAAACCTGGGGCAATCGCGTTGGCCCTGATTTTTGGCGCCAGTGTTTTTGCCATGAAGCGGGTCAGTATTTCAACCCCGGCTTTGCTGATCGAATAAGCAGGGTAACCGGTCCAGAGTTTTCCTGCTCCCGAATCGGAGATATTGATAATGGAACCGCCTTCAGCTTGCATTCGATTTCCTGCCAACCGGCCGCATTGCCAGACGGCGCGTAAATTGAGGTCCATGGTGAGATCCCAGTCATCGACCGAAAAATCATTTAAACCTCCCCTTATCATCACCGAGGCGGAATTCACAAGAACATGCAAAGGGATGTGAGTCTCATCGATCCATTTAAAAAGATCTTCAATTTGTGAGGAATCGGTGAGATTCGCCTGAAATGCAAAGGCCTTTTTACCGCTATTTTGAATGGTTTCCAGGGTCTGTGCTGCAAGTTGATTGGAAGCATGGTAATGAATTGCCACGGCATAACCCATGCTGGCGAGCTTAAGTGCAATTTCTTTCCCCAATCTGTGCCCTGCTCCGGTTACAAGGGCAAGCCGTGTTCCTGGTTCGAATTGAGTGATGTCCATGGCGGGTTTTCCTTTTTTGCTCGCTTTTCTGTTCACCTTGTAATAAAGGATTCTAACATAATCCCAACGTCAGGTTTTAACAAAATTTGATTTATCAAAGTTTTGACTTTTCATTTTGTTTGTGCTATTCTTCATGTTTAGGACAAGGTATCAGGAACACTCTTACCGGTCTTATTTTTGATTGTAGATAACACTTTTTCAGGATGGTTTTATGCTGCGCGAACGTATTTCGGAAAACGTATTCTGGTTCCAAAGCGAGATATATGCTCAGGTCACTTCAGGAGTTATAGCCGGGAATGATTGGGCGGTGGTCATCGATACGATGGCGATTCCTGAAGAAACCTTGCAGATACGTTCATTCATCGAAGAGGAATTAAAAATTCCTGTCCGTTACATCATCAACACTCATCACCAGGCTGATCATACCTGGGGGAACTGTTTTTTCCCTGGCTCGACGGTAATCTCTCATTCTCTATGCCGGGTCTATATGCGCGAGCTTGAACAAAAAGCACTTGAATCAACCCAAAAACATAATCCGATATATCGTAATACGAAGATTATCCTGCCCCATCTTACTTTTCAAAATGGAAATATGTCGCTTCGGGTAGGAAAGAAGCATCTGACGTTAATTCCTACCCCGGGAAACAGCCCGGACGGAATTTCCATCCTCGTTGAAGAGGATCGCATTTTGTTTGCCGGTGATGTCTTTATGCCGATACCGTTTATCGTCGAAGGGGATATGGAGGAGTTGATCCGTTCCATCAAAATGATCGGTGAGATGAGCCTGGAAAATATCATTCAAGGCCACGGGGATGTCATCTTGCGCGGCGAGATCGAGGACTCCGTAAAGGAAAATATAGCCTATCTCAATTCTCTGAACAAGGCCGTCCGAAATGCCTTGAAACGAAAGAATTCCCTCGAATTACTGGATGGTATCGACATCGAATCTTGCGGGAAGAGCAAGGTGTTGCTCGGCGGATTGGCCGAGGAACTTCATTCCCGGAACGTTTATGCTCTGTATCAACGTCTGCGGGAAGAAACCCCCGCTTAATCGGCTTCGTCCAGCAGAATAACGGAATAGTTCCCTTCAGTGATCCAAAATGCCTGAATGCTCCATGCGGGTGTTTTTCTTGCCAGGATGATGCACGCCGCCTCCGGGTATAGATGGGATCTAAGATCTGTCAGGGATGGATTTGCCGCACCGGTCGGGTGGGAATGGTAAATTGCCAATAAATCGACATTCTGTTCGTCCAACAACATCAGACCGCGTAATTGTTCCTCAGGATCCATGCGAAATTCAATGGGACTCTGCACTGTGTTCCTGACCGGGATGTGAATGTTGACATTCCCGTCTTTTCCTCCCAGCAAACCGCATGCTTCGTTGGGAAGGTTGATCTCGACATGATTACGCATCCCGGCCAGGATGGAGTGTGGAATCGTAATTCTTGCAAGTTTCATTATTTATACTACAAAGGCCAAAAGAAGAAAAACAAGCATCATTACAAGGCCAACCCAGGTATTTTCCTTGCTTCTTTTTTGTGGATAGACTGACGCAAAATCAATGAGTGAATATAAAGGCCCTAACAGGATCAAGCCAAAGGAGATCGGGGGAACCGGCAGGTAATGAAGCCCCAAAGCGATTTGTGCTATGACGATAGTGATAACGAATGACCATTTGAGCATCCATTTCCCACCTGTCTGAAGATAAAAAACACGCAACAGGATAAAAAATCCTGTCAAAGCGATAGCCGGTAAAAACAAATAAAGACGCAAACCACTCATCCGGATTACAAACACGACGAAGAAAAACATCGCCATGGACAATGCTTTTAACAAACTGGATGCCAGCAAGTGTTGCTCACTTTTAATATCCACGACTACATACTCTGCGGTCAGTACGACGATGAGAAGTGTCCCGCCTAATGCAAAGATAATCCATCGTGTTGCGTCGTTTGAAAGTTGGGACAAAGGTAAACCAATCACCCAGGCGGTCAAGGTTGGCAGGATGCAGTGCTGCAGGGGGTAAAGGTCTTCTGAATGAGCGGGATGGGTGCCAATCAACCAATATGCGCCCACACCTGCGAAAGCTGGGACGAGGATGGAAATGTAGGTTTTCAAATCGAAAGTAAATTTCCATACCGCGCCCAATATATTCAAATCCAGTTCCACTTCAGGCATGTTCACAAAGGAAGTGACGGAGTAAGTCAGCAAAATAATCGCCGATATGATACTCAACTTCTCCAAAAGCGAGTCCGATTTCTGTGCGCCCATTCATTTGATTGTAACCATCATTTGCTTCATTGTGTAGAAAATTTATGGATGCTGCTACCAATCCTGCTTTAATAAATGAATTTATGTTCTAGAAAATAGAAGATAAATAAAGGATATTTATGATAAAATTAAAGATTGATGGAAACACAAGAAAATCAAGCAATTACTGCCCCACCCAAATTGATTCCTTCATTTATAGCGGGTTTCAATTCAGTTGCCGGGAATATTCGATTGATCATTCTGCCGATTGTGCTGGATTTGTTACTGTGGTTTGCACCACGGGTGAGTATCAAATCGCTTGTTGACCCTATTCTTAATCAATATCTTACCCTGCTTTCCAGTTCAAATTTAACGGACGTACAGCAAATCATTTCGAGCAATCAGATTATTTGGGAAGAATCGCTGACCCGATTTAATTTATTGAGCGCGTTACGCACACTTCCCATCGGGGTGCCAAGTCTGCTTTCCGGGCGAGGCGTTATGACGAATCCGATTGGGACACCGGTTGAAGTTGATTTGACATCGCTGGGGGCAACCCTGGCTCTCTGGCTTTTGTTTGCATTGATCGGAATTGGAGCAGGAAGTCTGTTCTATGGAGAAATTGCACGGATAAGCATGGATCTTAAAGAAAATTTTTCATTCCGGCGTTCGCTAAAAATGTTCCGAAATACTCTTTACCTGACGTTAAGTTCTTATGCTTTGCTTCTCCTTATTTCGATACCGGCTGTCATTTTGATCGTGATCATCTCTTTAATCAATCCGGCGTTCTCACAAATCTCAATCATATTTGTGTTTTTGGTATTGATTTGGCTGCTGATGCCATTGATTTTTTCTCCACACGGTATCTATGGATCTGACCAGAATGTTTTTACTTCTGCCATCAACAGTATTCGCCTGGTGCGCTATTTTCTACCGGGAACAGGTCTTTTCATCCTGATGGGTATGTTGATCAGCCAGGGCATGGATGTATTGTGGACATTCCCGGCCGAAGATTCATGGATGGTTATCATCGGCATCTTGGGCCATGCTTTTATCACAACCGGTGTGATTGCATCCAGCTTCATCTACTATCGGGGTGGTGTTCAGTGGATGAATGAAAAAATGCAACGAATGACGAGCAAGACTCAAATTTCACTGGACAAGCAATAAAATTTGAATGACATGGACAGATTATTATCATCCGATGACGGGATGATGGGTGGAGGAATGAGTGGTGGATAAAAAACCAAATGTAGGCCAATACGACGCAACCAGTATTCAAGTTCTGGAAGGGCTTGAAGCAGTTCGCCGCCGCCCCGGTATGTATGTGGGCGGAACGGATATCAAGGCTCTGCATCATCTTATTTATGAAGTTGTCGATAACTCCATCGATGAAGCCCTGTCGGGGGTATGTAATCGTATCGAGATTATCATTCACCAGGATGATAGCGTTACTGTAACGGATAACGGGCGCGGCATTCCTGTCGGCATCCACCCTCAAAAAAATAAGTCGGCTTTGGAAGTGGTGATGACGGTCCTGCATGCCGGTGGTAAATTTGGCGGCGGCGGGTACAAAGTATCCGGGGGTCTGCATGGTGTCGGTGTTTCTGCTGTTAACGCCTTGTCGGAATGGTGTGAGGTTGAAGTCTACAATGAAGGGAAGGTTTATTTTCAAAGATACGAAAGAGGAATTCCTCTCGAACCCGTGAAAGTAATTGGCAAAACCGACCCGGACAAGACCGGCACGAAAACAACATTTCGCTTTGACAGGACAATTTTCAAGGAAGAGATTACTTTCCGGTTTGAAACGCTGATTGCACGTTTGCGCGAGATGGCTTTCATCACTCGTAAGGTGTTGATCCATATCTATGATGAGCGTAGTGATCGGGAGATGAATTTTTATTATGATGGTGGAATCGTTTCCTTTGTCCGCTATCTCAACCGGAACCGCGAAGTTCTGCATCCGGTCGTGTTTGCCGAAAAAGAGGTGGATGACATTGTGGTGGAAGCTGCAATTCAATACACCGATGCCTACACCGAATCGGTGTATTCTTTTGCCAACACCATCAATACGATAGACGGCGGGACGCACCTGACCGGGCTGCGTGGAGCAATCACGCGCGTCATCAATGACTACGCACGCAAAAATAATATTTTGAAGGAAGCAGACCCCAACTTCAGCGGCGAGGATACACGCGAAGGCCTGACTGCCATCATCAGCATCAAACATCCGGATCCACAGTTTGAAAGCCAGACAAAAGTCAAGTTGATGAACCCCGAAGTGCAGGGTCTTGTCCAGCAGGTTGTGGTGGAGAGTTTTGGTACTTACCTGGAGGAAAACCCCTCCACCGGCCGGGCGATTGTCTCCAAATGCCTTACATCTGCCCGGGCCAGAGATGCAGCTCGCAAGGCGCGCGATCTGGTCATCCGCAAATCAGCTTTGGAAAGCCTGACCTTGCCCGGCAAGCTGGCGGACTGCTCCAACCGCGACTCGCAGAATTCGGAATTGTATATTGTCGAGGGTGACAGCGCAGGCGGTACCGCCAAAATGGGACGCGATCGGCATTTTCAAGCCATTTTGCCCCTACGCGGCAAGATCCTCAACACAGAACGCGCCCGGCTCGATAAAATCCTCTCAAACAATGAGGTTAAGTCCCTGATCTCAGCCATCGGCTGTGGTGTGGGGGACCATTTTGATATGTCCAATTTGCGCTATGGTCGGGTGATTATCATGACCGATGCGGATGTGGATGGAAGTCATATCCGTGCCCTGCTGCTGACCTTTTTCTTCCGCTATATGCAGCCGCTGATCGAGGAAGGACACGTCTTTATTGCCCAACCGCCGCTGTATCGCATTTCTTACAAAAAGAAAATTGAGTATGCCTACACTGAGCAAGAAAAGGACGTCATCCTGAAACGGCTGGGTGTGACATCGGAGAAAGCGGCCGTGCAGCGTTACAAAGGTCTGGGTGAAATGAACGATGACCAGTTATGGGAAACGACCATGGATCCCCAAAACCGCATCCTGCTGCAAGTGGATATTGAAGATGCCGCTGAGGCCGACCGCACGTTTGACATGCTGATGGGTGCGGCGGTACCGCCCCGTACGCGCTTTATCACCACGCACGCCCATGATGTGCGCAACCTGGATGTGTAAGGCTTTGTATTTTACAGTTTGAGCTAAAAGAAGCTGTCTCAAAAGTCAAATTCAAACTTTTGAGTGTAGAAAAGATACGGCATGGAATCATTTTGTCACCCCACCCCTCGCCGGGGCGGGGATTATTATTTTTGTTGGATTTTTTAGCCGTCTTACGGCTAAA
>JAJFTV010000108.1 GCA_021372725.1 Chloroflexota bacterium | reverse complement strand
TCTGGTTTTGGGCTCCATCTTTTCGGGGATTGCCACGCCGACTGAAGGCGCGGCGGTGGGGTGTGCGGGCAGTTTCATTTTAACGCTCATAACCGGAAAGTTTACCTGGAAAATGTTCAAGGACATTTCCCTGGGAACCCTAAAGCTGACCGGCATGGTGATGTGGATCATCATCGGCGCCTACTGCTTCTCCACGATTTACATGGCATTGGGAGCGTCGGAATTTGTCAGCAGTCTGGTGTCTGACCTGCCGCTCGGTTATTGGGGCGTGTTCATCATTATCCAGCTCGTATTCTTCGTTCTGGGCATGTTGCTCGACCCGTCGGCCATTGTGATGATCACGGCGCCCATTCTCACGCCCATCGTGGCTATTATGGGATACGATCCCGTCTGGTTCGGCGTCATCTTCATCATGAACATGCAGTGCGCCTATATTACACCTCCGTTCGGGTATAACCTGTTTTATCTTAAGAGCATCGCGCCCGAAGGCGTCAGGCTCCAGGATATCTATGCGTCCATTTACCCTTACATCATTCTGCAGCTTATCGGATTAGCCATCGTGGCGGCTTTCCCGCAGATAGCTTTGTGGCTGCCCAATTTCATTTATGGCATTAGCGGTTAACATCATCTTCGGGCATCATGTCAAAATGGACCAGGAGAGTTTGAACAAACGGGCCTGTATCGCGACTGAAACATGCGTCGCGACACAGGCCCGAATATTATGCGGCCTTGCTCACTGTGTCTGAACGTATCGTTCATTCCAACGGCCGGGCTTTGACAAGTTGCGAGGTGAACAAATGGGGCTACTACAGGGTAAAGTAACGATCATTACCGGCGCAAGCAGGGGACTGGGAAAGGCGCTGGCCGGGAGATTTGCCTGCGAGGGTTCTTCCGTCGTTCTGGCCGGGCGATCCTATAATCTCCTGAAAGATGTTTGCCGCGAGATCCATCCACCGGACGGCGAAGCATATCCTGTGCGCATGGATGTCACGGACCCGGGAAGCGTCAACGCAGCAATCCATGAAATCGTTGAACGGTATGGGAAAATCGACGTCTTGATCAACAACGCGGGGATCCCGATGGTCAGCCCGTCGGAGGATCTTGCCTATGAGAACTGGAAGAACACCATCGATACGAATCTTACCGGTGTATTCTTATGCAGTCAGGCGGTGGCGAAGCAAATGATGGACCGGAAAACCGCCGGATGCATCATCAATATTTCATCAACATTCGGGCTAAGTCCGGTGCCGCAGCGGGCGGCGTATTGTTCAAGCAAGGCCGCGGTGGACATGCTGACCAAGGTTTTGGCGGCCGAGTGGGCCGACAAAAAGATACGCGTCAATGCCATCGCTCCCGGATATCTCAAAACGGAATTTATCGGGCAGCTTGAGCAGCAGGGGAAGCTGGACATCGAATCCCTGAAAAAACGCATCCCGCAGAGGAGGATAGGCCATCCGGATGAAATCACGGGCCTGGCGGTTTATATGGCCGGTGACGAGGCGACCTATCTGACGGGGGCGGTTGTGTATATCGACGGCGGATGGACCGCATACGGATTCACATGAATGTGGAAAGCGAGGCATATGGGCAAATCGGAAGCTATCGACCAACAGGTCAAGCTTGCTCTCACTAAACAACTTGAACTTTTAAACCCTTTGGAGTTAAATAATCTTATAAAAATGAAAGTTAAAAAGATGACCCGACTTCACTAAGCTCTTGTATGAGGGAGCAGGACTATGGAAATTAAGCAATCGACTTATGATGAAATGCTTCGGGAAATAACTTTGTTCAAAGAGCAATTGCGACAACAAGAATCGCAAACACAAACGTTGATCGAGAAGGATGATATATACAAACTGATCTGGAATCATTCACTGGCAGGGATTTATATCTTACAGAAGGGCAGGTTTCAAATCATTAATCCCATTGCCTTATCTTTTACAGGTTACAATTCTGGCGAACTCGTTGGGGAAAAATCGGTCAGGCTTATTCACCCCGATGATCGGGAGAGGGTAAAGAAGTATGTCATAGCCATGCTTTCCGGCGAATTGACGGATCCCTATGAATTTAGAATCATAACCAAACAGGGGAAAATAAGTTGGGTTATGGAGAGCGTTATGTCCACGATTTTCAAAGGAGAACCGGCAATTGTGGGCACGGCGATGGATATCACGCTTCGGAAAATAATAGGCGAAAAATGGCAGGAATCGGAAAGGCTTTATCGCGCCATCTTTGAAAACACCGGAACGGCAACCATCATTATGGAAGAAGATATGACGATCAGCCTGCTCAACTCTGAATTCGAAAAAATGACCGGATACAAGAAAGAAGAGTGGGAGGGGAAAAGGAAATGGCCGGAATACGTAGCCCCTCACGATGTTGCCAGAATGAAAAGATATCACGTCCAACGGCGAAAGGACCCTGCTGCCGCTCCAAGAAATTATGAACATGACCTCATTGATGGTAAAGGCAGAATTCGTCACATGGCGCTTACCGTAGGGATGATCCCGGGAACAAAAAAAAGCATCGCTTCATTTATGGATATTACGGAATGGAAAGAGGCGGAACAGAAGCTCAAAAAAAGAGAGAGTGAATTGAAGGCCAAGTCCCAAAGCCTCCAGGAAGTAAACACCACGCTGAGAGTTTTGCTCAATGAGAGAGAAAGAGACCAAAAAGAATTAGCCGATAAAATATATTCCAATATTCATTCATTCGTTCTTCCCTATACCCATAAACTCAGGAAAAGCCAGTTGGATTCCAAAGCCAAGTCCTATGTTGACATTATTGAATCCAACCTGACGGATATCATTTCTCCTTTTTCATACAAAATATCTTCAAAATATCGGAATCTCAGCCATAAAGAAATTCAAATTGCCAATTTCATCAAAGAAGGTAAAACAAGCAAAGAGATTGCCGATCTCTTGAATATGTCCAAGAGCGCCGTCGATATCTCACGCTTTCGTCTCAGAAATAAACTTGGGCTGAATAAGGCGAAGGTGAATCTGAGATCTCATTTGGATACCCTTTCCTGATATATTACATATCGTGCAACATAATTGTCACATATATTTATTATTGCCTTTAAACCCCCTTTCCTTATAGTGTTTATCTAAATTGTGACAAAATCAGAAATGAAAAATAGTACGAATTAGGAGGATGAAATGAACATTGCCAGTTTTTTGACAAATACCGCCGCGCGGGTTCCTGATAAGACCGCTATACGATTTAAAGGAACAGCGATCACCTTTCGCGAATTAAACGCCAAAGTAGATGCCATGGCTCACGGGTTAAGCAAGGTGGGGCTTAAACCGGGTGATGCCTGCATTCTGATGACGACGGATTCGCCGAATTGGCCAATCGTGTATTATGCATTGGCTAAGGTAGGGGCGGTTGTGGTTCCGGTAAACCCCATTTACAAACAAAGAGAGCTTGAACACAGCTTCAGGGATTCAGGCGCAAAGGCCTTCGTGGGTCACTCGGGTTATCTGGCGGAAGCAATTCCCGCTATGGATAAAATACCGGAAATTAAGATCAGAATCGCCGAAGGCAAAAATCCGCCGAAAGGGTTTACGCCTTTAGAGGATCTATTTTTGAAAGATGCGGGAGAGTATCCTATTTACCCGACCAAACCCGATGATGCCTGGGTTATCATGTATACCAGTGGTACAACGGGGATGCCGAAGGGTGCTGTTCTGACCCACTTTAATCTGATGAAAGATGCTGAAGTAGTTGCGGTGGTGAGGCATACGGAACCGGATGATGTTGTATTCAGTGTGCTGCCGCTCTTTCACTGTTACGGTCAGACCCACTCGATGAATATCTCGATTTATCTGGGTCTGACGATCCTGATGTTCGATAAATTCAACGTTGAAGAAGTTTTCAAAGCTATTGAGGAAGAAAAGAGCAGCATTTTGTTCTTAGTTCCGACCATGGTCAACCGGTTGGTTGAACTGGCAACAACCAGGCCGCCAAAGCGTTCGGGAGTGCGCTTTTGTATCTCCGGAGGTGCTTCGCTTCCCGTGGAGATTCTGCACCGTTTTGAAAAGTTATTTAATGCAACCATTTATGAGAGCTATGGGTTGACGGAATGTTCTCCGACTTGTGTGGAAAATCCTTTTTCACAAAAGCCCCGTCCGGGATCCATCGGCTTGCCGATTCCTCCTTTTAAGGCTCGTCTCGTTGATGATGACGACCGGGATGTCCCCCAAGGAGAGGTGGGCGAATTGTTGATATCTGGCCCCGCGGTTATGAAGGAATACCTGCATCAGCCCGAAGCTACGGAAAAAACGTTGAAAGGCGGGTGGTTGCATACCGGTGATCTTGCACGGATGGACGAAGACGGTTTCATCTATATTGTTGACCGGAAAAAAGATTTGATCATCAGAGGCGGATATAATGTTTATCCGCGTGAAATCGAAGAAGTCCTTTATACCCTTGAAGACATCGTGGAGGCTGCTGTTTTTGGAATGCCTCATCAAGATCTGGGAGAAGAAGTTTCGGCGGCAGTTGTCCTGCGAAAAGGATCAAAATTGACGGCTGAAGAGATCAAACAATATGTCAAGGATCGTGTGGCAGCCTATAAATACCCGAGGGTTGTCAAAATCATGGATGAATTGCCGAAAACATCCACCGGGAAAATTTTAAAAAGAGGCATTAAGACGGAGTAAAACCAGTTCCGCAGAGCGTTGAATTTTGTGCCTCAGCCTGTGTGACGACATAAGTCATGACCGCGTCAGCACACAGAGGTGACCTTTAAAAAACATATAAAATAAGGAGTAGAATTATGGCATTAAATCCGTTACTTGATTCAAGAGACCTAAGGTTTGTCCTGTTTGAGGCCCTCGGCGCGGACAAATTCAACCAATATGAGAAGTTTGCTGATTTTGACCGGGATACATTTGAGGCGACCCTGGAACTGGCCGAGCAGATTGCAGTCGAACAGGTCTATCCGGCCAACGCCGAAGCCGACAAGATTGGCGCAAAATATGATCCCGCGACCAAATCCGTCGCCATACCCCAGGGATTCCAGACCGCCATGAAAAGCTACCGGGAGGCCGGCTTCTCCGGTTTAAGCAATGATCAGGAATTTGGCGGCACAGGCATGCCCGAGACCATCTACCGCGCCGTCATGGACTATTTTTTTGCAGCCGGCGTTGCTTTCGCCTCATACGATTCGTTAAAAGTCGGCGCCTGCAACCTGATCATCAACCACGGTTCCGAAGAACTCAAGAAAATCTATGTAGAGAAAATGGTTGCAGGCCAGTGGGGCGGCACCATGTGCCTGACAGAACCCTCCGCCGGCTCTGACGTCGGTGCCCTGAAAACCAGAGCCGTTAAACAGGCCGACGGCACCTACAAAATCACCGGCCAGAAAATATTCATCACCGCCGGCGACAACGACCTGTATGAAAACATCATCCATCCCGTATTGGCCAGAATCGACGGCGATCCTCCCGGAACCCCCGGCATCTCCATCTTTATCGTTCCCAAATATCATGTTAATCCTGACGGTTCCATAGGCCAACGCAACGATGTAACAACCACCGGCATCGAACATAAAATGGGCATCAAAGGATCGGCCACCTGCTCTCTGTCCTTTGGCGACAATGACCAGTGCATCGGCTGGCTTTTGGGTCAGGAACGCCAGGGCATGAAAATCATGTTCCAGATGATGAACGAAGCGCGTTTGGACGTCTCTCAGCAGGGCTTGGGAACCGCCAGCTCCGCGTATATGCACGCCGTGACATATGCGAAAAACAGAATTCAGGGCGCGGATCCTGCCAAG
>JAJFTV010000102.1 GCA_021372725.1 Chloroflexota bacterium | reverse complement strand
CAAGGAACCGGGCAAACCCTACCAGGCACCAAAATATGATCCTCTGCTGGCTGTGCACCGCATGAAGTCGGTGGTCATGACGGAGGTTACCTTCCAGCCTGAAAAATTTGATTTTGAGAAAACATTCAACCAGCATTTCGGGGTCATTAAAGAAGATGCATTTGAAGTGGAGGTGGCCTTCACCGGGTGGGCTGCTGCATACGTTGCGGAGCGGCGCTGGAGCCCAAATCAGGAAATCATCCATAAAGGTAAAGACATGATTATCCTTAAATTTGCTTCATCTTCCAGGCCTGAGCTAATCGGCTGGCTGCTATCGTTGGGCGCAGAGGCAAGAGTAATAAAGCCGGACTGGCTGGTCAAAGAAATGAAGGCCAAAATGGCGGCAATGGCAAAATGTTATAACGATGTTTAATATTTGAAGGCAGGGAATAAGGGTGAATATGTCAATGCCTGATTTAATAGAACCTGATGAAAACGATACATGTGATCGTGAAGTGTTTATGAAGAAACAATACCCGGCGGCGCCTCCAACGGGTCGATTGATCGTCAAGAGAGACGGGCACAGCATCACCCGCCAGATTCCAAAACCAATCGTCCTTATCGACACCCGTGAAAAATATCCCTTTGATTTCAGCAGGTTCAAAAACTGGATCGGAGGACATAAAAGCTTGGCGCTGAAAGCAGGTGATTACAGTGTTGAGGGGATGGAGACACTTCTCATCTTGGAACGAAAAACACTGACTGATCTTATAACAACCGTTATTCAGCAGAGAGTACGATTTTTTAAACAATGCGAAAAAATGACAAAATATCGCTGGCGGGCACTGCTGGTTGAAGCAAGTTACGAAGACATAAAGACACCCTATGATCAGGATGAATACAATACTCTGGCTCATCCAAACGCCGTTTCAGGAACGCTCGATGCATTGGAAGCACGTTTCGGCATCCCGGTGATCTATACCTCCCTCTACCGGCCATTGGCCGAAGAGAAGGCGGCGAGCTGGTTATCAAAACATTTCACATACTGGTATTTGGAGAACAACGGATTTGGCCGTGTTCTGCAGGAAGGGGACCTGTGATAGATATTATGGAATGATCACATGAGATAATAAAAATATGAACATTAGAATATCTAAAACAAAATACCTCAATGGCTTACAGTGCAAAAAACTGCTCTGGTATGTTTATCATGAACCGGAAGCCATTCCCGAACCGGATGAAGCAACCCAGGCTATCTTTGAGCAGGGACATTTGGTCGGTGATTACGCAAAAAAGTTATTTCCAGCGGGTGTCGAGGTTGATCACACCAAATCATTCGAAGAAGGCCTTAGGTCAACGAAGGAATTAATATCAAGAAAAGTACCCATATTTGAAGCGGCCTTAACATATAAGCAATGCTATGCCAGGACGGATATCCTGGAGCCTGCAGGCAAAGATGAATGGAACCTGATTGAAGTTAAGAGCTCCACAGAACTTAAAGACGTCAACTATCATGATATCGGGTTTCAATATTATCTTTATTCGGGAGCCGGGCTGAAGATCAATAAATGCTATTTAATGTGTATCGATAATACCTATATACGCAAAGGAGAAATAGAACCCCGTAAACTATTTAAGAAAATTGATATTACCGAAGAAATTAAAACGACGTACAGCAAAACCATAGAAGCCAATATGGCGGAAATGGTCAAAACCATTGCTGATGATACATGTCCAGAAATAGGAATTGGCGCACATTGCAGCGATCCTTACGAGTGTCCGTTAATAGAAAAGTGCTGGTCATTCCTGCCGGAGAGAAATGTATTTCTTCTTTACAGAAACAAGAAACTTCCCATGGCGCTGATTAAAGACAACATTCTTGAGCTTGCCCAAATACCTGAAAGCCTGGAGCTCAACGAAAAGAATCAAATACAGCTTGACTGTGAAAAAACCGGCAAGCCTTATATTGATCGAACGAGGATAAAAGAGTTTTTAGATAAAATTCAATATCCTGCTTATTACATGGACTTTGAAACGTTTGCTTCAGCTATTCCAATGTTTGATGATTCTAAACCCTATCAACAAATACCCTTCCAGTTTTCCGTACATGTGGTCAAGAAAAAGGGGGCCAGCCCGGCACATTATTCATTTCTGGCAGACGGTCCCAATGATCCGCGTCCCGAGTTTATGGCAGAGTTAAAAGAAGTCATGGGAACGAAAGGTTCTGTAATTGCCTTTAATGCCGGTTTTGAGATGGGCAGACTTAAGGAATGTGCAAAAGTACTTCCAAAATACAAAAAATGGGTGGAATCCATAGAAGAAAGGATCATCGATTTGCTGCAGCCATTCAGAGCTTTTGCCTATTATCATCCACAGCAAGACGGCAGTTGCTCCATCAAGAAGGTTTTGCCTGTATTAACAGGTAAGTCATATGCTGACATGGAGATCGGTGATGGCGGCACTGCCAGCGCAGAATATTACAGGATTACATTCACGGAGGACAATAAAGATAGGGAGAAAGTCAGAAAGCTACTGGAAGAATACTGCGGTTTAGATACCATGGGTATGATAGATATAGTGGAAAAGTTATACGGGATTAAATAAACATGAGAAAATCACTACTGCCAAAAAAATAGTATCTCAATTGATAAAATGTGGGACAGTCCACAAAAGTAATGATATTTTTTAGTTTTTATTCTTTCTTAAATATGGCATGAAGATGCAGAATTACAAAAAATACCAACTTGGTACATTAATCGTAGTGGTGAAGAATTAAGGAGCATATATGGCTTTATGAAGTGGCATAGTTGAGCAGTACCGGTAGTTTTAGCGGATTTAGCAACAGGGGTACCATTTTTGAGTTCACAAGTACCAGAAAATGGTGTCAAAACGAAAGTAAATATTCTTATCATTATTCACATATGCCCCATGCCAAAGTGGAACAAGAAGGCGGTGGCTATAGGCTTTATGTTGATGACATGAATGACTCAGTAGTAGTCCGACCAGAATAGGCAATTACCGTATATGTGTTGTATTATTCCTAAGTAAGATATGCTGACTTTGGGGGAAATTATATATTAATTATGCTCATGCCCTTTCTTTCTGATAAAGACCCTGTCGCTAGTTCCGAGGGAACCCTAGATCCCTTGGGGCTATACCAGATCGCAGATGCCTTGGGAGTAAAGCTTATACCTGGTATACGCGAGCGTATGCGACACCCACGCTTCCTTACACTCACGGCAGTTTCTCTCGCAGTGTGCAGCGATTTCGATGATGATGTACTGGCAAAAGACGGTGTTAGCGAACCATGGCAGGTATTTGAATGGTACGTGGTAGAAGGATTGGTGCGATGTATTAAGGATAAAGACCTTATCCGCGGCCTGCCCGGCACTGACAAGGTTTACCGTTCAATCCAGGATAATGCACCAATTTCTGCCCAGAGATATCTCAAGACACCGAACGTGTTCGGGTTCCATGGAGTATACCGTCTCCTGTCACGCACACTGAATATCGATGCGGATGGCCGCCTGGGCGAGAACGGCTACCGTCTGATCAGCGTATGGCGAGGGGAACAGGACTTACCGGGTTTCTATGAATCGAACTCGGGAAAAGGAGCAGAGGTTATCAGGATGTGGAGGGACGCTGTTCGCGATGGTCTTGAAAAGGGCGCCGTTGCCCGCAGTGCCGCTTGGCAGGGCTGGCAGATCATTGCCGACCACTTGGGTCATTATGGCGCTGGCCCGAAGGAGCAGAGCACCCTGAAAGAGCTGATACTTAGCTATGAGCCAAGCTATGCATGCCAAATCATGCAATTCATGACATCAACGGAAGGTTCAGGGGTAGTAAGACAGATACAGGAACGATCTGCAGGCAAGGGTACATGGTCGGAGCGGCCTTTCCACAATGCATTGGGCGATAAAGCCGAAGCGGGATTGCATGAACTGCTTGTCGCCATCGACGCCTATGAGACTTTTGCCCGTCTCCTTCAGGATGCGTTTGATGACTGCCTGTGTGAGATGACAAAGTACAAGGGAAAGACATCAGTTACAGTCCTTGCCGAATGCCAGAATGTGAAGAAAGCAGCAGATCGCATCCCCGTGGAATATGAAGGAACCATGGACAAGCTCGATCCATTTGGCGAGATGACTCGCTTCCAACGATTATTTTCTTCGTTGGCCGACAAGGGATCGTCCCAAGACTGGATCGTAAGGCTCTTGGAACACCATATGCGTGTGCAAGAAGACAAACCACCCAACGGAAAACTTCCCTGGTTTGATCGATTCGACGATGATTCCTGCGTTATCCGCCAAGGCTACACTAGGGACAAAGGCGGACTTGGGGATGACTCATATGTCCACACTTACCGGCTCAACTCCTTGTGGACTTTTGCCAAGGACATGGGAATGATATGAGTAAGTCAAAACGGAATGAAATATCCGAAGGATACAGCAAGCTCCTTGATCAATGGGTAGCTAAAGAAGAGTATGGTGAGCCAATAGGTTGTGTAGCCACTACCTTCACTTTTCAACCTGCCTTATTCGAGGAAGAATGCCTTAGCCGCTTTCTCAAAATGCAGACGGATGCAGTGGAAGACGGGCCGCTGTACTTGGTGGAGAGGGAGGAAAAGCTGTCCCAGGTTATGGCCGCTGTTTTGGTAGATCAGCACAATTGCCGGGGGGCGCGCAGCCTGAGATGGGATCTGCATTCAGCGCGAGTGAGAGGCATCATGCACGCCAAAATATCAGTGCTCTGCTGGTCGAATCTCGTACGCCTGATCATAGGCTCTGCAAACCTGACAGAGGATGGGTACCGCCGCAACCAGGAGGTATTCGGTGTCCTCGATTACCATAAGGGGGCCGAGGCACCCCGGCAGGTGATGCTCGATGTCATCACTTACCTGCGGGAGGTGATGCGTGCTTCGAACCCTGGTGTTGAAAACAAAGCTATTGATCGCTGGTATACGTTCCTTGATCAGGTTGAACAGAAGACCGCATTGTGGGGACAGACCGAAGATGAACATCGCCGCCAGCCACTTCGCGTTTTTTCAGTATTGACCAGGCCAGGTAAGGCGGATGTGTTTCGACAGCTACGTGACGTATGGCCCGCGGGCAATCCACCCTATTCAGCTAGGGTATTGAGCCCTTTCTTTGACCCACCCGAAGCAGATAATAAACCGGCTAAAGAGTTGTGGCAGTTCATGCGTAAGCGGGGGGATGCGACAGTGAATTATTGTCTGACGATGGATGATGTGCCTGGTGAGGAGAGGCTCATTGCCAAGGCACCGGCAACACTCCTGTCTGTCAAGCCACCAAGGGATTCGTCCAAGGTGGTGCTCCAACGCCTGAACTACATGGAACGACCCCTCCATGCAAAGGAGCTGTGGTTTGAAGATGACCGGTATATTCTGCTCATGGTCGGTTCCAGCAACTTCACCTCCGCAGGTTTGGGGGTGGGTAAGACTGTAAACTACGAAGCAAATCTTGTCTATATCGTCGATATGAACAAGGTAACGTCTGGCTACAGAGATCTAATGAAGCGATTTCCGGAAAGTGATGTGGTCAAAGCACCTGTTCAGTTCGAACTTGCTGAATCTGGGGACGATGAAGCGCCGGAGACTGTCACACTGCTGGCGGGATTTAAGTCTGCGATCTTCAGGCTCGGGTACGGGAAGAGTGGCGAAATTGTTTTCGTGCTCGGTGATGATCTGCCGCCCGGGTGGCGTTTGTTCTCTGAAGATGGTGAGCCTCTGCAGAATGGGAATGAGGTTTTCTGGGTAGGCAAGGGAAAGCCCTCGAGTGTTGTTTTGCCATGGTCGGGAAAGGTGCCTTCAGGTATCTGGGTCATGTGGTCAGGCGCACAGGGCAAAGCTTGGTGGCCGGTGAATGTGGAATCCCCCACGGATCTTCCTCCCCCAGATGATTTGAAAGAGCTCCCCCTGGAGATACTAATCAACCTGTTGACCTCAGCTAGACCCCTTCATGTGGTATTGCGCCGCTATCTCCGTTGTCATGAAAACGGGGCGATGGTTATAGCAAAAAGTTTTAAGGATGCTGACCCCCTCAAACGGGTTGATTCAAGAGATTTTCTCCTGCAACGGACACGCCGTTTTTCATGGGCATTGAGCAGCTTGGGCAAAAGGTTAGAGCGGCCTGTGCCAACCGAGGCGTGTCTCGCATGGCGTATCCAAGGACCGGTTGGTGTTATGGCTGTAGCCAAGGCTTTGGAACGGGATGCAAAATCGGTGGAAGAGAAATCATTTCTCATGGCGGAACTGGCGCTGGAACTCACCCGGGTCAGGCCTGTAGAAAGTCTCGGTTACCTGTCCGCATCCAGAATCGGTGACGAACTGATGAAGACGGCTCAGGATTTGTGCAAAAAGATTGATGATCAGGCGGTCTCGGATAATATGCATCTTCAGATGTACTTGAGCAAAGTTTTGAAACACATTATGAGCAACACGGTAGGAATATAATTCATGTCTCAACTCTATCCATACTGCGAGCAGATCAATCTGCACGTATCAGGCAGAATTACCAAAGAGGACGCAAACCGGCAGGAATCAACAGCAAGGGAGATTCTTTCCAGACTGAAGGACCAGCCGGGTGTTGTCCTGGCAGATGAGGTCGGCATGGGGAAAACCTTTGTTGCCTTGGCAGTGGCGGTATCCACTGCTATGGGAAATGAGAATCGGCTGCCTGTAGTGGTCATGGTTCCACCTTCATTGCAGAAGAAGTGGCCACAAGATTTTGAAACGTTTTGCTACCATTGCCTAGCGCCGGAAATTCGTGACAATTTTAAATACGGCACGGCATCCCGTGCTGTGGAATTTCTCAAACTCATTGATGACCCGCCGGAAAGGCGTAAGACTGTCATTTTTATCACGCATGGCGCCATGAGCAGGGGCTTGGCGGATAAATGGGTGAAGCTTGCCCTGATTCAGCAGGCATTGCGCTATAGGCATGACGCAGGTCAGCTCAAGTTAAATCTTTGCAAGGTCATGGGGAGTCTACTCCGGTGTCCCTGGATGGACCGAAAGTATGGTCAGCAATTGTGGATGGAACTTCTGGATAAGCAACCTTCTACATGGTTGAAGGTTATGCGCAGACAGGGTATCGATCCCGAAGAAGACAACGACTCCGCAAACGATGATGACCCGGTGCCCCAGGCTGTTCTAGACATACTCCATCGCCTGAACACAAACAGCCTGTACGAAAAGCTGTGCATGATTCCGAAGAACAGAAGTGCATCATTTGATCAACGCCTTGAAGAGATACGAAAAGGCATTCAGGATGAACTTCAGAAAACGTGGAAACAGTGTATCAAGGAAATGCATCTCCGTCTTCCGTTGCTGATCCTTGATGAAGCTCATCATTTGAAAAACGAGTCCACACAGCTTGCATCCCTTTTCCGATGCCAGGATGCCAAGGATGATATGGAAGAGATTAAAAAGGGGGCGCTGAACGGTGCGTTCGAGCGGATGTTGTTCCTCACAGCAACCCCATTCCAGCTTGGTCATTCCGAGTTGTGTTCGGTCATAGAGAGGTTCGAGGGCATTGCATGGGAAAGTTCCCTGGCGCCGCGAAGAGGCAGGGAAGGTTTTCTTCAAGAGGTGAATGAACTGAGAAAAGCCCTTGATTCAGCCCAAGAGTTCACGTTGCGCCTTGATGATGCATGGGGGCGTTTGAATTCTGAAGATCTTGTGATCGGCGAACAGACTTTCGCTGACCTTGACAACTGGTGGGATTGCATACAAAACACGATTGGTCTCACGTCCCGGACGGAGCAAGTTCTTAAATGCTGCCGGCTGGCTGAGGAACGGATGCGTATTGCTGAGGGCATACTGAAACCTTGGGTCATACGTCACCTGAAGCCGAGGGTGTTACCACAACCAAATCAGGGAGAACCAAGAAGAAAGAAACTTCCCGGTAAGTCGATCATGACTGAAACATCTGAAAGTCTTGTCGGGGGATTGAATGTAACGGGTAACACCATTGTTCCGTTCCTCTTGGCTGCTAGAGCGGCAGCATGCTCGCCGGACTGCAGGTCGATATTTGCAGAAGGTCTTTCATCGAGCTATGAAGCATTTCTCCACACGCGAAAAGCCGTGCAGAGAAATGAATGCGCCGAAGACGGCGATGCGAATGGCGTCGGTAATACACCCAAGGATGAAGGGAATTTGCACTGGTATCTTGAACACCTGTCAGCGATTGTTCCGCAAGGATCCATTGAAGACTCTCTGGCACACCCTAAGGTATCCGCAACGGTTGAACGTGTGGTACGAGAATGGAATCAGGGCGAGAAGGTGCTGGTATTTTGCCACTTCATAGCCACTGGCAAGGTTCTGCGTCTCGGCATTTCGCATGCTATCCGTAAAAAGATTGCTGAACAGGGCATTGAAAAAATCGGATGTCCGGAAGAGGATGTTTTCGAAGAACTGGATAAAATCGGTAGGCGGTTCTTTGATTTGGATTCTCCAGCCAGACGATTCTGTGATGATGAGATTGCCAGGATGTTGATGAACTATCCAATTCTTTCAGAACAGAAGGCGTATCTGCAGGAAGCTGTCCGGCGGATGATTCGTACCCCTTCATTTCTGGTGCGGTACTTTTCTCTTCAAGGTGGCAGGATTGATGAGGCTGCCGTTGCAGAAGCCTTCGGTCGTACAGATCAGTCCAACATGACCTTGCGGAATCTGCTGCAGGGCTTTTTCAGCTTTCTCGAACAAAGAAATGAGAGCAGGAACAATTTCATTGATGCAGTAACAAAGATTCAGACAGGCGAACACTTTACGAAAAGTACATATTCCGACGATGAGAGCCAGGGCGAAAACACAAATCTCCTCATTCCAAATGTCCGCTTGGTAAATGGAACATCACGGCAGGACACGCGTCAGCGTCTGATGCTTGCTTTTAATACACCATTCTTTCCCGAAGTGCTCGTAGCGAGCAGTGTCATGGCTGAGGGTGTGGATCTTCACCTAAACTGCCGCCAAATTATCCATCACGACCTGTGCTGGAATCCAAGCACACTTGAGCAGCGGACCGGCCGTGTTGACCGTGTTGGTGCAAAGGCAGAGAAATGTGGTAAACCTATCTATGTATACTTACCTTATGTATCGGAAACACAAGATGAAAAGATGTACCGTGTCGTAATGGACCGGGAACGGTGGTTCAGTGTGGTCATGGGTGAAAAGTTTGATGTGAGCGCCCATTCCATAGACAAGCTGGCTTCCCGTATACCCCTACCAAATGCCCTTGCGCAACAACTTGCATTTCGGTTAGAGGCATGAACTGAATGATCTAAAATGGGAATAGATCATCATCGGATGTAGCATGGGCCGCGCCAGCCAGATGCGGCTATCACGTCCCGTGCAATGTCATTTATTTTCACCCGAAATTTTGGGGACGGCAATTTTGGACAGCATACTTAATTAAGCGGATTGCCACAAATCTTTAGCTTGGAAAAGCCTCGCTAATCAAAAAGTTGGAGATTACTTTTAATGAGGACCTACTGCTTTATTCGCTGATTCTCAGGACTTTTGCGCCGCGGATCTGCCCAGATTTTTTATGCGACAGTCACCTGCCTTCTGGTGACTGTTTATGTGTCACGGTTTCATTGTCCATGATGCCGATGGCGCGGTATCCAAGCGTCACCCGGACAGACCATAAATTCTCCGGCTTGTTTATGTACTTAAAGCGCAACGATGGGTGGAAAGGGTCTTCAATGCATCAAGCAATATAACAGCGCAAAACGGGTTTTCAATAGTGTGTCCTTAACAGAGATGTTTTGCCGTGGGTAACTTCTGGGGCTAATCCATTTTCAGGACTTTTGCGCCGCGGATGACGCCGGCTTTTAATTCCGCAAGCGCGCGGTTGGCGTCGGCCAAGGGGTATTCCTCCACCTCCGGGATGATCGGTATTTGCGCGGCAAGGGCCAGAAATTCTTCGATATCCCGGCGCGCCACGTTCGCC
>JAJFTV010000101.1 GCA_021372725.1 Chloroflexota bacterium | reverse complement strand
TCCTGATCACAGCCCAACGCAGGGGGTGTGGAAGAATTTATCACGGAGGAATAATGGAATACAAAATTGAAGGTACAGTATTGCAGTTGCTGGAAGTCCAGCTTCTGCAGGGCGAATCGGTTTACACAGAATCCGGCGGCATGTCCTGGATGAGTGACGGGGTTGGAATGAAAACCAATACACGCGGTGGGTTGATGTCTGGCCTGGGACGCGCCCTGGCCGGTGAATCCTTGTTCATGACCACCTACACCTGTGAAGCACCGAACGCCCGCATCGTATTCACCCCGGAAGCACCGGGCAAAGTGCTGGATATGCGCCTGGAAGCCGGCCAAAGCCTGATCTGTCAGAAAGACGCATTCATGTGCGCTCAGGAGGGCGTTACATTGGAAATGCAGTTCCGTAAAAAACTCGGCGCAGGTCTGTTCGGCGGTGAAGGTTTCATCCTGCAAAAGGTAACCGGTCCCGGCATGGTTTTCTTCGAGATCCCCGGTGAGGTCAAGGCCTACAATCTGGCCCCCAATTCGATCCTCAAGGTCGACCCCGGGCACATTGCTCTGTTTGAACCGACTGTCAGCTATGACATCACCACCGTCAAGGGCGTTACCAATATGCTGTTCTCCGGCGAAGGATTGTTCCTGGCTCAGTTGAAGGGACCGGGCAAGGTTTGGCTGCAAACCATGCCCATCGCCAACCTGGCCAGCAAGATTGCCAAATATATACCTTCCAAAGGATAAACCACCAGTTGTGACGCTGGGCTTTGCATCTTTTCAAAATCATATTTTTACAGGTTCGACCATACCACACAGGAGTTGTTATGGAATTCATTGGCTTGGATCGGGTTTTGGTAAAGAAACCCAAAATGTATAAATGGTTCGTCTTTATTCTGCTGGCGTTGCTGGGGTCGCTTGCGGGGGGATGCAGTACCGGCTCAAGCGATTCTACAACCTCAAATAGCCTCCTGCAGGATGATTTCAGTGATCCCAACTCCGGCTGGGAAGTGGCTCAATATGATGCGGGTGAAGTGGGGTATGTCGACGGAGCCTATTTTGTAACATCGACTGGGGCAGGCAAAGCCATGTGGGGACTGGCAGGAAAGAACTTTACGGATGTCTCCATCGAAGTGGCCGCATCACAAATCAGCGGGCCAACCAACAACAACAACGATTATGGCGTCATGTGCCGTCTGAGCGAAACCAGCGGTTACAGCTTCAACATCAGCGGCGACGGCTTCTATTCCATTCAACGCATGGAGAACAACTCTTTCACAGACCTGGTGGAATGGACCGAGTCTGATAAGATCAATACCGGCAATGCCACCAATACCATCAAGGCAGTGTGCCAGGGTTCAACGCTGTCATTATATGTGAATGGCAATAAACTTGCCGAGACAACCGACACAACATTTACCTCCGGCGATATCGCCCTTGCAACAACAACTTACGAGACCGAAACGAGCGAAATCCATTTTGATAACCTGGTGGTGACACAACCATGACAAAACCGACTGTACAACCTTATGCTACCTGGCTGGAGATCAATCTGGCCGCAGTGGAACGCAACGTTCAATACATTACCCGCACAACCGGAGTGGCATTTATGGGGGTGCTTAAAGCGAATGCTTACGGGCATGGTGCGGTGGAAGTCGGCAAGGCAACGCTGAAAGGCGGTGCTTCCTGGCTGGCCGTGGCTCGCGTGGATGAAGCCATGGCACTGCGGAACGCAGGCATTGCAGCACCGGTGCTGGTGCTGGGTGTACCTCCGTATGCCGAGGTGGATACCGCCATTGCCAACAGTATCACCCTGCCTCTGGCCAGCTTTGAAGCCGCCGAGGTTTATTCACAGCGTGCCCTGGCGCTGGGCCGCCCGCTTCAGGTGCACCTGAAAGTGGACACCGGCATGGGCCGGCTGGGTGTGCTGCCGGATGAGATTCTACCGCTGGCCCGGCGTGCCCGTGAATTGGGCGGGCTGGATATCAACGGCCTGTTCAGCCATTTTGCCAACGCAGACGAAGACAGGCACCCGTTGATGGACATTCAACTGCGGAACTTCCAGATCGCGCTCACCTCGCTGGAAGAAGCCGGCATGAAACCTCGTTGGGTGCATCTATCCAACACTGCCGCTTCGCTTACATATCCGACTGCCCGGTTTAATATGGTGCGCGGTGCAGAAGCCCTGTTGGGCATGAACCCGTTTGATTATCGTTCACTGACCGAGCCGCTGGAACCAGCCCTGACGGCCTGGAAAGCACGACTGGTATCCTGCAAAGTCGTACCGCCTGGCTGGAGCATCGGCTACGGTTCCACTTATATCACCCGTGGTGAAGAATTGATCGGTGTAGTCAGCGCAGGCTTTGGCGATGGCATCCGGCGCGTACCTGGCAATGAGGTGCTTCTCGACGGCCGCCGGCTGCCGGTGGTGGGTGCCACCTGCATGGACGTGGTGATGGTGAAGCTCCCCAAATCCTACCCGCTTGACAGCGAAGTGACGCTGCTGGGAACATCCGGGAATGAGACCATCACCATTGAGGACATCGCCCGGCGATACAATACCGTGCATGTCGATTTCCTGATGGGCGTCACCGCCCGCGTCCCGCGCGTGTATTATTGGGATTAACCCGGCTTCGGTATTTGTGGATATAAGTGCTTTTGATCGGGAAACTATATTTTAGATACGTTTGAGCAATGTAAATAAGCCCATCCCCCCTGTAATGTTGTGAATGCGATGCTTCACATCGCATTCACAACATTAAATAAAAAAGTGTTAAAACTTTCTTGTCCAGTCCTTTGGCCAGCGTTCCACCACCACCTTCTTTTGCGTGAAGAAATCCACTGCATCCTTGCTTTGAGCGTGCTGCGTGCCGAAAAAGCTGTCCTTCCAGCCGCTGAAGGGAAAAAACGCCATGGGAGCCGCAATACCAATATTTACGCCAATATCTCCAGCTTCCACCTCGTTGCGGAACTTGCGGGCCGATGCACCGCTGGAAGTGAAGATGCAGGCCATATTGCCGTACGAGTTGGTATTGATCTGCCGGATGGCTTCGTCCAGGCTGTCGGCATGCATAATACTGAACACCGGGCCGAACAATTCAGTTTTGGCGAGCTCGCTGTTGGGACTCACATGAGTCAGGATGGTCGGTTTGATAAAGTAACCTTTCTCATAACCTTTCACAACCGGCCTGCGCCCGTCAAGATGCAGGGTGGCCCCCTCTGCGACACCTCTCGCAATCAGCCCTTCGATACGATCACGACTGGCAGCGCTGATCAACGGGCCCATCTGTACATCCTTGTCCAACCCAAAACCCACCGTGCGGGTTCTGGATACCTCGGTAAATGCCTCCAGGAAAGGTTTTTCTGCATCCCCCACCATCACACCCAGCGATACTGCCGCACAACGCTGACCCGCACAACCGTACACACTGTCGGCCAGGATTCGCACGGAGGTCTCCATATCGGCGTCCGGCATGATGATGACCGGGTTTTTGGCGCCGCCCTGGCATTGGGCACGTTTTCCGTTGGCGGCCGCCCGGGCGTAGACGTATTTTGCCACGGAGGTGGAGCCGACAAAGCTGATGGCACGGATGTCCGGATGATCCAGAATGGCGTTCACAGTCTGGCGTGAGCCGTTCACCAGGTTTATGACTCCTTTTGGAAAACCGCATTGATCGATCAGCTCGAACACACGCTGCATGGTCATCGGTACCCGTTCAGAGGGTTTGACAATATAGGTATTTCCGGCCGCCACGGCATACGGGAAGAACCAGAACGCAATCATTCCCGGGAAGTTGAACGGACAGATACAGGCCGCCACACCCACCGGCTGGCGGATCATAAATTCATCGATGCCGGTGGAAATATCTTCAGAAAAGTCGCCCTGCATCAGCGTGGGCATGCCGCAGGCTACTTCCACGTTTTCGATCGCCCGTACGATCTCGCCTTTGGCTTCTTCAAATGTCTTGCCGCTTTCCAGAACAATCAGGCGCGACAGTTCATCCACGTGCTCTTCCAGCAAAGCGCGCAGCTTGAAGAGTGGCTGGATTCGTTTCACCACCGGTACGCGTTTCCACTCCTGGTAGGCCCGCAGGGCAGCCTGGGCAGCCTGCTCCACCTCATTGACCGGTGACAAGGGTACGCAGGTCAGGGTTTCGGCATTGGCCGGGTTGAGCACTTCCAGTGATTCAGCCGCCGCAGAAGTACGCCATTCACCATTGATATAGTTGTACATCAGTCCTTTTTCGTTCATGGGTTCTCTATCCTTCGTAATAGGGATCGGTTTCAGCCAGCGCCATATCGACGATCTCCAGCCCTTCCTGCAATTCCGCTTCGGTAACAATCAGCGGCGGGGCATGGAAAATCATGTTCCAGCGCACAAAGGTGCTGAGGCCATTGTCGATCAACGCGTTCGACAGCTTTTTCATCGGTTCGGTCATGGGCTTGTTGAAGGGACTCAGTGGTTCACGGGTCTCCCGATTCTTAACCAATTCTGTGCAATAAAACAGCCCTTTGCCGCGAATGTCGCCCAGGCAGGGGTGCTTGCCGGCCAGCGTTTGCAGCCCGGCTTCCAGAACCTTGCCCATCTCGCGTGAACGCTGAATGAGATTCTCCTCCTGGTAAACCTGTAAATTGGCAATGGCTGCCGCGCAGGACATGACATGCGCATTGTAAGTGAGACCGCACCACAGAGTATGTTTGTCAAAATATTTGGCGATCTCGTCCCGCACCAGTACGCCGCCCATGGGGAGATAACCGCTGGTAATTCCTTTGGCCATCACCAACAGGTCAGGCTTGACAAACGGGTAATTGTCGATGCCAAACCATTCGCCGGTGCGGCCGAACCCGCTCATCACCTCATCGATGATGAGCAGAATCCCATATTGATCGCAGATCTCTTGGATGCGCCGCCAGAACACATCACCACCCTGGATGATGCCACTGGTGCCGTTGTAGCCTTCCAGCAGAATGGCCGCCACATTCTCCGGGCCTTCAAACTGCACTGTCTCTTCAATTTGATCTGCCAGGGCCAGATCGCCTTCCTCGCGTGAGCGGCCGCGGTACAGCGGGCTGCGGTAGGCATACGGATCATGGATGTGGACGATCCACGGCACACCGGGTTCATTGGCCAGCCGGCGCGGGTCACCACCGGCGCTCATGGCGGCAAAAGTGGCGCCATGATAAGCACGGTAGCGGGTAAGGATTTTTTGCCGGCCGGTGTACAGGCGCGCCATTTTCATCGCATTTTCATTGGCATCGGCTCCTCCCAGGGTGAAAAAACTTTTTGTCATGCCTTCGGGGGCAATTTTAGCCAGCATCTCACCCAATACGGCACGCGGCTCGCTGGTGAGGGTGGGTTTCACGTAGGTCAACATCTCCGCCTGTTCCTGGATGGCCTTGATGACCGTGGGGTTGCCATGCCCGATGTTGACATTCACCAGCATCGACGACCAGTCAATGTAGCGTTTACCGTTGGCATCCCAGAAATACACACCTTTGGCACGCGCCACAGGAATCGGGTCCCAGCCTGCCTGCGGACCCCATTCCAGCAGGTTGAACTGTTTGGTTTTGCTGACAATTTCATCATGTGTCATATTCATAAGTTGCTCCTCTTGATATGAATGGGAATGATATTTTCCAGGGTCGATTTCCGTTTGAGTCACGCCGGTTTCCAGAAGCGCGTCCAGCGCCTGCCGGTATGCCGCTCTCACCCCACCTGGTTCGCTTACCGGTGCGCTGACCCTCACCACCAGGCGGCTGCCTCTGGAAGCGCGGCGTTCCACCAGTAACCGGGCAGCTTCCTCCACTGAAGTCTCGCTGGTGGAGCCCGCAATAATCAGCATACGGCCGCTCCATTCCAGGGCAGTACCGGCCATATTCCGGTCGGTCAGAACCTGCTCGGCTGCCCGCACCAATGCTGCCCGGCCAGTTGACTTAATCCACCGCCTTCCAGCACAAGCTGACTGAGCACATCATGGATATGATAAATCTGCTCGGTCACCTGGTACTGCTGGCGGATGATCTGCTCATGGATGGCATGAGCCACCTCCACCAGCGGAATCTCCCATGGGATGATCACAATTGGAAAATCCAGCGTATCCGCCTCGCTGATCATATTCTCCGGTACGGCATTGATGTATCGCCCAATGGAAACCAGCATGCCGGCCAGCCCCTTCTGCGCCATCTGCTCCACCATCACCAGTTCGCCGTCCAGGTTATCCTTCAGCGCAAAAGCGGTCGTCACCAGCAGGTCGCCCTCGCGTACCCACGAAAACACCTCCGGCTGATCGACAATATGCGTCCAGCGGATGGCGCGCCCCAACCCGTTCTTTCCTGCCACCACCCGGGCAGAAGAAAGGATGGGTAAATTCTGGAGAGCTTCGGAAAAAGTGAGTGTCATATAATAGATAAAAAAATTATACCCCGTCCCGGCCTGTGACGAGATTTCTGGGCGGATGCAAAAAAAGGAATTGATCTTGTCTAGACATCTCTGTTCCACTTCATTGACTTCAAGGGCTATTCGTATTATGATAAATCGCATTGAAATGGCGCCGGGGTTGTGATTCAATACCGATTCACTCAAACAAGAATTACCCAGAGGGAGATAATCCATCACAATTTCCGTGTACCATTATATATCCCGTTGATAATTTCAAAATAAGAAAATGAGGAGATTATACGCAATGAAGAAGTTTCGATGGTTGTATTTACTCTTTGCGGTCGTCACAATTGCATTATTGGCACTGACCGCCTGCCAGCCGGCTGCAGAGGCTACCAAAGAGGAAACGGTTGCAACAGAAGAAGTTGCTTCGCCCGAAGAAGCGGCTGCCCCAACTGAGGAAACTGCGCCCGCTGCTGAGCAAAGCAAGGTGGGCGGTACGCTGGTTTATGCGGTTACAGCCGAACCGGATACACTTGATCCTGCCAAAACCGGTGCTGCTGTATCCGATATCATTATGGGCACCATAGGTTGCTCGCTGGTCACTTATGATACAGAAGGAAATATAGTCCCCTATGTAGCCAGTTCATGGGAAGTGACCGAAGACGGCCTGATCTATACCTTCCACCTGCGTGATGACGTAAAATACCACAATGGCAAGACTGTGACCGCCCAGGATTTTGCGTTTGAATATCTGCGGGCGTTGGATCCCGAAACAGCCTCTCCATCCACCGGCCCACAGTTGGGAAATGTGGATTCCATCACGGCGCTGGACGATACCACGCTGGAAATCAAGCTGGCTTCCGCCAATTACCCCTTCCTGTTCTCCATCGGCGATCCCGGTTACATGCAGCCGGTAAAGCAGGAAGACTATGAAGCGATGGGCGCGGATGCATTTGGGCGTGCCCCCATCGGCTGTGGCCCTTACAAGTTCGTGGAATGGGAAACCGGCAGCAAGCTCACCGTGGAACGCAACCCCGATTTTAATTGGGGCCCGGCAGATGCGTGGCAGAACACCGGCCCATGGAATATCGAAAGCATCGAGTTCCGTGTCATCCCCGAGATTGCCACCATCACCGCTGGCCTTGAAAGCGGAGAAATTCACGTTGCAGCGATCACCCAAACCGACAAGGAATATCTGGAAACACTGGATACTGTGAATATTGAAAGCAGTTTACAGCCGGGCCTGCGCCCCTATATTGCCATCAATACTGCCCACGCCCCGTTTGATGATATCAATGTACGCAAAGCATTTAATATGGCCATCGACCGTGAAGCCGCTCTTCAAGTATTGGTAAATGGCGAGGGTGAAGTGCAGTATGGCCCGCTTTCACCGGCACAGATTGGTTACTGGGAAGGCGTTAAAGAGATTGGTTACACCTACGACCCCGAACAGGCTGCCGCTTTGATGGAAGAGTCTGGATATGCAAAAGATGCCGATGGTTTCTGGGGCAAGGATGGACAGCGAATCAGCCTGACCTTTTATACCCTGCCGGTCGAGACATGGGTGAAAGCAGCCGAACTGGTTCAACAGCAATACAAGGAATTTGGCATTGAGCTCACCATTCAGCAGGATGAACAAGGTGTCTTGATCCCGCTCATTTTGGGAGGCGATTACGATATCAGCATGTTCGGTATGACCTATGCCGAGGCGGACATCTTGTGGCTGATGTTCCATTCATCGCAAATTGGCGGTTTCAATTACGCCATGGTCAATAACCCCGAACTCGATGCAATTCTTGACCGGACCCGCACCGAGATTGACCCGGCCGCCCGCCAGCAGGCAGTGGATGAGGCTCAGCAGTATATTGTTGAACAGGCCTATTTTATCCCGTTGTATGTGCCTATGAACTTTACCGCTGTCAGTTCCAGCATTATCGATTACCGCTTCAGTGATATCCGCGGCCTGGATCTGGATTCGGCATATTTCGCACAATAAACTGATTTTCTTCAGTCAATAAGGAAGCGGGGTTGTCTTAAAAGTCAATTTCATTCTTTAGGATGTTGAAAAGATACGGTGTGGAATCATTTTGTCACCCCACCCTTTTTCCCTGCCCCTCGCCAGGGGCGGGGAAATTTTATGTTTTTTCTCCTTCCCGAATCGGGAAGAGGTAGGGGGATGGGTGCAGAAATGAGGGTTTCCACATTTTGGCACGAGAATAGAGAATCAACGGGAAGATAAAAGGAGCTGACTACTTTTGAGACAGCCCCATTTTATCTGCATGCCATGTATGCATGATGATAAAATGGGCGGGAGGGCCACGTTCATGTCATGTTTGCAGGGTGTCGTTCGTTCTTTGAACGCACCAAGGCATCCGCCCGAGAGCTGATTGTACAATTACCCTGTTGTGGAAACACACCCCTAACTGAGGAAAATTGAGGGAACTCTTGACAGACTCTCCATGATGATGTACCGTAATACTGTACAGATTGGAGATTGAATGACTATCCATACCACATATACACAAGCCCGTGCCGGGCTGGCCAAACTACTCGATCAGGTAACGCATAACCGTGAGGTGGTTGTGATTCAACGCCGCGGTGAAGACGATGTAGCCATGATCGATGCTTCAGAATTGGAAAGCCTGATGGAAACGGCTTACCTGCTGCGCTCTCCAGCCAATGCTGAACGTCTGCTTTCTGCACTTGGCCGGGCTCTGAAAAACGAGACAGAACCACAGGAACTTGAAGATTTACGCCGTGAGGTACGGCTTGAGTAAAAAAGAGCGTATGGCAGTATTCCAGTTGGAGTTCATCGAAGATCTCCGATATTGGGTGGAAACTGACCGTAAGCTGGCAATTAAGGTATTCAATCTGATCGAAGCCATTCTGGACGATCCTTTCGAAGGGATTGGAAAACCCGAACCTCTCAAATACCTGACACCGGGAGCATGGTCAAGAAGGATAACCAGCGAGCATCGAATTGTATATCTGGTCCGGGATGACCGGATTGATTTCTTGCAGGCCAGATACCATTACCAATAGTGATTATTGATTACCGGTTTTCCAACATTGTTTCCATGGTCGGAACATAAACCTGCCATCCCCCATTCGTTTATTCGTGCGTTTCAGCAGGCCACAGCCTGCTGAAACGCACGAATAAACCAACTACCGTAGGGGAAACCCTTGCGGTTGCCCTGTTTGTGGATGGTTATCCCGCCGAAAAAGGCAGGGTTCACTCCCCAAATCATCTCTTTTCGTGTCTTTCATGGTTTAGCTTAGTAAAATGCCCTCACCCGGCCCACCCGCTGTTACCGGGCAAATTGACTGTGATAAAATCATATTGCTGATTGGTAACATTTTTGTCTGATAGCCCATTTTTTCATTCGATCCATGGAGATTTATAAAATGAGCAGCACAGCAGTCGAGGATACATTGAAAGCGCTGGACGAGCGCGTGATTGAGTTCATCAACAAATATGCCTTATCCGGAATGGGTATTGGGGTTGTGCAAGACGGAAAACTCATCTATGCCAAAGGATTTGGCCTGGCAGACGCCAAAACCAACCGCCCGATTACCCCGCAAACCAATTTCAGAATTGCATCCATCTCCAAAACCTTTACCGCCATTGCAGTGATGCAGCTCTGGGAGCAGGGAATATTCAAACTGGATGACCCGGTCAACAAGTATCTCAAGGCTTACCAGGTTCTGCACCGGGACCCGAACGCCCCCCAGGTCACCATCCGGCATCTGCTCACCCATACTTCCGGCATCGGCGAAATGCCCACCACCCAGGATTTGATCAAATCCATGCTGTTCGAGAAACATGAAGAAAATAAATATAAAGATCACGTTCCACCACTGGCCGAGTATTATAACGGCGTCCTTGCCCCCGATGTCTACCCTGACAAGAAGTGGGCCTACGCCAACAATGCCTTCGCCACACTGGGTCAACTGATCGAAGACCTGAGCGGCATGCCCTTCCGCGATTACATGGTCAAGAACATCTTTGACCCGCTGGGCATGCCTCACAGTGATTTCACGCTCTCCGACAGGGTAAAAGAACAGCTTGCCCAGGGCTACACCCTGAAAAAAGGCAAACTGGAAATCGTCGATTACGTTGAATTTCCAGGCCATGCCGCCGGAACAGCCATATCGAGTGTGGAAGAAATGGCACACTACATGGCGGCATTGATGAACGGCGGAACCAACGAATACGGCAGTGTCATCAAGCCCGAAACACTCAAGAAAATGATGACCCCCTTCTATCAGGAACATCCAAACCTCGGCGCGATGGGGTTGGGCCTCTTCCTGGAAAATCTGGACGGGCATAAGGCCATCTGGCACGGCGGGTCGCTGTCCGGTTTCAACTCGGCACTGTGGGTTGCCCCGCAGGATAAACTGGGTGTGTTTATGTCGGCCAATTCCAATACGCGCGCCATCTATCACTTTGGCAAGGACGTTCTGCGCAGCCTGATGGGCTTGCCGGACTACGACAAGCGCCTTCCCGTGCCGGGTATCGTCCAGACTCCGCACCTGTGGAAGGACATGGTCGGTTCCTACTCTCCGTACAAAGGATTCAACAGCAATGCCCGCATCTGGATGACCTATGGCGGCGAAATCGAGATTTACGTGGAAGACAGCAAGCTGAAAATGAGGGCACTGGCCGGACCATATAAAAAAGGCCTTGACCTGTACCCGGTGGACAACAATGACCCGCTCTCTTTTGAAAACGTCACCGACGGCAAGCTGACGCAGTTGGCATTCCAACGCAACGCCGAAGGCTTCATCGATCATCTGAGCATCTCATCCCTGTCATACTACACGTTTTACAAGATCCCTGAAAAGCGCAGCATGCGCTTTGGCCTGAAGGCGTTGAAAGGCGCCGGGATCGCCCTGGGAGCCTGTCTGCTGGCGAAACGTTTGTTCTGTAAGAAAAAATAAGCGGTTATTCCTGCTGCAGTCATCTGAAAGAACGGGGAGCGCTTTAGGTATCAACATATTCATTTGACTGCCTGGGGTGCTCCCCACGTGCAAGATGAAATTCAATATCATTTAAAACACCAGGTAAATCCCAAATACCTTCGATGACATAATGTGCACCAACTTTGTATAGCTGCATTTCCGCTCTGCAACGGAGCTCCTGCCGTTTTTCTTTGGAAAGCGCTTCAACTTCGGTTTCGTACAGCCCGACCAGATTACCTGTCAGCGACAGCCCTACGGTCCACATGCCTGCGTTTAGCCCTTCCTGCATATCGACGACGGTATCGCCCACCTTAACCATCGCCGACATCGGGTAAACACCCATTTGCATGGCGTTCTGGTAGCACATCCACGGGTAAGGCCGCCCGGCAGGCACTTCATCCGGGCAGACAACGCAATCGGGTTCATAACCATTTTCCTTGGCCTTCGGTGCGAGGACATCCATCATTGAACGAATGTAACCGGTGGTCGAGCCAATTTTGATACCGCGTTCGCGTAAATCACTGACAACATCCAGCAAACCGGGGATAGGAGTGGCGTATTCCGTCAAAACCGCCATCTGCATCGGGATGAAGTTTGCAAACAGATTGTCCAAATCCGTATCAGAACACGGAACGCCGTGAACAGCCTGCCATGCCTGCGCTACAGATGGGCGTGAAAGGATGTTACGCAAGTGGTCTTTCTTCATCAAGCCCATACCAGAGCGGGCATCTTCAGCGGTAATATGTACGCCCTGGCTCTCGAAGAGACGCAGAAAAACTGCCGCGGGAGCGAAAGAGCCGTAATCCACCGCTGTCCCAGCCCAATCAAGAATAACAGCTTTCACCGGGCTTTTTGCAAAGTATCGATAATATAAACCCATAGACTCCTCTATTATCTACGATCTATTCCACGCCCATTTCAAGCAGCGTTTCAGCAATAGCTGCCATCAATGTACGGACATCTGAACTGTTGAGTCGGCCAATATGGCCTATGCGAAAACAATCGGTATGGCTGAGTTTGCCTGGGTAAATCACCTGCCCTTTGGCGCTTAAGCGTTCGTAAAAATTTTGAAAATTGAAGTTGGGGTGGTCGAGATAGTGGAACGACGTAATAATATAACCTCGTTTCCCCTCCTCAACATAAGCCTGAAAGCCCATCTTACCCATTGCTTCGAGGGCAATATGATAATTCAATAAATAGCGTTCTCTACGCACCTCCACACCGCCTTCTTGTTCCAGTTCAATCAAGGCTTGTCGAAAGGCCAGAATTACTTGGGTGGGGGGTGTAAACCGGAATTGGCCATCACGTTCCAGCCCCTCCCATTGCGACAGCAGATCAAGGCTGAGCGTACGGGCATAACCGCGGGTTGCCTTCAGCATTTCGGTACTGGCAATGACAAACGAGAAACCAGGCACACCCTCTATGCATTTGTTCGAGGATGAGATCAAGAAATCGATCCCGCAGGCTTCCATGTCAATAGGATATGCGCCAAAACTGCTCATTGCATCGACAATATAGGTGCAATGATGTTTTCGAACCACCTCACCATACGTTTCAATCGGATTGATGATGCCGGTGGTGGTCTCACAATGCACAACAGCCACATGGGTAATGGTGGGATCAACCTCAAGGGCATGATCCAGGGCAGCGGCATCCGGCTGGGAATTTTCCGCGAAAACCAGCTTTGTCGTAGAAATGTGGTGCACCTCTGCAATATTAACCATCCGGTTTCCGTAGGCACCGTTAATCAAAACAAGTAGTTTCCCCTCCGGTGGAATGACCGATGAAAGCACTGCTTCTATTCCATAGGTACCACTGCCTTGTATCAGGACCGAAGTAAATTGATCGGGGTTGGCGCACAGCAATACCAGCCGCTCTCGCACTTCTCGAATGACAATTAGAAAATCGGCATCCCGAGAACCGAAATCGTGTAACATGGACTGTTTGACAGTGAGACTGGTTGTCAATGGCCCGGGGGTAAAAAGAGCTTTGTCTTTCCAGGGTGAAAGGTTGGTCATATTGGTTTTCTGCCTCAAATTATTTTTACAAGACTGCAATCATTGATATTCGTCTAACCCGATTGGTCGAATAGTCTTGATTAATGGGACGATTCTGGCCTGGTGAATTTCCTGCAAGCATGGCGCGAAGCACTGTCCTTTTCTACAATACCCAGCAAGCATCCACCGGAAAAGTCAATTGAAAAGAATTCCCGATGCCTGGCATTTGGAGCCTCCTTTCGTTAAAGACATCCATTAAGATTGGATTCCCTTCCACATCAATACGAATGCGAACAATCGAGCCAAGATACGTAATAGAGTCCACTTTACCGGTCAGGTTGTTCCCCCCTTCCTCGTAACCTGGATTGATCTCCTCAGGCCGTACTGCCAGCATCACTTTGTTACCATTCAGGTGATCATACTGCCCAGCCCGGATCGTTTGCGTCCCAAGCCGCACAATGCCATCCGAAGGATTGACCACGTCCACGGCAATCAGGTTGATCTGTCCCACAAATTGAGCAACGAACCGGGTTTCCGGAAATCTGTAAATCTGGATTGGGGTGCCAACCTGTTCAATTTTTCCCTTACTCATCACAACAATGCGATCGGAAATCGAAAGAGCTTCCTCCTGATCATGCGTCACGTAGATCGTGGTAATCCCCAATTGTTGCTGGATATGGCGGATTTCATTCCGCAGCTCAACCCGGATTTTGGCATCCAGGGCGGAAAGCGGTTCATCCAGTAAAAGCACCTGCGGGCGTATGGCAAGAGCCCTTGTAAGCGCCACACGTTGCTGTTGCCCACCCGACAATGTGGCGGGATACCGTGACCCGAATTCTTCCATTTGGATGAGTTCAAGCATTTCCTTCACACGTTGGTTGATCTCTGCCTTGGGTCTACCGGCCACTTTCAATCCATAGCCAATATTCTCGGCAGCAGTCATGTTAGGAAACAAAGAGTAAGACTGAAAGACCATGCCGACATTTCGCTTATTGGGCTGCAGAAAAGTCAAATCTTTTCCGGCCAGGGTGATTTGCCCGGCTGTGGGTTGCTCAAAACCGGCGACCATGCGTAAAGTAGTTGTTTTACCGCAACCACTCGGGCCAAGAAAGGAAATTAGCTCTCCCTGGGCGATGCTCAAGCTGAAATCCTCAACAGCAACAACCCCCGGGAAAGTTTTTTGGACATGCAAAAATTCAAGATATGACATCAATTCCTCGAAAACGGTATCCTTATCGACCGGTCAATTGTTTCTGGGAAGCGCCACCCTGGCTAAAGAATTGAATCAAACCCAGGCAAGCCCAGGTAAGCGCGTAGCTCATAATGGCAAGGGCTGCCGGTTCATAGGCACGGCTTCTTCCGACTGCCACCATGTAGGATCCAAGCGCCGGGCGGACGAGGAAATCTCCCAAAATCAACTCGCCCATGACAGTGGCAAAACAAATCAGCGCGCCGCTTAAGATGGCAGTGCGCAGATTAGGCAGAATCACATTAACCAGAATTTGTAACCAGTTCGCACCCAAACTTTGAGCCGCTTCAGTTAAATTTCGCACATCGATAGAGCGCATACCCACGTCAATCGCACGGAACATATAAGGCATTGATAGAATGACATAACCTGCGGCAATCAGAATGTCTGTTTTAAAGGGCGTCAACGTCAACTGGAACGGGGGACGGCCAAAGGTGCGAATGAGTCCGAAAACATACACAATGGTCGGGATAATGAAGGGCAGGATGGTAACAATTTCCAATATGGGGCGTGCCTGGGGAAGTTTCAGGTAAACCCAGTAAACGGTGGGGATAAAAAGGAGCAGACTCACCGTCACAGAAATTACACCCATGGTAGCTGAATAGCGAAAACTGGCCAAAAATTGCGGATCTGCCAGCACAATTTGGTAGGCCAGCAAGCTGATAACGCCTTTTTTCATGCGTAAAGAAAAATCCAGAGTGCCATACATTGGCACGAAGAAATACAATAATGCCAGTATCGCCCAAAACAACGCCCAAAGGTTAATTCGTTTCATTTTCATTTTTTAAGCCACCTCGCCGTGTGGCGCTGCAGGAAGGTATACCCGGCAATGGTGACAGCCATCACCACCACCATCCCCAATGCCAGGGCATAACCTTCATTGGGATTGTTTAAGACATCACCGCGAATTTGCTGTCCAATCAATATGGTCACAAGGTAAATGCTGCCACCTGTCAATGCCTGGGCAGTGGCAAACGCACCAAAAGCACTGCCAAATAGCAAAAGAATCGCTCCAAGAATGGACGGCCAGAGAATAGGCAAAGCCACATGCATCCAGTACTGCCATCTTTTAGCTCCCAGGGTATCGGAAGCCTCACGCCAGTCCTTATTCAAGCCTTCAAGCGCCGGGATGATGGTGAGCACCATGAGCGGAAATTGGAAATAGGTATAAGCCAAAACCAAACCAGCCATACTGTACAGGTTGAAGCCATGATCGTAAAGATTAAAGGGACAAACCTGCACCCCTGAACTGTTCATGAAACAAATTTGCTTGAGAAGCGCAGTGACCAGGCCGGTACGCCCAAGTGTGGCGATAAATGCAAAAGCCAGAGGTACACCACCAAAATTGGCGGCCAGACCTGAAAATGACATCAGGATGTTACGCATCCAACGCGGTACATTTCCGAGCGTAATCGCATAAGCAACAAAGAATCCGAAAATTCCTCCGACAAGAGAGGTAATGACACTCACCTGCAAACTGATCGCATAGGATTTTAGAACATATTGATCGGTTAAAAAATTGAAATTTGCAAGCGTGAAATTGCCCTGTTGATCCTTGAATGCCCCGGAAAATAAATTAAGGGTTGGAAGGATAAGAAAAGCAAAAACAAAGACAAAAAAAGGGATGAGACCGATCCAATTAGAAATTGATTTGGGCTTCAGTGATCGGTTTTTCGCGAGAAGATTCGTTTTTTGATTGGTCATGATCAAATCAGAAGGTGCATGGTCTGAATAATTCTCCAGGCCATGCACTTCTCAATCTTTTTATGCAAACCTATTGTCCGGCTGTGACAATATCGAGACCGACCACCGAGTCCCATTGTTCTTTGACATCCGCGCGGGCTTTATCCAGTTGGTCGCCGGAGGGTACGATCGAGCTGGCGAGCAACTGCGAATCGGGCAGCTTGGTTTTCAATTCGTCAGAAACCACGTTGCGGCTCAACAGATCAGTCAGACGGGCGGGAGCGCAGTACCCCTTAATCCAGGTCAACTGGCCTTCGTCAGAATAGAGGTATTCCTGCCACAGGCGGGCAGCCGCAGGATGAGGACCATAAGCGCTGATAGCCTGGTAGTAAAAACCACCCCAATTTACATCATTTGGGTAAATGATTTCAATGTTGGGGTTACCGTTGAATCTGTCTTTGTTTGCGTACGCATTCCAGCTCCATTCGAAGGTAATGGGAGTTTCACCCTTGGCGACCGGGCCGGCGTCGGCAATCAGGGGCAGCAGGTTACCCATCTCATTTAATTGCCTGAAATAATCCAGACCGGGCTGAATGTTGTCAAGCGTACCGCCGTTGGCAATTGCGGCAGCATATACGGTTTGGGCAGCCTGATTGGAAGCACGCGGATCGCCGGCAAGAGCCACCTGGTTGTTGTATTTGGGATCGAGCAGATCCTTGTAGCTGGCAGGCATATCGGTGACAACATCACTGTTGACTTCGAAAACCAGCACACCCCGATAATCTACGAAGAAATAGCCATCAGAATCATTGGTTCCCTCGATGGTGTCCCAGGTTTCAACCTTGTAAGGGGCAAGCAAATCCTGACTTTTGGCAAGCGGGCCGTAAGCGGGGCCAATATCGAGGACATCCGGAGCCTGAGGGCCCGTATTACCCTTGTTGTCGATGATTGCCTGCAGTTCGTCAGCGGAACCGCCGTCAGGATTGAGTGAATTGACCTTGATCCCATACTTGGCGGAGAAGTTGTCCATCATTTCGCCATAATTACACCAATCACGCGGCAAGGTGATGACGTTCAGTTCACCTTCGGCTTTGGCTGCAGCGATGAGTGCCTCCATACCGCCACCTTCAGCGACGGTCTTCACTTTTGACCAATCCACTGAGTCAGTGGGGGCCTGTGTGGGTGTCGCAGAACCACAGGCAGAGAGCACCATCGTAAACAGTACAAGGAGAGAAATGACCAAAGAGATGTGTTTATTGAAACGCATTGTATCTTCCTTTGTTGAACAGATTTTTATGACCTTCATTACTATACACTTGTATTATTAAGTCATCTTTATCGCGGAATTAACACCTGGTTAACAGTTAATGTAAAATGGTTAAGCTTGAGGAAAAGCAACTTTAATCCCAAATAAACTCTTGTGTGGTTTGAAATTCATGTACAATAAACCAGGGTAAACGTAAAAAGCTTGTCAGGTTTTTAGAACTCATAGAGGCGCACAAAAAGAGGAAAACAAGGAGAATCAGTTGGCTTTACGTCTTGTCGTTACGGAATTAAGTAAAAAATACGATTCCTTTATAGCTTTGGCTCCAGCTTCTTTTGGATTAAATGCAGGGGAAATCGCAGTTTTATCCGGTCCAAATGGGTCCGGAAAAACAACTTTGCTCTCTTGCCTGTCAGGTCTCGTCCGCCCATCCGGCGGCACCGTTACGGTGGCAGATTTTGATTTGTATCGGGACGAAATTGAAGTCCGCCGGCGTCTGGTATATGTTCCTGATGTTCCCCATTTTTACCTGGAATTAACCGCCTGGGAGCATTTGCGTTTTATTGCCATGGCAAATGAGGTGACACAAGACTTCGATCAGAGAGCTGAAGAATTACTGCGCAAACTTGGTTTATGGGAAGCCAAAGACCTTTTTCCTCACCACTTTTCGCGTGGTATGCGTTTGAAATTAGGCCTGGCGCTTGCCTTAATTCGTCCATTTGAAGTGATCCTTCTGGATGAACCCACTTCAGCTCTCGATATTGAAGGGGTTGGATTGCTGATTAACGAGTTGCGGCATTTACGCGAACAAAGTGCAGCGGTTTTGTTAACCACCCATGACCCGAATTTAATCAACCAATTAGGGGACCGTCGCCTGACCATTCAGCATGGCGTAATAGAGACGGATTAGATGCACGCTGTCCATTGGTTACGTACCCGGCAGGAAGAGCGCGAATTTGCTTACTGGTTATCACTTGTTGCTTATGAACATCGCGACCATTCACTCGCTAACCGCATTTACCTTCTTTATCTCATAATTTTTTTTGGCATCTGGATCTTTGTGACACTGACTTTCTTTGCCAGCGGCGGGGCCGTTTTTTTACGTTTGCTTAACCCCATTGATCCGATTCGTGCAGCAATCTTTCTTGAGGTTTTGCTGATGGGTGTATGGAGTGTTTTTACCTTTTGGCAATCCCTGAGACGCAGTCCGGTCGTTTTTTCAGAGCAGGATGCGATGCTGATTTGCCAGATGCCCGTCAACCGCCGCCATGTAACGATCCGTTGGTTTCTTATGCCCTGGTTGAAAAGTGCAGTTCTGTTTTGGCTTGTAGCCATTACACTTGGTTTTTCAGTGGCAGAAATAACCTTGCCGGGTGTCATGGATGCGAGTCGTATTCTGGAATACGCTGCGTATGGTATTCGCGCCTGCATAGCAATCACGCCAATTCATCTGGCGCTTTTTTCGCTGCAATGGGTGATGGGAATTGTGCGCCTTCAAAAGAATCTGGAGCGGAATGGGCTGGCCTGGCTCGTGATTCCTGCAACGATTGTGGTTTTTTCTTTCCTGCTGGTTTCTACATTGGATCTGAATATTCCATTTCTCGTGCCATGGAACGCCATCGCCAAGGTGTTCCTCATTCCACTTCAGGCAGGTTTTGGGT
>JAJFTV010000089.1 GCA_021372725.1 Chloroflexota bacterium | reverse complement strand
AATCGAAAGTATGCTAAATTTGGTGGAAGAGGGAATTGCCGGATGCTCTCCGGTGCGGGTTTCCGTGTTTCATGCAATGGCTCGTGAGACGGCCGAACAGGTGTTAGAAACCGCCCGCCTCCGTTTTTCACCTGTCGAGTGCATCCTGTCTGAGATTAGCCCAGTAGTTGGTACCCATGTTGGCCCAGGTACAATTGCTGTTGCATACCAGGTGGGAGGGTAGGTATCTCAATAAAGTGCTCCATCTCTATGGGGCATGTTGTTGTCTTAAGTGACTGGGTGGGATTGACTCCTACAAAGATGTCTGTCACCTTCTTTCCCCTGTTTGGAGTGCCCTTAATCAAGAAGGGCACTCCGGAATTGTTTATATGAATATTAATTAAGTGCGCCAAACTTCTATCACAGGGATCGTAAAAGCTACTTCGTAGGTAGAACTGGCCTAAATTTACATCCATACGCTGTCTGCTTCCCCACCATTGTCCAGGATAATCTTTCAACTGTATTCCACCAGATACCAGGCACCTCATACCACTTCGCGCCGGCTACATCCTTCGGAATATCAGGATCTGGCGCGATGCCATGAGCAAGTGCTCCATCCGGGTGAATTCCCGCTTCGGTATAAACAACAGAATAGATTGGCCCAAGGATTGCCAGTGATGCCATCATCCCCCACCCGCACCGGGAAGGTTCTACCGTTTTTGCAGCATCTATCCGGTCAGCAATGAATTCGAAGTAGGTCATCCCTTTTGGAGCTTCAGGAACCTGCATAGGTTGGTTTCCCTTGTAGGCAACGAATAAAATACTGGAGCAAATCGTCAGGATAACCACAGTCTTGATGACACTTCCAATCAACTTAAGAAACATTCCGATGAATTTCATTTTCTCCTTCATTTCCTTTATTTATCTGATACTGATCTTCTGGTTGGGCACTCTCTCGTAGGGCCCGGTTGTAACGAATTTCCTCCCGATACATCCGATCCAATGCAACCTCAATCACATCGCTTTCACTCCGTCCCATCACGCTTGCCATTGCTCTTAATTGACTCACGCCTTCAGGACTTATTCGAAAAGATCGTACTGGTTTACTGGCGGAATTTGTTTTTGGCATGTGCGTTTTCCTTATCAGTTAGGTTAGTTATACTGTAATACTCTAGTAAACTTTTGTCAAGTAAATATACCCCAGAAATTGGAAGAAGTTTATTTGACCCCTCTTGGATACAGGATTTAGACTGGTTATGATTGGAGTTACAACCTAATAAAATGAACAGAACAGGTCGCTGATAAATTTCAGCTGTTCCAAACAATCCTTGGAGCGACCCTTTATGTCTTCCCTTTTTTGTTTTCACAAAGGAGATCAAGACGTAAATGGGCGCTTTTCATTTAACCAATTGTTGAACCTAATCACCAAAGGAGAAAAAATTGAAAGAAATCCCTGTCTCAAAGCGTCACTTGATCCTGGCAATTATTCTGGCAGTAGTCATTGCAATAGGAATCTTGCTTGTCCAGCAATGGCCTCTGCGGGTTGAGCAAAGCTCTACACCAACCACCAGCGAAGACAGTATGGCGTCTTCTACAGCCGTCTCAGCCGTCGAAGCTGTTTTCCAAATAGATTATCGGGAAAACGAAGCAGTCTGGCTCAAACGGATTTGTGATGTCAGTACATCTACTGGTTGTCAGCTATTTACGGCCGGCGCGGATCGTTTGTGGAAAAAATACGTGGATGACAAATCGGTAGTCACCGCAAAAGCACAAGCGGTTGAAAAGGTGGCAGATAACGGTTCCGAGCAAGTTTGGCAAATGATCATTAACCTGTCCTCCCCATTACCGGGCAGTAATAAGACCCAGGACACAGCTTATATCGCCCTCAAAAAAACTGACAACGGGTGGCAGTTTGATCGCTTTCTGATGGAATCAGAAATTAACGTCCTTGTCTCTCGTCAGAAAATTACCAGCACACCTGCAAATGAAGGAAAGAAATAATGAAAAGAGTTATTCTCATCTTTGTCCTCTTGACTTTGCTTATCCCATCAGCGGTTTATGCACAAAGTAACGATCCCTGGTCTGAAGTATTTCAATCAGACGGGAACCTCAATCCAGATCTGATCGATCTGGGGGTGACTACAGATAATCCTGATTGGATGTCAATGGATCTGCCCTTTGGACAATCGCTTGACCTGGATGCCAATTACCATCGCTATCAGACTCCGAGTGGAAATGTCATCGTTTTACCTTCCGCTTCAACCTTGTTCTTTATGGCTATGAACCCGCAAGAAAGTGGTCTGGCCACTGCCTATGGTTCTCTGGGAAACGGGGATAGCACCCTGATCGCTTTTCTGGGTCTGGCCGTAGGTAAGAACCTGGATTGGAATAAGGTTCAAGCGGATCATCCTGAATATAAAAGTCCGGATCAATTCTGGAATGCAGTACTCAATGGAAATCAAAATGCCTGGACCTACTTTTCCGGGTGGGGATTCATTACGAACCTGCTGCAGATGTCCTGGAATGATGATGCATTTCGCTCTATTTACCTGTTGTATCTGAATGGACAACTCAATTGTGACTCGATACCAGGAGGTTGCTCGGGAATTGTCACGCCTCCGGTGCCTTCAAACGTATGTCCTGATTCAAGCGTGATCCTACAACAACCCGTTCTAAGTATTCAAAAGAGCGCTCCGAACAATCCCCTGGTCGTCGGGCAGGACACTGGAAACCGGCGTGGTGCGGATATCCAGGCAAAAGTAACCATTCCTCCAGTTATCTTCACCTGGTATGAACCGATCTATGAAACCCGTACTATTTGTCGTGCCGCCGGCGCTGGAGAAACCCCAAGTTGCAAGACAGGTTCAGCGTCAAAGGTCAATGATGGCGTTACCGGTACCGAAAGGGTACTCAAAGAATGCCGAAAGCACGTGGAACATCTTCCGGATGCAGTGGCTTCCTTGCGGGCGACTGCGACCCTGGCAAGTACCAGCCAAAATTGGATCACAGGAAACCTGGGGCAAAGCCATTATGAAGCCTACGTTCACCAGGCTACCTTTACTTTAATTCCTGGGCTGGGTTCATGGTTAGGTGGATGCAATAGTAGTGGAACCTGTACTGCAACAGGAACAGCGCTCCGGGTTCCATTCGCCGATCCGGGTAAATTCAATCTTCGTTTGGATGTGGTTACTACCGGAACACACTTTCGTGGAGTGCAAATCACTCAACCCAGGCGACTCGGCGCGGATGGAGTCTTTCAGATGTATGTTGCTTTACCCGCCTTGGTGCAATAGCAGGTTTTGAACCAATGGGTCTGAATTGCCTTTGAAGTTTGATCCATTCTCTACCAGTTGTGAAAAAAGGATCTATTTTTTTATTTTTATTGCCCAAGAGGTGAAGGCTACAGGAAAGGAGGAAGAAAATTATGACGGATTATTTTGTGATCTTTGGAAATTTCCTTTCTTCTTTGCCTACCTATTTATTGAACGGTATCCTGGCGACTGTCTATTGGCTGGGTGATTCCAGCGCAGCTATCGTCAGTATCCTGTGTGCCGGCCTGATCATTCGTTTTGTCGACAAAAGGGTGCAATCCAGGGCAGCATTTCGACCAGGACGCAACGGTCGGGAGGCGGCCACGCCGGAACTCTATACCGCACAGATCACCACGGCTTTCGTGCTGGTATTGTGGGTGATCAGCCAGTGGGGCATGGGTGCGCCGGTGCCATGGCTGGGAGCTGCCATGTGGATCACCGGAACGATCCTGCTTTTGCTAGTCCATATGCAAGAACATACCTTGTTATGGAATGTGAAATCAGGAATCGTGATTTACTCTCTGGCCGTGATCGGCAGCCGGCTCTACCTGGCCTACACAGCGCAACTAACTACCGATCAATGGGCGGCCTTGATCGGTTCATCGGAAAATGCCGCCACAGTGATAGCCAACACGCGCGGGAATGTGACCAGCATTATTTTGTGGGCTTTATGGTTGGTGATTCCGCTGGGTTATTTTGCCATGTTGCTGCAGCAAGTGCTGATCAACCCAATGTCGCTCGTTAACCCATTGGCTGGAGCGACTGAGTTGATCAATCGTTACCGGACCAGGAGGTAGGGGAATAGCTCTAACCAGCCCACACTCCTGTGAGCTTGTTGGATTTATTACTCTGCCTTTTAGGGTGAGAGTTTTATGAACGTCGGATGGTTTTTCAAACGTCAGATTTTATTTCAACGATTGGAGATCAAAATGTCACAGGTTATGGGTTTGCTGCGCGGACCAGCTCTAGTTGTGATCGCAATGATCATATTGCTGGCAGGTTTCATTCTTTTTAGCGCATTTGCGGCACTGATCGCTCAGATGGCTCTCTTGTTCAAATTGAAACCCTGGAAGGCTTCCCAAAAACATCCTGAGTGGACGGGAAGTGAAATAGGAAAGGAGCAATCCTCACAAGAACAGTATGAACGTTATTCGTCCGCAAATGAAACCAAACGGTCGTCTCCCTCAAATTGCCAGGGCTCCCCATCGGAACATCCCCGAAGGGGACAGGTGGTGGTTAACGAGCCCAGCGTAAATGAGGTTGTCGATGCAGTCTGGTGGCAAGTATAAGCAATCCAGGGCTTCTCTTGCGCAAACAAGAGCAGCCTCATGAGTTTACCAACCTATTCCGTTGGCGGATTGATGAGGCGATCACAAATCTGGAGAATTGAGAAAAATGATTATTGGAAAACTGAGCGAAGCCATTCCCTGGCTAAGAACAAAGAATTCCCTTTCCATCCCCAATGATCTGGAAGTGGAAGGCACCGAACTGCATTTCAATGAACAGAATGAACTTGATTATCTGATCTTTCATGTCACTGAACGGGAAGGGAAAAGGGAATATCAGGGTTACCGGGCAGTACGGTTACTGCAATTACGGTATATCTCCCTGGAGGCACGGCGGGATGCCGGCCTGCTGCAGAAGATGCGCACGGTCTTACGTGGCCTATACGGTGCCCAGGTGGACCTGGTGTATTTAACGGCTGGTATTTTCAAGAACCCCAAGATCGGCATCGTGCAATGCTATGGAGTGGCAGCCTTTTCTGCAAAGAAAGAAGAAGCGATCCAGCGTTCATTGCGCGACCTTTCTGCCTTACGGGCCGGTTTGGTTGGGGCGTACCGCCAGATTCGTCTGGAATCCCTTTCCACGGAGGTTGCCCAATGGTTGGCGCATTCGCTTGAGCAAATGCCCTATGCGGTTGTGGCGGTTGGACATCCGGATCCGCGGGAAAATGCCCGTGGGGGTGATTCTTCCATGCGCGATCCATTAACTTCTAGAAGTGAAGGCGCACAGCAGTATACACTCCAACAAAACGAACTGCTTTTCCGCGGTATGAGCAGTCTGGAAGAAGAATTCTTGCTGATGCTGCTCACAAGTCATGTGCGCCTGGAAGATATTACGCGCATGTTGGCCGGCATGCTCGAAGAAACCTCTGTGTATGCTTCACGCCAGCTGGGCACGCGGGCAGCTTCCTTTGGGATCAGCCTGCCGGCCATCCTGACCGGTGGCCTGGCAGAAAACGCCTCCCAGTCGTCCGGTACCAACCATGCCAGTGGCGTCACTCAGGGTGTCGCGGCCACGGATGGTGTGGCTAATTCCCAGGGTCAGGCGCATACTGTTGGGCAGGCCAGCACGAGTGGCTGGGCGCACACGACGGGAACTTCCGAGACAGATACGGTTGGGACTTCCTCCACAGTGGGCAGCGCGATCTCAAATGGCACCACCCATACGGAAGGGACGGCTGTTAGCAATGGTTCTTCCCATTCCGATTCTTCCGGCCTGGCTACTTCTCATTCCGATAGCTCCTCCTATGGGGTGAACGGTAGTTTAGGTGGAAGTGTTGCGCCGGCCGGAGTCGGGGTATCCGCCAATGTAGGTAGCAGTGCCAATTGGGGAACCGCCGACGGGGTAATCAACAGCAGTGGTTCAGCGGATGCGAGCACGCATTCGGTTACTGAGAGCCAATCGGATAGTGTTTCTCAAAGTGTCACGCAAAGTCAATCCAATACCCTTTCTCACAGTCATTCAACCACCCAATCGGAGGCAAATACCCTTTCCGGCTCAATGACCAATTCGGTAGCAGACACTTCCAGCACTTCCACTACCCAGAGTCATGCTGATTCAACCAGCACGGCGAATTCCCAAACGGATGGAACCAGTCTGGGACAAACCATTGGAAAAGGAATCAGCTCAGGGATGAGCGTAGGGGTGGCGCCGTCTTTCTCTCTCTCCAATGGTTACCAGTGGCAGGATGATCCTTATATCCTTCTGACCGAGATCATGCGCACCCAACGAAAGTTGTTAAATATTGCCAGCGTGGAAGGTGCTTTCTATACCGATTTGTATGCTTTGGCGCGAAGCGAACAGGGTGTGCAAGCTTTAATGGGACTCATTCCCGAAGCTTTTCATGGAACGGAAGATGTGGTTGCCGGCGTGCAAACACGCGCGCTCACGGATCCCGAACAAGCCTACATCGGCCTGCACGCACGGGCATTTATCCCTTCCACCCGCATTGAAACCATTCCCGAAGCCATGAGCGGGTATGCAGATTCTACCCTCTTGACCATGTTACAGGTGGCGGCCTATACCGCTCCGGGCATGTTCGAACAAGGACTGGCGCTTACCACTCAGGAAGAAACCCCTGCCTTTGCTTTCTATCCGGATATGCCAGGCAATATTACGCTGGCCAGGCAATGGTCAAGCGAGACAGGGCTGCTGACGGATACCTTTTTGAAGCTCTCTCCCGACCGCCATTTTCACACCGCTTTTGTGGGGGATACCGGGTTTGGAAAGTCGATTGCTGCGGAACGTCTGGCTTACGAGACCACCCGCTTCTGGCATTACCGCACCATTGTCTTGGATTTTGGCCAGGGTTGGCGTAAAGCCATGAACTGGCCGGGAGTCGGTGAGAAGGATTCGGAAGATGGCCTGGGACATGTGGATATTCGTCAGCTTTACCCGGGTTCGCCGCGGCCGCTGCGTTGGAATATTTTACAGATCCCGCGCCGCATTGATCCGGGACGGTATCGCAGCATGGTAGCGGAACTCTTTGCCAATGCCGGCCGCATGGGAGCCAGACAGTTAGGCTTCATGCGCCGCGCACTGACTGAATTGTATTTGGAAGCCGGTGTCCTGACCGGCGATCCCAAGCTGCAAAATGGCCCGCTGGGGCATCTTCAGGATGAGCGGGAAGTGGCGTTGATAAAAAAGGATCGTCTGAGTTCAGGAGGGAATCCAGAAAGCCTGCATCCAGGCACCTTATTGGAATCCCTGTCTCCTTCAGAATTACAAACCCTAGCTATTTTTCGTAGTAGGCAGATGGATGTCTCTGCCTGGGTGGATCGTCTCAATTTTTACAAAGATAAATTGAAGAATGATCAGGCCAGCCGCACCAGTCTGGAAGGCGTTCTGCTCCGTCTCGAGCAGTTTTCTGAAGGTACCATGGCTCGCCAGTACGGTGCTTCCGCCAGCGGTCTGGGAGTGGAAGACCTGGGGCTGATGGGAAATCCGGAAGCTCCCTGGGGCATCGTCGTGATTGAGGGAGGAGCCGAAATGGACGAATATTCCAAAGCGGCATTGCTTTCTTTGTTAGCCAGCATCCTGTATTCGGATGCCGTCACCCGCCGGCGTGAAACGCTGAGCGGCAAACACTTTCCTCCCATGCAGATTTTCTTCGAAGAAGCCAATAAGGTACTGACCGGCGTGTCGGGTGGGGCAGCTTCAGATCAGGGACCCGGTGAATCGGGTAACCCGGTCAGCCATCTCTTCCAAACCATGTGGCGGGATGGACGTAAGTACAACATCTTTCTGCATCTGATGGCCCAAACCGTAAGTGAACTGCCTTCGGGAATCCTCTCTTCGTGCGCCAATATCTTTGTCTTCCAGACCAAAGACCCCAAAGACCGCGATGTGATTCTGCCGCATTTAGGACGCTCCGAAAAAGGCCTGGTCAACACCGAATACAAACGCTATCTGGCGCGTATTCCCCGTACCTATGCCATTACCAAGTTCGGCTACAGCGAGGACGTCCTCTGGCTGGAACCGGTGTTGGTACGTCCGATGATCCTGCGCTGCAATGAACCTTCGGATGAAGAAATCACCCAGGGATTGGGGGCTGTGTCTTTGGAACGGACAGCCTCCGATATTCTGGCCTCGCATCCATAATTTTTTTGAAAAGGAGAAATAAAAAATGCAAACCAAGAAACGTTCCCCCATCGCTGCCATTGTGCTGGCAGTAATTATTGGCCTACTCGTGATTGCCCTTTTGAATGGGGTGATCCGTCCCACCCAGGTGGTGGTTGCCAAAATCTCTATCGCACCTGGAACGATCATTACCGACCAGTTGGTTGAATTACACACCATTCCCATGGGAGCTAAACCCACTGACGCCATCACAAAATTGGCGGATGCCATCGGGAAGAGCGTGGCCGTCGCGCGAGCTCCGGGAGACTATATCGTGACCTCTGTTCTGGGCGACATTGCCGGCGCAGGCATCCCGGCTGAGTTAGCGGAAGGGCATGTCGCCATTGCGATCCATGTCGACCTGGCTAGTGGCGTAGCCGGATTGCTGCGTCCTGGACAGACAGTGACCGTGATCGGTATGCTTTCTCCAGATGTAATCAAGGAGAGTGGGACAACGGTTCTGACCGCTCCGATTTCTGACTTTACCTCCACAGAGGTTTCAATAATTCCTGAAGCAGGTGCCACACTTACGCCAACTCCCACACCTTTGCCGCCGTCTTCCCCTTTGGCTCGTCTGGTGATTACGGGCCTGCGGGTCTTGATGGTGCCGCAATCTTTCCGCTATGAAGAACTCCCCACCGGAACCAGCCAGGATCAATTGTATTCGGCTGCCCAAAGCAGTGCTTCTGCGCAGGAAGGCAGTGTGATAGTTCTGGATGTTCCGACCGTTCTGGTAGAAGTGACGCCCGGCTTCAAGGTAGACCCTGCAACTCTTCTGGTGGCTCTCGATCAATATGGCACGATCCACCTGGCTCTGGAGCCGACCTCAGGATTGGGTCTGGATGTATCGGATGTGATTACGCTCAATCTGGGCGATCTTTACAACGAAATGAACGATGATCGAAAGAAGTAGGACTAGATGAGCGGCAATGCTTACCAAACCAACAAGGTAACGGTCATGTTGGCCGGAGCCGGCCATGAAGTGGTCTATTACCAGATGCAGCAGCCGATCCTGGCGGATCAACGGTTCATGATCTCTGGACACGCCGCCCAATGGTCCATGTTTGAAACCAACCTGAACAACTTGCGGCCTGACCTGGTGCTTGTCCAGGCGGATATTGCGCCTGACCCGGATTCCCTGATCCGTGCTTTGCAGAAGCTCTCCGCCTGGCGAGGAGTGGCCATTGTGGTTCTGCCGTTGGCGCAGAAGGATTTTCAAGGAGCTTTTACCCAGGTGGATACCGTGCGGGGTGTTTTTGTCGCACCGGTCAACTGGACGGAGATCATACAAGCAGCCTATGGTGCAGCCATGACCGCCCGGGCGAGTTTAAACCAGGCGGCTCCCATGCAGCAAGGGGTATCCGGTTATTCGACCAGCTCTGCCTCTGCTTACATCACGGGCACCAAACGCATCGCAGTGCTCTCTCATGCCGGCGGGGCTGGCGTTTCCACCATCGCGGAGAACCTGGCGTATGAGTTATCCGTACGTTTGAGCGTGAAAACCCTACTCGTCTCGATGGGACTCCCCCCGCCGGCTGCGCCTCATTTAGGCTTGCGCTATGTACCTAATCTTACCGAGTATTTTGACCATCCCGGAAAAGCGGCTTTTCAAGCCGCCATCCAACGCAAGGAAAATCTGGAGATCTTAATCGCGCCTGAATCCTCCCTGGAATACATGCATATTTTGGAGAACTCCGGGAAAGGCACCGGGGAGGGCAGCATCAATGGCATGTTGATCGATTCTGAAGACGGGCGTTATGCGGCCATTGTTATGGATGCACCCACGAACGAGGATTTTTGGATGATGCATTCGATCATTTTTGCCAACTATGCCTTGATTGTGGCTCGTCCGACCCTGGCGGATCTGACCGCGATCCGGCACACCTTGACTTTATTGTTGACCGGCCTGAAAAGTGAAAAACGATTGGCAAGGGATTCGATCTATCTCGTTTTGAACCAGACTTCAGAACGGAGCAGCTTCACGCCCCGTATCTTCCAGGAAGAACTTTCCAAGTCTTTGGGGTGGGCGCCACCCATCGCAGCCATCGTTCCCTTTGATCCGGGCGTCCCTCAGGCACAGGACGAAGGCATCCTACCGGTAACCCGTGGGGACGAGTTTGCCAAAGGCATCCGCGCCATTATTAATACCTTGTTCCCAATGGTGGAAAATACCCTTGCCCGAAATAGCGAAAAGAAGGGCATCCTGCGTCTACCAAAGATTCGCTTTACCTAAAATTTGATGTTGGGTTCTGGAACCCCCCTATTTGGTTTGCAATGATTTTGTATAGCAATATTGGCATATGCGACGAAGGTTCTTTTAACTTGGAGGATAAACATGCCTGGAATGTTGGGGTTGTATGACGAATTAGAAAAGGGAAATGTCCTGGACGAAGCCACTCGTTCCGAAGTGTTCAATGAGGTGATCGATCAGATCAATCACGAGTTTTCTTCGAATGTACTACAGAATCCAAGTGAACTTGACCGGCAGCGCATCTGCGAGAGAGTCAATGCACAAATTGCAGTTGCTTTACGCAAGCGCAACTGCCGGCCAGGTGCCCAACAAGAAGCTGGTATTGCAGAAGAGTTGACCCGCCGCATTCTGGGCTTGGGTTTCCTGGATTTGCTGTTGCCACCTGCACGAACGGACATCTCAGAGATTACCATTTACTCCAGCGGACTCGTGCAGCTCATGCGTAAGGGGTCTGTGCGTTGGGAGACAATAGATCTCCATCCCGAAGCAGGGGAGATCTGGCGGGTGCTGGATCGTCTGATCGGACCACAAAACAAAACCTTGAATGAAACGAATCCCAGTATCAATGCCAAGCTGCCGGCCACTCCTGATAATCCGGGTGGTGGGCGTATTAAGGCACTGCACCCAGTCATTGCTCCACCTGGCCGGAATCCCTCTATCAATATTCGTTTGTATGAACAAAAACCGGTCACCCCGGAGTGGCTGCTGGAACGCGGGTTGATGAATCCCGAGATGATGGATCTCCTGCGCCAGGCGATGGAAGGTGGCAAGCGAATTTTGATCTCTGGGGGAACCCGTACTGGCAAGACTACCTTGCTCAGTGCCTTGTGTAATTTTCTGCCATCGATCTGGCGTATCGTGAAGATTGAAGATCCAGAGGAAATCTGGGTAGACCGCCCCACGATACAGACAATCGAAGCCCGACCACAGGCAATTGGCACGGATGTCCGACCGTATACCCTGGCAGACGGAGTGGATGATGCCATGCGTATGTCCCCGGATTACCTGGTGATCGGCGAGGTGAGGGATGGCATAGCCGCCATGAGTCTCTTCCGGGCTTTGATGACGGGTCATAGTGGGGCTTGCACCTTCCACGCGGATAGTCCCCGCGAAGCAGCCCGCCGGCTGGCGACGGTCATGGGAGCAGATGCAGGCGTGAAGCCGCATGAAGCCAATCAGATGATTTGTGATGCGGTAGATCTATTGGTGCAGATTGGCATCCGGCACGAAGTGCGTCGGGTGATTGCGATTTCGAATGTCTCTAAGGATCTAAAAAACGGGGATGTGTTCTTCGAACCAAGGTATTTGTATATGGAAGATTCGTCTAAAATTGAACCAAGATGGAAGAAAATTGATATTCTTGTATAGTTTGATTCTAATGAATTCAACAAGTTTACTACTTGGAAAAAATTGCTCAAACAAATGACTTATTGAAATCTATACTAATTACGATTATAATAATTACGATTAGTATAAGGGGTTTTTGCTGATGTAGCGGAGGGATTCATGTTCATCGACCGAAAAACCGAATTAGAGCAATTGAGCCAACTCTATAATTCAGATCATGCTGAATTATTCGTTCTTTATGGTCGACGCCGCGTTGGAAAAACTGAATTATTGCGTGCTTTTTGCGCTGATAAACCTCACATTTTCTTTATTGCCACGCTTAGCAGCGATAGCGAACAGTTAGCCACTTTTTCACAGCAGGTTTATGGGTTTAGCCATGCTGAAGTTCCAGCAGGGTTTACATTTCCCTCCTGGGAAGCTGCTTTTCTAGCGTTGGCTGACCTCCCCATGCAGCCACGGCCAATTATTCTCCTGGATGAATTTACTTACCTGATCAGTGGTAATAAAGCCATTCCTTCAATTTTGCAAAAGATCTGGGATGAAAAACTGAAGAATACCCACCTTTTACTCGTGTTGTGTGGTTCTTATATTGGTATGATGGAAACAGAAGTGTTAGGATACCAGGCTCCCCTGTACGGTCGGCGAACAGCCAGTACCCTCCTTCGTCCATTAGATTTACCCTCCTCTTCATTATTCTTTCCAAAGTATTCCGCCGAGAATCAATTTCTGGCCTGGGCTGTCATAGGAGGAATGCCCTATTACTTGCGTACTTTTAGTGACCATGAAAATATCTTTACAAATATTCGTAAAAATATATTAGATGCCCAAACAGGAGCGCTTTTCAATGAACCGCGCTTACTTTTAATGGAAGAATTAAGGGAACCGCGTAATTACTTCTCAATTCTTCGCGCAATTGCTCAGGGCCATACTCGTTTGAATGAGATCGCACAAGCATCTGGTGTGAGTGAAGTGACCGCAGCAGCCCGATATTTGGATATCCTTCAACAGATGCACTTGATCACTCGCCGTGTGCCTGCGACCGATACCCAACCCGAGAAAAGCAGGAAGGGGATTTACCAAATTGATGATCATTTCTTGCGATTTTGGTTCCGATATGTTCAACCGAATCAAAGCGGGCTGGATCTGGGCCTGGCCGATGCCATTTTGAGCCAGCGCATCCGACCGGATCTGGATAATTTTGTCGCCCCGGCCTTTGAAGAAGCTGCGCAATCATTTGTAGCCCGATTGGCACAAACCGGTAAGCTCAATTTTCTCCCGGAAAGGATTGGGGGTTGTTGGGATCGGGAGGCCGAGATCGATGTTATGGCTATCAGTCTATCAGAAAAAGTTGCCCTGGTTGGGGAATGCAAATGGTCCATTAATCCAGTTGGAACGAATATTTTAGAGGACCTAAAACAAAAAGTGCAAGTATTACTAAAGAACTACGAGATTCAGAAAGTCCAGTATGCCCTTTTTGCTCGCACTGGTTTCACACCAGCTTTGGAACAGCAAGCCAAGACAGAGGAAGTTGGTTTATTTACAGTGGATTCACTTGTAAAAGATCAATAGAGAAAGGCTCGGTTCTAGAAAGAAAACACCCTATCAATTTTCAATATAAGAGAATAAACAAAATAATGAATATTCCCCTAGGATGGGCTCTTTTCTCTTGCTATACTCAAAATAATCTGACAACTAAATAACTTATACCTTCAATCGTTGACCGGACATCACCTGCTGGAGAAGCAGTCTGTCCGGCTTTTGTATTTAAACCTTATCTGGAGATAAATATGACGATCTTGATCCCGGTGGTGGGTGTTTTGTCCACTACATTATTTCTTTTACTATGGTATCCAAAACAGATCAAAACAGGCAGATTGGCAGCCATCTATACGGTGGATTCAGCCCGCTCATTATCTTCCCTGGATCCGAAAACGCTGGATTATAAACTCCTGGCCTCTGGTCTAAATATCAGGACAACCACCTTTCGGTTACTCCGTATTGCTGCCAGTGTGAGTGGAGTAGTCATTGCCTGGTTGTTCTTACCCGGCTTACCGGCAATTGTAATTGGTGGAATCCTATTCTATGTTCCAGGAGCCTGGCTGGATGATCACGTGAAAAGCCGTGGTCGAAATATTGACCAGTTGCTTCCCATTGCCATTGGCCGCACTGCTGCTGGACTGCTTGCCGGCGGTTCAATCCCGGATGTTTTGCAGCAAGTGGGTGAGTCGCTGGAGTTGGAAAAGACCAACCCCCTCACGCCTGAGTTTGTTTTAACCGCTTCAGAAATGCGCATCAAGGATCGGGTAGAAGCATTACGAGGTCTGGCCTCGCGCAGTCCTTCAGTTTCCTTGGCCAACCTGGCTCAATTACTGGAAGGATATTCCGAAGCAGGCGGACGCGCTTATACCGGAGTTCTTATGGATATCTCAAACCGAGTTCAGCAAATCCTGATTGCCCGTAACCGCGCTCAGGCGAAAGCCGGTGATTCATTGGTCTCGGCAAAAGTATTACCTGCTGTCCTGATCTTAATTTTGATTTACCTTAGCCAGGATCCGATGGTGCATTCGTCTTTATCTGCTCTTCCTGTGCAAATTGTCATTGGGGTCACGATGGCAGCCATGGTGGGTGGATATTTCATCATGCGCTCGATGATCATGGAGGCCGTCTAGATGACCGCTCTTATATCCCTCATTGGTATCGCTGTTTTTGCGTTGATTATTTACCTGACGCTTGAATTGGTGCCGGCTGCACCAACCGGACGTTTGGATGAGATTCTCACCCCTGCAGAGGGTACTCCATTGACCGGTTGGCGAAAATCCCTCTCCTCTCTTGATAAACCGGTCTCCAAATGGACGCCGGCTGGATTTCTCCGCAAGACACACGCAGATCTATATTGGGCGCACATGGGAGATAGCTGGAACGATTGGAATGAAGTTCAATTTACCTCCCTGCGTATGGCTTTGGCTGTAGCTGGATTTGGAGCAGCAATGGTGATTACTGGTCAACCTGTGTTTGCTGTGGTCGGTGGCCTTATTGGATTCCAATATCCTGCTATTTCGATGGGTGGAGTGGCGCGTCGCTATCGACGTCAATTCATAGCCCAACTACCAGAATATGTGCAATTGGTTTCAGCACAGATGTCTGCCAATGTCTCAATGGAAGAAGCCCTGCGGCGTACTTCGCAAGCGCAAAGCCTGATAGGGAAATGGATCAGAGGCGTGCTCCAGATGTCGCAAGGTCGTGACTTGATAGAGCAACTGCAACGCGAAGCCCAAGAATCACATCTCCCTGAGTTGATTGGGATGTCTGTCCAGTTGGAATTCATTCGGCGCGGCACCGCCCAACAAGAATTGATGGGACAACTGGCGACCAGTATTGCAGCCGATTACATCGGTACTGCTGAGCAGCGTGCGGAGAAGGTGGGTTCTGAACTTGTTATCCCTATGGTGATTTTCTATTTTCTGCCTTTTATGGTGACACTGTTGGTAGTGATTGGTTGGCCAATTGTTCAGAATCTGGGTGGAATATGAGGTTTTCCACCTACCTCCAATTCTTCCAGAGACGTTCCGGTCGTTTACGGGATTGGGCCGGTTTTGCTTTCTTTCTCTTTACCGCGCTCATTTCTATTAAAACGGCCTGGCAGCATCCTTCGGTTCTTGCCTGTTTGTATGCAATTCACAATGGATTGTTGGCCTTTTTCTACACCCGGCGCAGGCCGGCCAAAAACTATGATCGCATCGGCCTGTGGCTGGGGATGATTGCCGCTTTTCTACCCACATTTACGACCGTCAGTCAAACGAAGTGGTACTTTCTGGTACCCGGGTTGGCAGGTTACGCATTGATCCTCTGGTCGCTTGTTACTCTGGGGCCGCGATTTGGCATTGCTCCTGCGGATCGTGGACTCACCAATCGTGGTCCTTACCGTTTCTTGCGTCACCCGATGTATCTGGGAGAATTGGTGTTTCGGTTGGCAATGGTCATTAGTTCACCCCAACTATTTATCGACCTGGTTTTGGCTCTCGCGTTGATATTGATCCAATGCTGGCGAATCTTGCGAGAGGAAAAAATAATTGAAGGATATGCCTGTTATCAGCGAATCGTACCCTGGCGTTTGATTCCGGGAGTCTGGTGAAAAAATGATGAGAAACCTTTCGAATATTTGTTTTGGGTTGGCATTGAGCAGTTCCCTGCTGATGAAATTATTTGCTATCCAGAATGAACTGATCTGGTTGGCAGTGTGTAGCGTGGCAGTTACAGCCATCCTAACCAATTTAATGAGAGTTCGATCCATTGGGGTCGCCGGAGTAGGTGGCTTATCCATACTCTTTTCCAAACTGAATGAAATTTCAATTACCGGGACCATTCTGACAGTTCTAACTGCTGCTCTTTTGGTTCTGGCTGTGCTCATGGCGATCTGCGCCGATGTATCTACCCCTTCGAAGGAGTACCAAGGAGATGAAAAACAACATGAAGCTTAGTCTCAAAAATCCACTGAAGCATAACCGTGACTCAGGGCTGATCGTTCTATTGGGTTCTTCGCAGCCTGGCCAAGAAGTATTGGAAGCACTCTCGCAGATGACCCATTTAACAGTGCGGGAGGCGTTTACCACTCGTGGGGTATTGCAGAACCTGTCTGGCGTTCACTTAGTTATCCTCGGGGATCTTGTCTCACTCACGGATGTGTCCAACGAGGTGATGCAGAGCACCTTAGATCGAAGCGGCATCCCGTTTGTCTCACAAGCAGGGTTCCTGGCTGATCCGGATGAGTGGTTGGGGCGAGCTCGCCTGACCAGTGCCAAACAGGTTTCTTTCTTACCTGCCAGGCAGATCAACCTCATGAACTGGTCTGGAGGAGTGGGGAAGACCGCCCTGGCTATGGCAGTCTGCAAACGTTTTGTGCAGAATACCGGTCTGCCAGCCGCCTTGTTTGAACTCAGCATGGGCGGAAGTACCTTACAGGCCCGCATCTCACCGGATTTGCCTGAGTTCTATGCCATTGCCACTCATAAAGAAAACCCTGCGCTTTGGAATGGGGTCAGTTTATATCCGATGGATGGTCGTACTTTCGATGTTCTGTGGAGTGAAGATCCGCAAGGGATCCGGACCATGTTGGCGGAGATTCAGCGGAAACATACCCTGTTTGTGGTGGATTGTTTTCCTGGGCATCACTTATTTGCGGAGTTATCCAAACCCAGGACAGGGTTGGTCAATATGGTAATCGCCACTCCTCGTGATGATGCTATTTTCCAGGCCAGACGATTGCTCAGTGAAATTGCAGAACCGCGCCATTTAATCATGAATATGACCAATTCGGTAGCTGACCGTGCTGAAGAAGGAATGTCGGTTAATTTACCCTACAACGAAACCTGGGCACAATCCCTTGATCCACGGCTGGCTGATCCGCTATTGGAATTGGTCTATTCAGGCTGGAAACGGAGGAATGCATGAATCGAACTGTTCAAGTTATTATCGGTGTACTTGCTGTTGTCCTGGCACTAGGCGCAGGTTTTTATGGGCGAAATCTCTACCTGAAAGAGGTCTCCACTTACCAGGTACCGGTACCGATCAAAGACATCCCAACCTATACCGTTTTGGATGCCGATATGTTCCAGATGCGGGAAATGCCGCGCACGATGGAATCCTTACCTTATTACCAATCCATTCAGGACCTGGTTGGAAAGATAAGCACGGTGTCCCTGCCAGCGGCTTTACCGGTGGCTCAAGCCAATGCCGTGCCCGTCACCCAATTCCGTCTGGCTGATGCTACTTTCGAAGTTCTCTCAATTCCAGTTGATCCTGTTTCTGCCGTAGGGGGACAGATTCGTATCGGCGAACGCGTCAACTTGTATCAGGTGCTCTCTGTGCAAAGCAATTCTGGAACCGCCACTTTTTCTGCCAATGATCCGTCTGCTTTCAAGGTAGAGCTCATTGTCGGGAACATTCTGGTTGTGGATGTGCGAAACTCTCAGGGAGTTGCCGCTACGACCAATCAAAAAAATGAAACAAATTCAACCTTCACCAGCAGCACTCAGGCTGAACAAGTACAAATCTTGACCCTGGCAGTAAAGCCGGAAGCTGTGGACATCATTCTCGATGCAGTTGCAGACAGCAAAAAACAAGGTGGATTATTATGGACAACCCTGGCACTCCCATGATCCATCCTTCTGCTCCACCCAGGGTTGAACCGCTAAATGCTTCTGATTTGGAGCTGATTGAGCAGGTGCGTGAGGAATTGGTCTTGCGAGGGATCAATCCGCCCAACTGGCGTGAAGCAGATTCCGAAAAGCGTCGCCGTTTCTTTGATGAAGTACGTTCAATATTGATCGACCAAAATACCCCCGCACATAATGCAGGGAGCCAGGGCGAGAGCCATGCCAACATCAACCACGATGCGCAGCTCATTACGGATGCCCTGTCCGGAGTAGGGCTTCTCGACCAACTGCTGCGTGATCCATTCGTCGAGGAGATCTTTGTGCGTAACGGGGAAGTAGCTGTGGAATATGATGGCAGCTTCCATAATCTGGGAAAACTGGCTGATGATAGTTATTTCGAAAATCTGGCTGTGCATGTGGCCGATCAAGGAGGCGCTACCTTACGGGGCGACCGCCCGGCTGTTTTGGTGGATCTGCCCGGTGGAGAACGGTTTACAGCCATCGTTCCACGTCTGTCTACGGAAGGAACCGCCATCAATATCCGAACCTTTGGGCGGCGGGTGCGTACCTTGGAAGAGATGGAACAAACCGGCACATTTTCGAAATACGACCTCTCTTCTGCAAAGATGTCACCACCTTTTATGAGGGCGTCTGAAAAAGGCATAAACCCAGAGCTGCTTCAGCGCATTGAATCTTTACAAAATACCCCTGATCGTTTTCTGGCCTGGGTGGTGTCTACCCTGACTGGCAGCTTGATGATCGCCGGAGAAATGGGTTCGGGCAAGACGACTTTACTGAACGCCCTTTCTGGATTTTTACCGACAACAGCACCCATTGCTGCGCTGGAAACCTTTCGCGAATTAGAAATCCAGCATCCCTTCTTGCTGCGCACCGTTGCACCGGCAGAATTACCTTTGGGTACTCCTGGCGTGACCTTGGATTGGGTACTGAATGTCATCTATACCCGTATGAACCCTGCCGCAATTCTGGTGGGGGAAGTGGTTGGAAATGAAGCCTTGCAGTTTCTGAAAGCTACCTGTTTGGGACGCAAGGCGATTACCACTATTCACGGCGGCAGTATCGAAGAAGCCTTGATGCGTTTGGAACAGTTGGCTTTAGCCGCTGCTCCTGAATTAGGACTGGATGCGATTCGTTCGATGGTTGCCATGGGTTTGGATGTGGTTGCCTTGATGGGTAGGGTCAATCGCTCAGGTCGGGTCGAGCGCACTTTACAAGCCATTGCCATCATTGCTGGGATCGATGAGAACGGGAATTATCGTCTGAATTATCTCTATCGGGCTGATGGAGAACAGAACACTCCTGTTTTTGAAGAAGCCTACCAGCAAATGAAAGGATTGGAATAAACATGGAACCTGGTGATTATCAGCACAATATCCAACCGGTTACCAATCCTGAAACCGGGCAGCAAGAATTCAAAGACCCGAAGCATCCTCTTGCTCGCAAGGATGGAATGGTGCTATTGAGCCGCCATTTAATGTCCATACAGGTAGGGCACTGGTTGCATCCTGGGGAGATTGTTATTTTCAGGGATGGCAACCCACAGAACCTGATCCAAGAGAATCTGGAACTCACCACCCTGACCAAACTGGCTCATGGTCTGCGCTGTAATTCGGTGATTTTGGTTTGTCCCTTTTGTGGATTGTCCTTCAAAGTACCTCCTTCGCATAAAAACCGACGAGTCTATCACAATGATGCCTGTCGTCGGCTGGCGTCACGAAAATTCGAGATTGATCCAGAGGAATTACGCCAGATGGTCTGGGAAATCCCCACTACCCAGATTGCTTACTTGCATGGTGTTTCGGATAAAGCGATTGAAAAGCGTTGCCGTGTCCTGGGTATTTCCAAACCTCCGCGAGGGTATTGGACCAGACCTGAACAGGATCGGGTTCACGAGGAGGAGGAATGAGTCTCTTTCGCTTCTTAGTTGATGCCGGGACAGTGATTCTAGCAGGTGGCGTTTTTCTGACACTATACACCACGCTACTAACAGGTGTTGAGCTCATTGTGAAAGTTTGGCGCAGGACGTTTGTCTCCTGGGCGGGACGACGCTTGCGCGACATGGGTATTCTCCAAGAAAAACCGTACCAGGCACGAGGTCAGTTGGATTGGAAACGGCTGGCTTTATGGATCGCTATACCGGGGTTAGCCTTGGCCGTCCATGATTATCTGCTTTCACCTCTGGTATTGATCATCGGCGTGACTGTCCTGGCCTGGAGTAATTTTCAACAAAAACAGGTTGAACGGGCACAAATCAATGAGGATGCGGAAGCGGTCGCCTTGCAAATCCGTTCCTTGATGAGCGTAGATCATTCTCTCCTGAATGCACTGGTGCGGGTCAAACTGCCTATGGGTGTCATGAGCCGAGCTATCGAACAGGTGACCAGCCGTTTGAAAATGCACCAGCCTCCTGCTCAGGCAGCCCAGACATTAAAAGGTCTACCTGGCACGGTCACTTCACGGCTTTCTGCTTTGATTGCCAATAATGCCCAACTGACAGACAAAATCCAGGAAGAGCTGCTTGTTTCCCTCGAACAGGAAGCGCACCGTCAGAAATTGCTACGTTCCAAAACCCGCCAATCACTTTCACTGGTACGGGGAACCATCCGCCTTCTGCAAGGAGTGGTAGCCGCAGCGGTGGCTTTTGTGATGATCTCTCCCACCTGGCGTGATTTTTTCCTGCAGGATGTTTCCCATCGGGTGTTATTGACAGTCATGATTTGTGGGGTCGTGCTGGCCAGCCTGTATTTTGAGTATGAAGTCTACCAATTAAGCTACGGGGAGAGATAAATATGGAACCCTTTTCTCTGGCAGTAGGGATTGGACTGGCAATTGGCGTGGGCATGATTGCCGATAGCGTGTTTTCTATTATTTATGAAACAGGAAGGAGGTTCTTTCATCTGGCCAAACGCGGTCGTTTGCAAGCGCTTGGATTGGGTGGCAAAGATCAAAACATAGACAGAAATTCAGAAGAAGTTATTTTAGGACTGGCTGATATTCCCTGGAAAGTTCTCTATGCAGGTGCGGCTTTAGCCGGTCTGATCCTCTTGGTAACCTTGGGCCCGTCCCTTTCCGGTATCCGGTTGGGCTTCCTGGCGTTACCTGCGTTGGTGTGGTTGGCAAAGAAATATCTGATCCAACAGCGCAAACGCTTCATGACCGGGCAGATTCGTCAGTTTCTGATCGATGTGCGTCTGCATATGAGCCTGCAGGGATCTCTCTTGCTGGGTTTGGAAAGCCTGGCAAAAACAACCGTGGAAACAACAGTTGTTTATCAACGTTTGCAGAAGCGACTCAAGGGCAGTTCTGCCCATAGTGGTTTGGATTTGTTAAACCAGATGGCGGAGGATTTAAACTCACCGCAGATGCTGCGTGTGGTGCAACGTGTCCAAGCTGCTCAGCAATCTGGAGGAGTTACTGATGTAGATCAAGCCATTGCCAGCGTTATAGAAGATTTAAATGAAGAGATCAGTTACCAGTCTGAAGAACGGATGCAGCAGTTACCCACGCGTATTACCTTGCTGGCCATGCCGCTCCTGCTCGGTCCAATTGTTATCTTGTTGTTTTACCCGCTTGTCGACCGCATCCTGCAGACTCTTGCCGGGGTGTCGATTGGCGGCGGATTCTAGTCCCGCTATCGCTTTGAGGTAGAGGGCGTTTCTATCCATCTTTTTAGTGCCCCTGCATAAAACGCGAGGGGAAAGGAGAACGTTTATGTTGTTTGAGAAGAAAGCCTCAGAAATTCCGCAATTCGTTGTCGTGCTGGCCATTGCAGTCGTTTTGGGTGCAGTGGCTGTTTGGGCCATCCTGAGTAATATCGGTACCGAGGGCAACAGCATCGCGACCTGGGTCAGCAGCATTGCTGTGCCAGCTGCACATCCATAGTCCGATATTTTGTTAGCGCGTTGGCCAGCCTTTTCCCTGTGAGGCTGGCCAACCTGTACTCATCTGTTGCGTTTCCTCAAACCAAATAAAAAAAGGAAACATTTCAGGGAAGAGGAGAAAGCATGTTGCATGACCGAAATGGACAAAGTGTCGTTGAATACATTGTCGTCCTGGCAATCTTTATCACTCTGGTAGGCGGAGCGCTTTGGAATATTTTTACCACCTTGAAGGTCAAATTCAATGATGTCAACGTCGAAATTGGGTCTTAGGCAAGATCACCAGGGCCAGGCGGCAGTAGAAGCTTTGCTGGTACTGATGATCCTGGTACTGGTAATCTTCGGCGGTATTGAACTCAGCCGGGGAGTCGCCATTCGGCAGGCCTTGGATAGCAGTACCAGTATGGCTGCTCGCGCCTTATCTTTGGATCCTTCCCAATGGGATTATGCCAGGAGCGTGATTCAGGAAGGGACCAACCAGAACGTGATGGGTGGAGAGACGGCCACGACGCTCCAGGTATTTGATGCTTCTGGAACTCAGCGCAGTTCCGCCTGGCTTTCGGGGAGCTCCTTTGGAACAACTTTCATTTTAGAAGCCTCCGCGCCATTCCAGGCGGATATTCCTTTCCTATCTGAATCACTGTTAACAATCCGTGTTCAGCACTGGGGAATTGTGGAGCGTTACCCATGATCCCATTACCTTTAAAAAAGATAGATGGAAATGGGGTGATCCCATTACCTATAAATGAATTAAATGGAAACGGGATGATTTCTGAAAGAAAAGCTCAGTCTGCTGTTATTGGGTTGTTATTCATTTTGGTATTGATCACAATTGCCAGCGGTCTGGTGGATATCTATCGCTTATATGCCGCCCGCAACTGGGCCTATCAGGTGGCGCAAGAAGCCGCCTTGGCCGGCGTGTCTCGCGGTCGGGATTGGAATTCCATCTCTGCGGCTGGCGAGATCAGTCTAGATGCGGACACAGCAATTGCTGAAGCAAAAAATATCGTCCAGGCTGAAATGAATTCTCGGCAAATTGTGGGGTATAGCGTGGATATTCGTGCTTTACCCGAACCCGATGGTGGCACCACTCCAGACTATCCTCCTCAACCCGTTCGCCTTGGCATCAGTCGCGGGGACTGGAGTTCCGATGAGCCAGCCGTGGGCGTTTATCTCACCCTGCCGGTGAACTGGTTGCTGTTGGACCGTCTTGGAGTTGTAGGCAAATCTGTAACCGTCTTTGCAGCAGCGGGAGTGGCACAATGAAGCAAAACAAAAGAAGAAACAAAATCGAAATTAGCATTGCTGTTGTATTGGCATTACTTCTTGGCGTTTTCTCTTACTGGGTGGTTTCTGCTCACGAAGCCCATCCCACTTCGGGAAATCCGCATGCACCTGCGCATAATGAAAACGCTTCCCCTGGATTTGTCTATAACGGTTGGATCGCTCCTTATACCGGTTATTTCAGCATCTACGAGCAAGGTGGAATTTCTCAAATTCGTTTTACCGTGACCTTGACCCGGGTTGGATCGGGATCTGGCGGGGGAACTTACCAGGCCGTCTGGAACCCCAGCACTTCCGGGCTCAATCGCTTTGATACACCCATCCGTATCAACGCTGGTGAGAAATATAACATTACCGTATATGAACAGGAACAGGAGAGCGGGCATAGCGGATGGTATGAGGCCGAAGGCTGGCTGCCTCCGCGCGTGGTCAACCTGGGTGGATCCGATATCGAATGTGGTATCGGCAATCATCCTTTTAACAGCATTATGGTAGCCATGGGCGGAAGCGCCCGCTTCCTGACCTGGAATGTGTTCAATGTTTACAAGTCAGTCCTGAACGATCTGATTGCGCGTAATCCAGCCGTCACTTCAGAGAATGCAGCTTCGGCTCTCATCAAGCCCACTTCGGTAGCCTGGGGAGATAATTCTCTGGGGATTCAATGCTGGGGCGATAATGCCCAATTTGATGGGGATTGGGTTTACCACGGCACGGCCTATTCCGACGATATTGATTTTGAAGATTTTATGATGATCTGGGCTTTCAACCCGATCAGCCTGAGCGTGCCTACAGTTCAGGTAAAGATCAACTCTTCGAACTCCGATTACACGGCCAATGAGCCAGCCAGTTACACGGTCTCCTGGAGTAGCTCGAACGTGACCACTTGTGCGGGTTCAGGCGGCCTGGCCGGGCAAACCCAACTTAATGGGCAAATTACTGTAAGCGGCCAGGCGGCAGGGGCAGTGGCTTACACAATGAGTTGTTCGAATGGCATGACTGCGGTAAGTGATACCCGCCAGGCGATCATTTATGCTTTTCCGGCGATAGATGTAAAGGTGGATGGGGCGAATACCCCTTCAAATTACGTGGCCCAGGCAAGCTATACGGTCAGTTGGATCGCTTCCGGGGGATCGGTGAATTGTACGGGCAGCGCTGGGCTTAGTGGCAAATCAGTTCTGACTGGATCGCTGCGTCTTTCTGGGATGAGGGCTGGTACTTATCCCTACACCATGACCTGTAATAACGGACATGGAGCGGTGGCCTCCGACAGCGTGACTGCGACGGTCGTTAATCCACCTACCGTGGATTTGAAAGTAAACAATCTGGATGGCCCACTGACGTTCGTCTCCCCAGCAAACTTCACCTTGAGTTGGATCAGTCAGGATGCAGCCAGTTGTTCAGCGACCAGTTCTGACGGAAGCTGGACCGGGAATGTTACCCTGGCCGGTAATCACCTCCTTCAAGGGGTCGCGACCGAAACTTACACCTATACCATCACCTGTTCAAATCAGCAGAGATCCGCCAGTGATTCGGTGACGGTAGTGGTTGTCCCTCCGCTCAGTGGAACGATTTCTGTGACTTACGCCAAACTGCTTTTATACGGGCCTACCTTGGAACAGCCTGCACAAACCCTGACCGGGAATGTTTCCAATGGTGTTCCACCTTATTCAATCCTGGTATGGGTTCGAGACCCATCAGGCAATTTTCTTTCTATAGCTCGTAGTGGTTCAACCTGGTCTATCACCCC
>JAJFTV010000081.1 GCA_021372725.1 Chloroflexota bacterium | reverse complement strand
TTTTTGATCCATCCGGCACGCTTCGAGGCCGCCGGAATTGTGCCTGCCGAAGCCGCAGCGTTTGGTGTGCCGACCATCACCAACAATGTCGGCGGTCTTGCCACCACGGTGGCGGACCGGGTATCGGGCGTGGTGCTGCCCAAACACAGCCCGGCTGAAAGCTACGTGCGGGTGTTGAAGGAATATTGTGATAATCCGGTGGCTTACCATCTGCTATGTGAAACCACCCGGCAGCGTTATGAAACTGAATTGAACTGGGATGTGGTATCGAAGAAGCTGTATCGAATTTGCCTGGATGCATGCAGTCTCAAATCCTAGTCCGCGAAACCCTGAATTTTATCAATTTCATCATTCGGCATTCATTCTCGACAGCTTTATGATAACGCTGGCTTATAATGAAGATATGGAAAATTTTATGGTTACAAATAGCAACAATTTGAAAGCTAATGATCACCATGAGTGAAATGTCAAAAGAGTTATCACCCATCGAAGAATCGCCGGAGATGTTACCGGAAATTTCCCGGGGTAGTTTGCCCGATGTGATGCAGCAGGCTGCCGACCGGGCCGGTTGGACTGAGCTGATGCCCGTTCAGTCGAAGATCATTCCATATTTGCGGAGGCATCGCGATGTGATGGTACAGGCGCAAACCGGCAGCGGCAAAACGGGAGCCTTTGTACTGCCTATTCTGGAGCGCATCAACAAAGGTCGAAAAACCTGCCAGGCGTTAATTCTTGTCCCAACCCGTGAGCTGGCTCAACAGGTGGCTGCCGATGCCCGTCTGCTGGCAGGAGATACAGGCGTACGTGTTGTCGCTGTATACGGGGGATCCAGCTATAAACCTCAAATTGAGGCATTCCAGCAGGGTGCCCACCTGGTGGTCGGAACGCCCGGGCGCATCCTGGATCACCTCATCCATCGCAATCTGACGTTTGAGCACCTTGAAACATTGATTTTCGATGAAGCTGACCGCCTGATGTCAATGGGATTTTTCCCGGATATGGCTCGCATCAGTCAGTTTCTGCCTGGCCGACCCATCAATAGTTGCATGTTTTCGGCAACATTCCCGATCCAGGTGATGAGTCTTGCCCAGCGCTTCCTGGATAAACCTGAATTTCTCAGCCTGAGCCAGGAGCACATTCATGTTCTGGAAACGAACCATGCTTATTACATGGTGCCTGCCATGGACAAAGACCGTGCCCTGGTACGGATCATTGAGTTCGAGAACCCTCACCAGGCGATTGTGTTCTGCAATACAAAGGACAGAGTATTTTACGTGACCAGCGTCCTGCAGCGTTTTGGGTATAACGCCGACCAGTTAAGTTCGGACCTGTCACAAAGCATGCGGGATGAGGTGCTTACACGCCTGCGTGATGGGCGGCTGCGTTTCCTGGTTGCCACCGATGTAGCAGCGCGCGGCATCGATATTCCTGCGCTCTCTCACGTCATCCAGTATGAACCGTCCGAGGACCTGGAAGCCTATATTCACCGCGCAGGTCGGACAGGCCGGGCAGGAGCAGCCGGAACGGCGATCATGCTGCTCAGCTTGCAGGAAAAGAAGTATCTTACCCGAATCGCTGCATATTACAACATCCAGTTTGAGGAACGCAGCCTGCCCAGCGATGAGGATGTGCAGACTCTGGTTGGGCAGCGACTGGTGGCCCAGTTGGAAGCCCGGCTGCGGGAACGCGATAAGCTTCAGGTGGAACGGATGCAGCGATTCATCCCGTTGGCCAGGGAAATCGCTGAAGATGATGATGCCCTGGCGGTGCTGGCCATGCTGCTGGATGACACCTATCACGAATGGATGCATCACCCGCCGGAGATGGAACCGATCGGAACAACCGCCAAACGTCCCGAAGGCCGGCGCAAAGATTCCGGTTCGCAGTGGGGCGGGGGAAAACGTACTCACACGCGGGGCGGACAGAGAACAAGCCATGCACGTGGAAATCCTGTGGTGGATCAACAGGGTAGTGCTGCTCAGCAAGGCAGCGGGACACCGCCCGACAACGCCGCGAAGCGTAACCGGCGCAGGAATCACCGCAAAAGCGGGGATCAGAAGCCCCGCAGTTCAGAGAGTGGTGCAGCAAAACCCGAATAAGTTTCGAGAGAACACAGTTCTCCCCTGCCGCTGCGTGACAAAGGCCGGTGAGTTTTCCCATCCTGCCGGGGCGCTCTTCCATCGGGAAGAAATTTGAATATGGGTGCAATCGGAACCATATCCAAACAGACAAGACGCGGACTCATCGCTTCACTCAGGGTGACAATGGTGAGTCTCTCAAATCAATTTTTCAAGTCAGCTTCTCACAGGTGGATAGGCATATCTTTCTATTTCATACGTTGATCCCACATCTGACGGGTGATCTGGATATGGCCAACATGCTGTGCGAAGTGTTCCGATGCATGGATCAGACACCAGGCAACCGTTGTTTCCTTGCCGTCACGTGGTGAGATGCGGGTACTTTCCAGGTCATTCAGAGTGAGCCCTTCCAGCACCGTCTTTACCACATCCATAGTCTGATCAAGATGCTGTTTCAAATGGGGCACATCGACATTGGTAATTTTGAACTCGGCCTCACGATCACGGTGAGATGGCAGACTCCCGACAAAATCACCAATCAGAAAACGGGTTCCTCCGCTGGTATGGGTGACCAATACTGCCATGGAGTTCATGTCCGCTCCTGGCACCCAGTCGATTCCTTCCTGCGGAACGCCTTCCAGCGCAGCCTGCATTTGCTGGTTGAGGGCTTTCAATAGATCAAAGTAAACCTCGTAATACTTTTCCACTTTGTTTTCTCCATTTCTTGGGAGCCTGATTTGTTTGTTATCTATTTTTGTTGTATACGGTTTTATAAGGTTACGGCAAAATCTCAACCACCACGCCATCTTCCGCCCAGTTGTAAACCGTCTCGGCGGAATCCAGATCCATGATGATACAGCCGTAGGAGGCTTTGCTGCCCAGCACACTGGCCCACAACTGAACGCCACTGGAAAGGGTGGGCAGGCCATGGATACCGTTCCAGAAACCCGGCCAGCCCTGGTAGATGCCCAGAAAATGTGGCATGTAAAGATCCCATACCGATGCGTAAGCCTTCAGTTCATGCGTTTGCACCTGAAAGACCCCCGGCAGGGTGGGTGAATCATCGATCCCCGTGCTGATGACGTATTCATTCAACAGTTCGCCATTTTTGTACGTCCACATACGCTGCTCACTGATGCTGATCACAATCCGTTTTTCCTTTACAACCGGCAGCGGAAGCATCTCATTTTTAGAGGGGATGATTAGCTCATCCCCAACCAGCAGGTTTTCCGGATCGATATCCGGATTGGCTTCGATGAGTTTCCAGTATGGCATACGGGCATGGTAGGCAATATCCGTTAACATATCACCGGATTGCACGGTATAAGTTTTGGCCTGGTGCCAGATGATAAAGGAATAACGGGTGTCATTTTTCCAGGCCTCCACCAGGTCGTCGATGGAATAGCCTTCCTGCAAGATTCTTCCATCCCCCAGCCCGGTTTGCCATTCCTGCAGATAGGCAGCCAGTTTATCATTTTGTATCGTCAGGTTGGGCTCTCCCTGCAGATTTTCAATCAGCAGCCAGGGGGAAAAGGTGGCAGGTTCCACTTTCCAGTTCACGGTTTCATCGTTGATGGGATCATAGGCTGAAAAGCGCATGGGGCGGTTGAGCACCGGCTGCAACTGTTCAAGCGCTGCACTGACATCAGTGAAGTGGGGCTGCACCTCGGCAAACGTCAATGAAAAATAACCGCTGCTCATCACCAAAGCGCGTTGAGCGGCCAGTTCGGCAGTTGTGGCGGCAATGTCAATAACGAGACCAGCTTCCCCTGGCACGGCCGTCCACTCGCCATTCTCGTAGCGCAGTGCGGCATCGGTAGCCGGAACATCAAGCCTGGCCGCATAATCCTCGAACCTTGAACGGGCCGTCTCCATATTCAAAACTACTTCGGGCAGCACCTGTTCCTTTTGCATCAGCAGAAGGCCAACAAACTGCTTCAACCCGTCACTTGCGCGGCCCAATTCATAGGCCTTGTTGACGGTGGCTTCGCTGTCCAGGTAAAGGCCAAATCCGGCAGGTGAATCCAGCCAGCCCTGTTTTCCATCGCTGATTAATAATTGGCGATTCTCGTTCCACTCATTCCATAATAATTGGCTGGCTTCATCCCTGGGCAGGCCGCCAATATTGGTATCACCCACCCTGACCCCCGGTAAAATCCGGTCGGACATGCTGAACAGGACAAACAGCATAAAAAAGGCAACCCCGGCCAGGATGATCAGCGCTACTCCGCCGACAGCTACCGCGATGATCACCTCGCTGGTGGAAAACCGATCCTTTTTTCGGGGGCGCGCCGGCACGCGGGCAGGTGTTTTAACTTGTTGTCTGCCTTGCGCTTGCTGTTCTACCGCCATCTGAATTACAGGTCGGGATGGGCTGTGAGGGTCACTTTCCAACCTTCTCCGTATGGCCGGTGGCATTCCGGATTTTGGAGCATTACTTTGCATATTATCCATTGATGTGCAATTTGCGTACCTGATCAATACAAGTTTTTTATTATTCCTGGATTCAAGTAGCAAGTGCAATTAAAGCGGGCAAAGAAGAGGCAAGCTGTAGTAGGATAAATACTTCTTCCACGACCAAGTTTTAGGAGCACTCATGAGCTACAAACAGCTTACCCAAGAACAACGATACCAGATTTACGTATTAAAGCAAGCGGCACAGATTGCACCTTAAAGAAAGCTGGAAAAGTGGGCCCGGAAGGTATCGAACCTTCGACCAAGCGGTTATGAGCCGCGTGCTCTGCCACTGAGCTACGGGCCCAGAGCGTGCGAACTTCGTTCGCATTCCGATTATATCATAGTCATTTACCACTGAGATATAATCTTGATAACAAAATCGATTCAAATTTGCCTGTTTCAGGATAATCACCTATGCGCATTTTCATCTACAACGGAACGCTGATTACCCCCACCCGCTCCCTGACCGGGTACAGCCTGATTATCGAGGACGGCAAAATCTCCGCATTGGTCCCGGACGGCGAAGCCGAACCCCAGCCACTGGATAGAATAATCGACGCGGCCGGGATGTATGTCACAGCCGGGCTGATCGACATGCACATCCACGGCTGCGCCGGCGCCGATACGATGGATGCATCCCCCGAAACGCTGCCCGCCATGAGCAGTTTTCTGGCCGCCCACGGCGTGACGGCTTTCCTGCCCACCACCATCAGCTCACCGGCCAAGGCACTCACCTCTGCCATGGCGGCTTACCGGGCAGCCCGCCAATCCTGCCAGGGCGCCCGTCCGCTGGGGCTGCACCTGGAGGGGCCGTATCTCAACCCGCTCTATACCGGCGCACAGCCTGTATCCTGGCTGCGCAAACCCGACCCCGTCGAATACGAAGCCTGGCTGGCGAGCGGTGACGTGCGCGTCATCACGCTGGCGCCGGAACTGGACGGAGCGCTGGAGCTGATCCGCGTTGCTGCGCAATTCGGCATTCGCACCGCGGCCGGGCATTCCGACGCCACCTACGAGCGAGCTTTACAAGCTTTCGACAACGGGTTGAGCATTGCGGTGCACACCTTCAACGGCATGGCCCCGCTGCATCACCGCCGGCCCGGGCTGGTGGGTGCGGCCCTGTCTGACGATCGCATCTATACCGAGCTGATTGCCGACGGCGTGCACCTCCACCCGGCGGTTTTACGGCTGGCGGTGAAAGCCAAGGGGGTAGAACGCACCCTACTGATGACCGACGCCATGCGCGCCACCGGCCTGCCGGACGGCGAGTACGACCTGGGCGGCCAGAACATCCAGGTCAAAGGCGGTGTGGCTCTCACCTCCACCGGCAACCTGGCCGGCAGTACCCTCACTTTGGATGCCGCCGTGCGCAACGCCATGCAGTTCTGCGAGCTCAGCTTTGCCGAGGTCGTCCGAATGGCTACACTGACCCCCGCCCAGGCGCTGGGGATCGAGGCACAAAAAGGCCAATTGCTGCCCGGTGCCGATGCGGACGTGGTTCTTTGGGATGGAAATTTTTCCGTCCAAAGAACATTGGTGGGTGGCCAGACTGTTTTTGTGAGAAAATAAAAATGATGCACCCATCCCTTTATCCCCGCCCGCCCTCGAAGGCTGGTATTTTTTTCCTTCACCAATTTCTACTTCCTCAAATTGAGTTTTGCTTTTCAAAAACTTATTTTACCTGATACCAACATGGCAACTGTATGAAGAAGTTCGTCGCCAAAGACCCTCGTGGGCAAATTACGCGTGGAAAAACCGCCCGCAACCGGCTTCGGCGCGTGGATAACTGGCTGCTGATGCATGAACCCGCTTTGCTCAGACGCAATGATGGCGATTACGCGAAAGCCTGGTATGTTGACCTGGGATATGGCGTTGAGCCATTTACCACGCTGGAAAGCGCCCACCGTCTGCGCAAGGTATCCCCCAACCTGCCAGTGTTAGGTGTGGAGATCGATCCCGAGCGGGTGCAAACGGCCCTGCCGTACGAGGATGATCAAACAAAATTCCGTCTGGGGGGTTTCAATTTGCCGCTGGGAGTGGGTGACAGGGTGAAGATCATCCGGGCGTTCAATGTGCTGCGACAGTATGATGAAACCCAGGTGATTGAGGCTCATTCGGTTTTGTTGAACCAACTGCTGCCGGGTGGATTACTTCTGGAAGGCACTTCAGACCCATTCGGGCAGGTATGGGTGGCAAACGTGATCCAAAAAACTCAGGCAGAGCCACACCGCATCACCCCCGCATCTACCGGGCTGCTTTTCAGCACAAATTTTCACAACGGTTTTGATCCGGCACTTTTTCAACCCGTTTTACCCAAGAACTATATCCACCACATGCAGCCTGGTGAGCGGATCTATCAATTTATGGAGGCCTGGAAATTCTGTGCCCGGCAGACGGTTTCCTTGCGTACGTTAGGGCTCCGGCAGTGGTTTGCCCAGACTGCACGAAATCTGCAGGAACATGGCTATCGGCTTGATTTGCGTGAACGATTCCTGAATCTGGGTTATCTGTTCTGGCTCGGGGAGTGAGTTACCAGCACTTTCTCACGTAAAAAAATCATAAAATTCTGGTATGATATATACAATTATTCATCGGGTGACAATCGGTTCATCCAATTCAATTCTCATTAGGGGAATGGCAAGTCAGGGGAGAAGGAATTGATGGCGAGGACAGATAACCCCGGCCAGATCGCACCACAAAAAATCGAAGCAATTCAGGAAGAGCTTAAGGCGACAGAAGATGTCAGCCAGCGGCTTCACCTGTATATGAAGCTTGTCGATGAGCTGCAAAAAAGTGACATACCGCATGCCATCGAAATTTGTATCGAAGCAGTGGAACTGGCCAGACAGGTTAACGCGAAGAATGATGGGGGGAATGCCGGCGAAATGGCGGACTGCCTTTTTCACCTGGCCATGCTCTATGCCCGCAGCGGAAACTACCTCAAGACAATTTCCATCATATCTGAATCACTGCCGCTTATTGAGGAAACTAAAAACCGCTTTCTACAGGCTCGTGCCTGCAATGTGACAGGTGTTGCTTACGGAAGCCTTGGTAATTATTCCGAAGCGCTCGATTACTTTATGAGGGCCCTGAAAATTTTCCGGGAGCTTGGCGACCAATGCTGGGAAGCAGGCGTACTCAACAATATTGGCCATTTATACTGGCAGCTTCACAATCCAACCTGGGCTTTGATGTATCTTAAATTGAGCCTTGATCTAGCAGAAAAACAAACCGATAAATCGCTGCAAGGAGATATCTGCGAGACGTTATGTGCCGTGTACCAGGATAATGATGATTGCGATACATCCCTGGGCTACGGATTGCGCGCTTTGGCGCTTTACCAGGAAACGGGCAACAAACATGCCGAAGCAGAGGCGTACGATAGTATCGGTGATGTATACCAAAGACAGGACGCCTCTTCGAAAGCGCTGGAATATTATCAAAAGGCTTTGGAGCTGTCACAGGAGACAGGACACAATCACGAAGAAATTGAAGCGCTTTTACGAATTGGCAAATATTTCATTGGACAGGAACAATTCGATGCAGCAAGGGAAAACCTGGAACGGGCACTGGAAATTGCGACCAGGCTGGAAATCAAACACAATATTTACGAATGTCACGAAGCTCTGATGAAGCTTGACAAATTGTGTGGCGACTATCAACTGGCCCTGGAACACAGTGAAAAACACTTTTACTATTATTGCCAGGTACACAATGAGGAGCAATCTGTGCGAATCCAGAGTCTTGCAGCGAGGTTCCAGCTTGAAACGATGCAAAAAGATGCAGAGATCTATCGTTTGAAAAATGCCGCCTTGCAGGATGAGATCAATCTTCGGAAAAAAGCCCAGGAAAACCTCCGCCTGCACGCCACCAAAGATCATTTAACCGGCCTCAATAATCGCTACTATTTCTTTGAGCTGGCCGAGGAGAGTTATCGGCAAGCTGAAACCGATAATCTTCCACTCTCCATTATCATGATCGATACGGACAATTTTAAAATGGTGAATGACCAATATGGGCATGCAGCAGGCGATGTGGTGCTGCAAAAACTGGCCGATACCATGCAATCCAGCCTTCGGAAAGGGGACATCGTGGCGCGTTATGGGGGTGACGAGTTCGTTATTCTGCTGCCGGGTACAGGCGCTTCACACGCCAGTGAAGTCGCTGAACGGTTGCGCAAGATGGTGGATACCCAAACCTTCCAGGTGGAGCAATACCAAATTCACATCAGCATCAGCATGGGAATCTCATTTTATGATAGACAGATGACTGAAAATCTCAGAACCATGCTGAAACAAGCAGATATGGCCATGTACGAAGCCAAACAGTCAGGTAGAAATCGTGTTCAGTTATGGGTAAAAGAGTAAACCAGGTGATTTGATCGTATAATCTCCATACGAGGGATTAAATGAGGAATAATAACAATCCAACAATGGGCGCAGATCTGCAGCCCTTTAGTGGTATCACTACCTGGTGTTTGAATTTCTGAGTTTACTGGCCAGGAAGAAGACAAAATGAGAGGTTGATTTTTGGCGACACAAGATTATACTTAACACAACTATTTCAATAGATGGTTACATGTCGTATTGATGTTTGATTTATTGAACAAAAACAAAGATCCTTAACCCGGATCGTCATCGAGGATGGAGACAACATGCAAAATGAAAAACCAAACCAGGAATGGGATAATGAACAAAAGAAGGCACTCAATCCCATTGAAGAGCAGGAGAATGTTACCCCTGCCAATCAGGGAATAGCAGGCGTTTCTGCCACGGAGGGTTTTCCTTCGGCCAAAGAAGCTTCAGCAGAACAGACAAAGGCTTCCGTAGTTAAACCACAGAAAGGGGAACCTGGAAACGTTACCGAAGAAATGGCTGAAAAGGGATTCGTTCCCTCCAAACCAGTAAAGGAAAGCGGTTTTAAGCGATTTCTCAGGTTTTTATTTGGAGCGGATACCCGCGTAGGCCGTGTCATGCGTCCGTTATTGCGAACGGTGGCAACGATCGTCATCGCTTTTGCAGCCGGCCTGTTGGTTGCTTATTTCACACTGTACCAGCCGGCCCTTGCACGATACGATGCAGCCAGAAATGATGTTCAGCAGTTGAACATCAAAATGGGGGATGCCCAAACTGCAATAACAACACTTGAAGGCGAAAAGACCGCTCTGCAAGCTACAATGGCAGGTCAGCAGGCCGAAAACGAATTAGCCAATTACAGGGTGTATTTCTTAATCGTAAAAAATGATGTGATGCGTGCGCGCCTGGCATTGGTTGACGAAGAAAACGGTCCTGGCGGTCCAACAGCCATCGCGGCACTGGATGACCTGAGGATACATCTCGCTGACTTGCTGCCCTATGTTGAGACAGATAACCCTGTGCTGGCAGATCTGCTGACGAACCGTCTGGATGTTGTGCAGAACGAATTGGCGCGAGACTCGGAGCAGGCGAAAGTTGAATTGGAGAGCTTCTATTCCAATCTGCTCGAGTTGGAAGGTTCGCTTTTCGAATAGCGCGTTGCTGCGGCTGACATCGGTGTTTATAACGTAATTACCTTCTCTGCCGTCCATTGTGCAGCGATGATGTCTGGCATCCCGCCGACAATTCCGGCTTTCATCTGGTTCTGCAAACCATAAAACTCCAGACAGGTGCTGCAGACGACCAAACGTACTCCCTGCTGCTCCAGGAGATGTAATTCTTCCAGAACAGGTGAACCTTCCACAACCAGTTTTACGCCGTCGGTATAAAAACAAACAACGGAAGGCAGCATCCTGCTTTCAAGCAGAAGACTGAAGTATTTCCGGATGAGCTTGATCTGCAAATCAGGATCACCGCTGCCCATGCCGGTATGGGTGACTAAAATTACAAAGGGTGATTTATTCATATTTTTTCTTCAAAAATTCATCAGCGGATACGCCAAGCATAAGATGCAATAAAAGGTCCTTGTGAGAACGCACAAATGGCAGATGGTATTCTTTCTCCAGAACCGGCTCGAGGTATGATGCCGGACGATAGACGATTTGTTTCTCGCCACCTTCCAATGCGCGCTGGACCAATTCGGGGTTGAATGGGGCAGGCGGACGACCAAACTCGCCACGCAAGAGCATTTTGGTCTCATCCGAGAGGATGCTGTACCGTTGCCCGGTAATCACATTAAACGCGGCCTGTGAACCAATGATCTGACTGGTGGGCGTTACCAGCGTCACATACCCCAGATCTTCGCGTACTCTTGGAACTTCTTCCAATACTTTGTCAAGAATTTGTTCCTGGCCCAGTTGTTTCAACTGGCTGATCAGGTTGCTGATCATCCCGCCCGGGATCTGCGAGTTGAACATACGATCATCCTGCTCCGGGAAATTGAGGCTGCACAACAGCTCACGGGAGAGCGGGATGGCACGCTCCACTGCCTCTTCGGTTTCCTGTTCGACCAACCGGACAATCTCTCGAACCTTTTTACGATCCACATCCTGTTCAGTAAAAGGTTTGAAATATTTGCCATAGTAAGGCGAACTGCTGGACAGTTCCTCTAGAATAATGAATAACTCAGCCTGGATTCGCTGAAGCAGTTTTTTATCCAGTTGGTGGTCAATATCCATTTCATCTGCAAAGACGGTCAGCAATTCGGCAGGCGGGTGAGACGGGCCCCCGGCAAAGGGTGTAATGGCACAATCAATATTATCAATACCGGTTTGCATGGCGATGACCGCATTCACCAGCGCAACACCCGTGGTGGTGTGCCCGTGGAATGTGACAGGCAATTTCACCGTGGATTTGAGTGCCTTGAACAGCTTGAGCGCATCAGTCGGGTATAACAAACCGGCGATGTCCTTGACAGTAATTCTGTCCACTCCTTCATCTTCAAGCTTCAAGGCAGTATTTACAAAATAGTCTTGGGTATGAACCGGGCTTGTGGTGTAGCAGATTGCCGCGTCCACCACCGCTCCGTACGCCTTACTGGTGATAATGGGGATTTGCAAATTGCGCCAGTCATTCAAGGCATCAAAGATACGCATGTTCCCCACACCTGAACGAATGGCCTGTTTGATAAATGCAATCACCAGATCATCCGGGTAGGGCTGGTATGCAAAAAGATTTTGACCGCGCAACAGGGCGCGTATCTTCTCGCCGCCTCCCAGGGCATCCCGGTATGTTTCCAGTCTTTCCCAGGGGTCTTCATTCAAAAAACGCACACAGCTATCAGGAACCGCACCGCCCCAGGTTTCAAGCTCATAGAAACCGGCATCTTTCAACATGGGAAGCACCCTCATCGCCTGGGGAGTGGTCATGCGGGTCGCGGCGATACTTTGTTGACCGTCTCGCAAGGTTACGTCACTAAAATGAATGGTTTTTTGTTTCAAATTACCTCCAAAATAAAAAAATCAGGAGAAGTATACCATTACAAATTCTTGTCAGGTGATGTGTTTCAATACGTCGATTGTCATATTATTCACTGTTATTATATAAATTCCAAATCCGAATCCGAATATTAGAGTTGTTTAAAGTCAAATTTGTTCGTTGGAGGGTGTTAAAAAAGTTTTCAAAGTTTTGGGTCCACTACACCCCACCCCTTTATCCCCGCCCCTGCTGGGCGGGGAAACCACTTACTGGGGTTTTTTGAGCCGCAAAACGGCTCAAAAAACCCCAGAGAAAGGAATTTTCACCCCCTTCCCAAAACGGGAAGGGGGACGGGGGGTTAGGTGACGGCCGTGAGATTGGCAACGACCTCGTTTTATGCAGGTTATGCAATACCACCATCTAATTGAAAGGACTTATTCAACACCCTCTTCGTTGCTATGTTGACAAAATACGGCGTGGAACCGTTTTTCACCCCACTCCTTTGTCACCTGAACAAAACCACATTGTGTAAACCTGAAGAGCAAAGTTATAGGAGCGGGGTAATAAGAACAAAATCGAAGTATAATTACATTGAGATGATTTGTTGCCATCCTCGAGTTTTCGGAATGAGAGATTTGTTCGCAGATATCAACGTAGCCACTATCTCAATAAATCTTGTACTTATATACCCCGGTTTGGGGAGATTTTTGTAAATATGCTGACCTATGTCAGTTATTCTTTTAATAAGGATTGCATTTGGCCGGAAGGTAACAGTCTCAGGTTTTTACAGGAATGATGTCACTATTGACATCATTCCTTTGAGATGATAATGATGTTAACCACCAGTTTTTGATTACAGGTCTGTTGGTGGAAAATCTGATATTTTTATGAAGGAGGTTATGAATGCCCCCGAAGGGAAGAATTGCTGTTGATGAGTTGTTCTGTAAGGGCTGTGGTTTGTGTGTTGAGAACTGCCCGCAGAAAGTGTTGGCTCTGTCGCCGGTTCGGATCAATGCCAAGGGGTATCACCCCGCGGAACAGGTAGGTGATGGATGCACTGCCTGCGCTATTTGTGCAACGATCTGCCCTGACGCCGCCATCACCGTTTTCCGTTTCAAAAAGGAAGCGGCAGTCTAGGAACATTTACACAGGAGATGAACATGGCTCGTGAATTGTTAAAAGGAAATCATGCCTTTGCGGAAGCGGCTGTGCGTGCCGGCCTGGAGGCATATTTTGGTTACCCCATTACCCCGCAGACAGAAGCCCTCGAGTGGATGTCATCGCGGATGTTCGAATTAGGCCGTGCTTTTGTACAAGCCGAGAGTGAATTGGCTGCCATTAACATGGTCTATGGTGCTGCTTGCACCGGCGCTCGTGTGATGTCTTCTTCATCCAGTCCGGGTATCAGCCTGATGATGGAGGGCATTTCCTACATTGCCGGTACCGAGTTACCGATTGTGCTGGCAGACGTCATGCGTGGTGGACCTGGCCTAGGCAACATTGCCCCTGCCCAGGCCGATTACAACCAGATTGTTCATGGCGGCGGCCATGGCGATTATCACCCGATTGTTCTGGCACCGGCTACAGTACAGGAATTGATCGATATGACCGTGGAGGCATTTGACCTGGCTGAGAAATACCGTTCCGTTGTCATCGTTTTGCTGGATGGCAGTCTGGGCCAGATGATGGAACCGGCTGAACTGCCTGAAATGCGCCCGATAAAAACCAATTACCCCGATTGGGCTACGCGCGGCGCGATGGGCCGTGAAAGAAGGTTCCATACTTCCATCTATATGGATCCGCCTTTACTGGAAAAAACCGACATCCGTATTATGAAACGATGGCAGGAAGTGGAAAAGAATGAAACCCGCTATCTCGAATACTACATGGATGACGCTGAATTTGCTGTAACAGGGTTTGGCACCTCAGGACGAATCGCACTTTCGGCTGTCCGTATGGCTCGCGAAGCCGGCATCAAAGTTGGCCTCATCCGGCCTACTGTACTCAACCCATTCCCTTACAAAATCTTCGAAGAGGCCAGCAAGCGGGTTGAAAGCATGCTGGTGGTTGAGATGAACGCCGGGCAAATGTTGGACGACGTGCGCAACGCAGTGCAGGGGCGCATTCCGGTTGAATTCTTCGGCCGGATGGGTGGAATTATCCCGCTGCCGGATGAAGTCTTTGGTGAAATCAAACGGCTGGTCAATGAACCGCAGACCACCGATGGAAGCCCTCGCGAACGCTGGCTGCAGCGTTTGAGTGCAATGGTTAATTAGGAGTGTATGATGACGACTTATAATCCTGATGTTGAAGAAATCGTATACCAGAGACCCAAAACACTTCTGGCAACCTCCACGTACTGCCCAGGCTGCACTCATGGAATTGCTCACCGTTTGATTGCGGAAGTTATCGATGAGATGGGTATTCGTGAAAAGACCGTCGGCGTCGCTTCTGTGGGCTGCTCGGTATTTGCCTACAATTACTTTGATACCGATTTTGTGCAGGCTGCACACGGGCGTGCCGCGGCCATGGCGACCGGCATTAAACGTGTCCTGCCGGATCGTTTTGTTTTCACTTATCAGGGTGATGGTGATCTGGCATCCATCGGATCCGCTGAAATCACACACGCTGCCCTGCGTGGCGAGAATATCACCGTCATTTTTATCAATAACGCCATTTATGGTATGACCGGTGGCCAAATGGCGCCCACCACTCTGCCGGGCCAGAAGACAGCCACCTCACCGAACGGCCGTGATGTGGAACTGCAGGGCTACCCAATCCGTGCCTCCGAAATGCTGGCCACCCTGGAAGGTGCCAGCTATGTGGCCCGCCGCAGTCTGCATGATTTCAAGAACATCCGCAAAGCGAAACAGGCCATTCGTACCGCTTTCGAAGTGCAGAAACGTAACATGGGCTTTTCAATGGTCGAGCTGCTTTCAACTTGCCCGACCAATTGGGGGATGACCCCCTTGGCTGCTACAAACTGGCTGGAAGAAAACATGATTCCGTACTACCAACTGGGTGATATCAAAGTCAACCCGGCCGTAGCTGATCTCAAGATCAAATAAGTGACTGGAGGATAAAAGCATGCAAAAAGAAATATCAATATCCGGATTTGGCGGACAAGGCATTCTTTTCGCCGGCCAGTTGTTAGCCTATGCAGCCATGGATCGGGACATGAATGTAACCTGGTATCCATCCTATGGACCCGAAATGCGCGGCGGTACTGCAAACTGCATGGTCATTATCTCCGATAAAGAGATTGGCGCTGCTTTGGAAGGCCAACCGACAGCAGCGTTGGCGATGAACCAGCCCTCGCTGGATAAATACGAACCACTGGTAAAACCGGGTGGTTTACTGGTGATTGACAGCTCGCTGGTGGAGAAAAAGGCAACACGCAAAGACATCAAAGTAGTATATGTGCCTGCCACACGTCTGTCCGAAGAATTAGGTAACCGTCGCATGGCCAACATGGTTATGTTGGGCGCACTGCTGGGGAATATGGAAATCCTTTCACTGAAAGACCTTGAAAAGGCGCTTTCAGAGCATCTGCCGGAACGGCACCGAAAACTTTTACCAGCCAATGTTCAGGCCATGGAAGCGGGAGCCAAGTATCAGCCGGCTGCGTAAGTTTTTCTTCTTAACAAAAAAGACTGTTCCGAGCAAATTTTCGGAACAGTCTTTTTATTGTTAAATGTGCGATTAATGAACTCGTCCAACTCCCTGTGTTCCCCTCCCGTTGGGAACGGTTGGGGATGGACGATTTACATGGTGAGTTGCCAGGGGTATCTCATCCATCAACTTGTCGCTTGCCTTCGACAAACTGCTGACGTGAAACTAGCTAGCAGCCAGTTTCACGATCATATCTCCCATAAGCTCGAATTTGACATCTCCGGCGGCCTGGCAGTGCTGGATGAACTGCTCCAGCATGGCAATACGGTGTGCCCGGCCGATCACCTGCGGGTGCATGCAAACGGTGAGAATGCCGCTGTCTATATGGCTGTGCATCCAGTCGAATTCATTCTGCCAGATATCCAGAACCTTTCCCGGAGCGGATGTGCCGTTGCGGTAAGGAACAAAATTGAATTGAAAATGCGGCCAGTCATCGAATTCGAAACACATGGGTAACTCCCAAAAATATGCCTCACGACCCCGCACCAGCGGAGAAATCGCCGATACCTGGTCACCAATGTGCGGATGGTAGGGACGGAAATCGTCAGCCATCAGGCTGGAATCGTAGAGGAAACCATATTCTTCCAGAAGCGTAGCGGTTGATGGCGAGAAATCGTCCGATGGCGAGCGGTAACCCAGCGGTTTGACCCCCAGCCTGCCCAGTGCCTGCAAGGCACGCTCCATATCCTGCCGTTCTTCTTCCAGGGTCTGCTGGCCGGGATCGATGTGCGACCAGGAGTGATGTCCAATCTCGTGACCGGCTGCCAGAACGGCTTCCACCGGTTCTGGAAAGGATTCGATGGTATGCCCGGGGATAAAGAAGGTGGCAGGCAGTTGGTACTGGCGCAGCAAATCGAGCACGCGGTAAATACCCACCCGCGCGCCGTACTCGCCGCGTGAAAGCATAGCCGGGCCGACCGTTTTGTAACCAAACCAGACCGACATGGCATCGAAGTCAAATGACAGACAGATGGTGCTGTTGGGCATAGTGTTCCTCCTGAGGAATGTGTTTCTTGGTTAATAATAAGCGTTAAAAATGTCAGAGATGGATTATTAATGATGATTTGAAGTAAGCTTACCTTTGCTTCGAATAATTGCACAAATAAATATAGTTGCCACAGATTCTAATATTCCAATTATTCCACCTACAATTGCTCCAACGATAGCTGGATCCAAATCCATCTGATGAAAAATATTCATATCTCCTCCAATTTTCATAAAAACAGATGATTATAAAAAAGATGGAATTAAATGGTCGTTATTCCGGAGTTTTATCCTCGCCAAGTAAGACTATAAAACAAAAGTCCATTTCCAGTAATTTGGCTAACAAATCAGACCAAATGAAAAAAAGTTGTTTCTGATCTTTCAGAACAACTTCAGTAACCTAGTAAATTTCTTTGGCATTTTTGGGTAAAGCTCTCACGTGCAGCAAATGCGCGCTAACCCGTCGGTCGTCCTGATATGGATATTCATAACCGAAATGGCCGGCCACATCCAGGGCGCAGCGGCGGAACAACTCACCCATCGCCAGCAAGGCGTTCCAGGCCTGGCCATAATCCGCGCCCGACCAGGTTTGCTGGTATAGCTCCCACAATTCGGGTTGCAGATATTTGGGGATGTACTTGCCTCCGCTGCCTGCGCTGACCTTGTAATCTGTTGCGATGCCGATATACCAGACCACCATTTTGTCGAGCTCTTCACGCAGGTACTTATCCAACGTGCGTTTGGCGTAAAAAATTTGCTCCCGCCATAACCCTTTTGCCACATACGGGCAGACCCACCAGAACTCGTTGCAGCAGTCGGAGAATTGTTTGGCAGTGGGCGGCTTGGGCAGGTAGCTGTCATTGCTGGGGGGCGGGAAGGGTTCGAGCATGCCGTCTTTGTCCAACAGCACGATGGTCTGGCTGTCATCATACAGTTCATGCCGCCGGTCGGCGGGAAAGATGGTCAAATCGATGCGGTTGCCGTCCATGAACTGCATCAAGCAGGCATACCGGTCATGGGGATCGGGTGCCTGGTCGCCCATGTCATCCGGCATCTGCAAGATCATCCGCTCGCCAAATCGGTCGATCCAGGCTGGATCGGCGCGGAAGCTGGCCGGATCTTTGACCAGGTAGATGATGTCAAAATCCTGAAACGGGTCGGTGTGACTGGCACCGGAGACAGTTCGCGAGCCGTTCATGATGACCGCCCGGATGCGTTCATCCTCGCGGGCGGTGGTGAGAATCAGGTTGAGCATTTCCTGTTCACTGCGCATGGATATTTTCCGTTTCGATTCAAGCGCGCAAAGCGCCTGGCGGATCTCGCCCAGGTGATAGGCCGAGTGTGCGATAATGCCCAGCACACCCCTTTCACCAGTTTTCTCGTTCCATTCCGGCCTGTTCTTCAACAGATCAACCGTATCCTGATAGGTCTTGCGCAAATTCTCCTGCAGCAACACCCATTCGTGTGGCGTTACCGCGCGGATATTTTGCCAAATATCCGCCCAATTTGCATCCTCATAGGCACCGCTGCGGATGTAAATTGCAGCCTGTTCCAGAAAAAAGGCTGTGTGAGCCACCTGGGCTGCCAGCGTGGCACATTTGCCGCCCACCGGTATGGACGCTTTTTCAGCGGAGATAGTCTTCAGTGTATCAAAAAGCGATGTGTCGCTATCCAGGAAAATACCGTGCTGGTTTTCAAAGATCTCATCCAGAATCTCCAGGAATTCTTTAGCCAAATCGTTGCCAGTCACTATTTGTCCCATAATAGCCTTCACTTCATGGAGAATTTCAAATGCTTGACCATCTTCACCGCCGGCGGTAAAATTGTATTCACTTGTGCGGGAGTCGCCAAGTGGTAAGGCATCAGCCTTCCAAGCTGATATTCGCGGGTCCGAATCCCGTCTCCCGCTCTCAATAAAAATCCCCGTCCACCGGTGGGTTTTTATTTTAGATATGAACGCTTCCAGGAGAAAAAGACCCCCCGGAAGCGTTCCTTTTATAAAAACGTGATTGCCTGGAACTTGATTGCTAGTGGCTGTTGATCCAGTCCAGCACTTCCTGTCGGTCGATGCGATAGGCAAAATCAGTGCCACGGCAGATGGAATTCATTCCAAAAGATGTTACGCCTACAATCAGGTTGGAGCTTGAACCACCCAGAAAGACCGGCCCTCCGGAATCGCCGGAGCAAGTCCCGCCCCGGCCGTCACCATTGCCCTGCGTCTGAAGGTTATAGCCATCTGTGATGTGGCTCCTGAGATTCACCAACGTGGATTTTGCCATCAACCGCTCTCTAAAGGAAATATTTCCGACTGCAGAGTGTACCTGGCTGCTGTAGGAAAGACCGTAACCGCTGACGGTGAATACGGTGTTCTTTGTACCGCGGGCAGTGCTCAGCTTGTCCAGTTTACCCGCAGTCGGAAGCTGCCCATACTCAGGCAAACTGATTGGCTGATCCAAAATCACCAGGCCGACATCATGCGTATCGGGAAAGCCGGCGAAGTTGGCGAAGCCATAGTTATACAGCTCGTGGGATGTGGCGCACAGTATACCTTCTGTGCCTTCGGCACAACTATCTGCATAACCGGTATTTGGGTCATATCCCAAATCCGGGTCATAGTTCGCTCCGGCATCCTGTTGGAACCAGACACGTGCTGAAACTGCGCCATCTGCTGTGTCAGCACAGTGCCCGGCGGTTAACACCTTGGTTGGGCTGATCAACGATCCGCTGCAGCGCCAGATGAATTCGCCATTGGCATCATAGAAGGCCACCATGCCGACAAAGGGATGCTCGTTATCCTTCACCCAATTGCCGGTGATGGCATAGACGGGCATCACGATCAATGTAAGTGCAATAAATACAATTGCTAAAACTCTGCCTGGTTTACGCATTTTATAACCTCCCTGATATGGATATTGAAAAGATGGATAAGTTGTGTCTGAACAGCGTTCAGGTTTTTATAGTATAGCACAAGATTATTCCTGTGCACAATTGCCACCTCCAGCCACTTGTCAGGGATGCTGACTTGTATTAATTTGATTAAGTTGAAGTACAATCATCGAATTCTCATCCATTTTCTCTGCTACAATAGACCATAATTGTGGATGCCCGGCAGCGCGTACAAGCTGATCAACATCTCGTGCGTGCTGCCTGGGACTGGAATTATCCTCTATCGATCGATCAGGAGCACAGGTATGAAATCAAAACGGTTCGTTTTCTTCAGTCTTTTCTCGATCCTCTTTCTGGCCTCGGCAGCCTGCGCCATCCCAACCGATTTGCTGGGTGGTACAAGCGAGCCGGTTGTGGAGACGGTGGTGGTTGAGGTGCAGGTGACGCCCCAACCGGTTGACACGCTGGTGCCCGGATCCAATGCCACGGCCGACGGGCCGGTGCTGCTGACCGGCACGTTTACATACTCCAACGATTTTTACCCGGAGGGATACGCCTACGAACAGGCGGTTTCCCTGCTGGACGTGACGGGCTTTGTGCTGCGCGATGAAAACTGGACCCTGCCGGTTGAATCACAGGTGCTGGGGTATCTGGATATGGATTATGACAACAATAGTGGCACTTACCGCCTTTCGCTGCCCATCCGCCCGGCGGGCACCATGAATGATGTCGATCAGGACGGACAGGCTGAGGCCGGTGTGCAGATCTTCGCCGTGGAGTACAGCCCCAACTGGACCGGCGGCCCGTTCTATGAAGGCGATGACCCCTTCATGGGCTGGCCGTCGTACCTTGCCTCGGTCAAAACGAATTCTGAAAACCAGGATGAGATCACCGGCGGCAAGCTGATCGTCTGGTCGCCCGACGATGCCCAGGATTTCCCAACCGGCTTTGGCGAGGATGGTATGCTTTTCACTGCGGATGATCCGGTTGGCCCGCTTCCGGCCGGTTATTCGATCATCGATCTCGATCAGCAACCGTTTGCCAGCCGGCGCGATCAGGTTTCGGATATCACGCTCTATGAGCCCACCGATGTTGCTGTCAAGGATTTCAGCGGTCAATCCTACACCGAGGCCTTCAATTCCATGTTTGAGCTCGTCAAAAAGGAATATGCCTTCAACGGCGTTGAGGGGAAAGTGCCGGATTGGGATGCGCTGTATGCCGAAATCTACCCGAAAGTCCAATCGGCCGAGCAAAGCGGGAATGCCTACGATTACTTCCTGGCATTGCGTGAATTTTCGCTGGCTTTCAAGGATGGACACGTCAGCGTGGACGGCGGCGATCTGGCGGTCCAGTATAACAGCCGGTACATCACCGGTGGATACGGCGTTTCCATTCGTGAGTTGGATGACGGACGGTCGATTGTGGTGTACCTCGTCCCGGATTCTCCTGCCTCACAGGCTGGAATGCGGTTAGGGGCGGAGATTACCGCCGTGGACGGCGTGCCGGTTGCCGAGGCCATTGGCCGGGTGAAGCCTTTCTCGCCGCAGTCCACCGATTATGGTTTGCGTTATGAACAGGCCATCTTCCTGCTGCGCGGCGAAGTGGGTGTGAAGAAGGAAATCACCTTTGCCAACCCCGGCGAGGGTTCACAAACCGTGAATCTCACCTCCGTGTGGGAGATGGACAGCCTGTTTGCCACCTATCTGGGCGGTACGTTCGACGAGAATGTTCTGCCGGTCGAGTACCAGGTTCTGCCTTCCGGGATCGGTTACATTCGCATCAACTCCAACTCCGATGATCTCAACCTGGCCTATCGCATCTTCGAGCGCGCCTTGCAAACCTTCGAAGATGTGCAGGCAGTCGGGTTGATTGTGGATCTGCGGCTCAATTTTGGCGGTTCTCCACTGGGCGTAGCCGGCTACCTGACCGATCAGGAAATTCAGCTTGGGCAGTTGCAGTATTACAGCGATAAAACCGGCCAGTTTGAACCGGAAGGGGATCCGGACAGGATACTGCCGATGGTTGAGCAATACAGCTTCGGGAAAATGGTGCTGCTGGTGGATCAATTCTGCTATAGCGCCTGCGAGATCGAGGCCTACGGATTGAGCCAGGTGCCCGGGATGGAAGTGATGGGGCAGTTCCCCACCGCCGGTGTGGAAGCCGAGACCGCCCGCGGTGACTTCAAGCTCCCGGAAGGGATCTCAGTAACGGTTCCTACCGGCCGATTTGTCCTGCAGGATGGCAGCATTTTCCTGGAGGGTGTGGGCGTCATCCCGGATATGGATATTCCGGTGGATGAGGAGAGCGTTCTTTCCACTGAGGATACCGTTCTGAATGCAGCCGAGGAGTACATTTTGCAATAATGCCTGTTTGACAGTTTTGTGCGGGTGACAGGAGTGAAAACAGGCAGAATTTGTTCCCCCTCCACCCGCCTGATATTTCGTTTTTTCAATCTTTTTCGCGATCAGGCATGTCCAACATCTCTTCCAAATGTCGCTGCTCGCGGCGCAGTTTTCGCCAGCGCAGCCACAGGCTGGCACAATAAGCCAGGATGGTGGCAAATATCGCCGCATATCCGGCGATCATGTAATTGAGTGTCTGTGCAGGGCCTTCCATATCAAACCCCTTATTCTTCCAGGCGCTGTTTGAGCTGTGAAACATACTCTGCCAGTTTACCAATCCGTATTCGATGCCACAGCAAAGTTCCAAACAGGAAAGTGAAAGTGAACAGACTGAACAGAAAAGTTTGCAGCATGCGGGTGGTCATATCAAATGAACCGGCCGATGAGGGATCCCCATTACCAACGATGACCGGGTGAATGGTGCGGAAAATTCGGATGGAGAGAAAAGTAAGCGGCACACTGATAAACCCAATGATGGTATATACCGCACCAAAACGTGCCCTGCGTTCCGGCTCATCAATTCCCTGCCGCAGCATGAGATAGGCAAAGTAAATCAATTCCATGATCGTCGTGGTAGTCAGCCGGGGATCCCAGGTCCACCAGGTATTCCAGATCGGGCGGGCCCAGATGGAGCCGCTGACAATGCCGATGAATGTAAACACAAGCCCGATCTCGACACCTGACACACTGATTACATCCCAGACCGGTTTTCTGGTACGCAGGTAGGCAACGCCGGCCACTGCCGAAACCAGGAAACCCAACATCCCGGTCCATGTGGAAGCGACATGGAAATAGAAAACACGCTGCACCGGACCCATGACTGCCTCCAGTGGCGCGTACCAAAAAACCATGCAGGTTGCAATGATTAGTAATAATAATGTGATTATGGAAAGAATTTTCAGTTTCTTGGGCGTATCAGTCATGCAAGAACTCCATTATTCAATCACTCCTCCACCACAAAATCGAAAACCATAAAGGCAAGCGAGAGGAAGACGACATCATACACCACCAGCAATGTCAGCCAGGGCTGGATATCCACAAAGGCCGCTGCCTGCAGATAAGCGCTGCTGGCTTTCACCGCCGCCACCAGTACCGGAATGATAACAGGGAACAGGAGAATGGGTAATAAAATATCGCGGGTTCTGGCCTGTACGGCCATGCTGGAAAGCAGTGTACCGGTTCCCACGTATCCCAATGATCCCAACAGGATTACCAGCCATAGCCCGGGGATAAACAGGTTCTGGTTGTAGAACAGACTGTACAGCGGTAAAACAATTGCTGCCACCAGCAGCATAAAAAGAAAATTGGCCAGTGTCTTGCCAAAATAGATTGCCGTACGATCCACCGGCGCAAGAAGCAGGCCATCCAGGCAGCCGCGATCTTTTTCCATTGCCATCGAGCGGTTGAGACCCAGAGTTCCGGCAAAAGCCAGCGTCACCCAGATTACACCGGAAGTCACTTCGGAACGAACCTGTGCATTCAACTCGAGGGCAAAATTAAAGATGAAGATGACCAGCAGGGCAAAGACCAGCATGGAAGAAATGATTTCCCGGCTGCGCATTTCAGCGGCCAGATCCTTCCAAATTACGGCCAACGTGGCACGCAGAAAACGGCGCAGGCTAGTCATGGTGCTCTTCCCCGCTTTCAGCCTGGCGGGGCTGTTCAAGTGCCTGTCGATAAAAAGCAGGCAGCCCGTCCATCGGTAATTGTTGGCTTTGAATACTGGCCTGAATGCGGCCGTATGAAAGGACATCGAACCGGCCTGCCAGGGAAGCCACCCTCGCCAGATCATGCGAAGTCATTACCACCGTCCGGCCGCGGGCTGCCACCTGTTGCAGAATGCGATCCAGCATGTCGCAAGCATCCTGGTCGAGCCCGGTATGCGGTTCATCGAGCAGCAGAACTTCCGGATCATGCAGCACGGCCCGCCCAATGGCCAAACGCTGCTGCATGCCGCGTGAGAATGTACGAACCAGGTCAGTCCGGCGCGGAGAAAGACCTACCAGGTCAAGAATCTCGTTGATGCGGGCAGTTGGTTCAGGCACGCTGTACAACCTGCCAAAAAAACGCAAATTCTCCTCTGCGCTAAGGTCGCCATAAAGAAGCGGTGAATGGGATACAACCCCCAGCCGTATGCGTACTTCGGCTGCCTGGGCAGGTAATGTATAGCCTGCGATTTGCACCTCACCCAGTGTGGGGCGCGAGAGCGAGGCAAGAATGCGCAAGAACGTTGATTTTCCGGCTCCATTGGGGCCCAGCAATGCAACAAACTCCCCGGCCTGAACATCAAAATCGAGCCTGCGCAGGATTGTCTTTTCACCAAAACGTTTAACCAGGTTATGGACGTGGATGAGCATGGGAGTAAGTGGAAATAAAAAGGATCATCAAAATCATCAACCTGTTACAAGTTATCTGTTAATACCCATTCGTATACATTGGAAAACTGTTAATTCTCACGAATTTCTTTAAGTTCCGATTTCAACTGTTCCCTGCGCCGGGTATGTTCCTCTTCGGATATGGAGCCGTGTTCATAATCCTGGTCGAGCGCAATGATTGAATCCAGTATGGCATTCTGCGTTTCAGGAAGAGACGTCTCGAGAGCCGGGTCTTCATGGAATGCCCTTGTTTTCGACCTTCGCCGCAGCCACAGAATGGACAAGCACAGTACCAGGGCAAAGACACCCAATCCGATGAACATTGAGGTTGACGACAAAGCCCGGGGGGTATCTTTTGCCCTTCCGGATAATTCGAATTCCAGCGGTTGGCCTGCCTCCAATGCACCGAAATTGTACAATTGAACTACACTGTCACTCATTTCACGTTCCCCGGCATCTGTCAAACCATCTCCGCGGATGCGTAAACCTTGCGGAATAATCAGTGTGCCACTCTCTTCAGGAAGAGGGAACGCCAGGGATAAATCCAGTTTCCCGTCATAGGGAAGTTCGAATGAATAAAGGATTTCATGCTCCTGCAGACCGGGGCGGATGCTCAACATGTCGCCAAATCCGTTTTCGAGAGGGATAAATCGTGAAGTCCAGCCCGCATCGTCCCATTGCAGGTTAGTGGCGTTTTCCGGAAGGGAGAAAGTCAGTACCGGGTTGCCATCGGCACCGGTTACCACATTTTGAGTGGGATTTGAAACCAGCAAATACACCATTAACTGCATTTGTTCGCTTGAAACAGAAGAAATGAAGATATGGACACGGTCGATGATAATACCGATCAGGTCGGTGGTGTTCTCGTAAATATTGATTTCCACCGGCCAGGTTTTAGCAGAAGCCAGGGAAGAGGCATCGATGATATCAGAAGAAAAAACGATGCCCTTATATTCAACAGTGATGATAAACATCTGCCCTTCCACAACGTCCAATGGGGGAAACTCGAATGTGGAGTCATCGCTGAGGACAGTGGCTTGGGTGATGACATTTTCCATATCCACATAACCTTGCAGCTCAACCGGAAGCCCCGCAGGTACTTTACTGCCTGAAAGGTTGGAAACCTTGCCTGTAATAACGACCGAATCGGAGATCGTTTCGGTTGGATGGAGGGTAGTGTTGTCTGCAGCATTACCAGCCGGCCCGGAGCGGGTTTCAGTTTGAAGTGCGGCGGCTGTGGATTGCTCCGTATCTGGTTTGGCAGTGCCCGCCACGGAGTACTCGCTGCCGGATGCTGGCGTTACATCACTGGCTTTGGAAAAGTTACAGGCTGGTAAAACCAGCATTGTGAAAATGACAACAAAAACAGATGCTGCTCTCAATCGAGACACCATAATTAATGTTTCTTTTTACTGGGTTCCCAAACCAATGCCCGGTTTCCTCCCGATTGAAGAGCTGTATACAAAGCCTGATTGGCCCGGTCAATGAAACGTTCAAGGTCAATGACCTCACTTTCCGCCAGATCGGCAATACCCAAACTGATGGAAAACATAACAGGGCCTTCAGAAGTCTCGTGGCGCCATGCTTCGGTTTTCATGCGCAGGCGCTCGGCTACATCACGGGCTCCGGTTGCATCGGTTTCAGGAAGGAGAATGATGAAATTGTTTCCAGTGTACCGCCCGATGATATCCACCTTGCGCAAACTTTCTGTACAAATTTGTCCGAGAACCTGCATGATGTTATCACCAACCTCGCGGCCATAGCGGTCGTTAATGGAACGAATATCATCAATCACGATGGAGATAAGAGAGAGTGGGCGTTTGTAACGCCATGTGCGTTCCATCTCCCGGACTGCCTGGGTAATGAAACTTTTCTGGTTGTGCAATCCTGTCAGAGGGTCGGTGATGGTCAGTTGCTGTACTTCCATAAACAACTGGGCATTTTGAACTGTATTTCCGACTTGCTTTCCGAGAGATACAGCCACCGCTTCATTAAACTCGTTTAATTCGTGATCCTCACTGAGCGAGTAAAGAGCCATCAAACCCAGAATTTTATTTCCGACACAAACCGGCACAAGCACCATACTTTTCGCTCCCGGGGCAAAGAACATTGGCAGCCGTTCTGTCTGCAGATCACCTCTTAGTAAAACCGGTTTACCGGTATCCACCACTTCCCAAAGCAGATCATCTGAACGCATATAAATTTGCTGTGGGATTGTTTCAGGAAAATTGGCCCGGAATGAGAGATTCCTTTGGCTGGAATTCAACAAACCGAGTGAACCGGCTTCTGCGCCTGTCAATTCAACCGCCAGCTTGAGAACATTTTTCATCACAGCAGTCAGATCAAGTTCATCAGCAATCGACCGGTTTGTTAAGCCGGCAGCCTGGGGATAATCCCCCTGGATGATGGCAAGAGATGTCGGCATGGAAGGTTGAATTGCCATCGAAAACTGCTGACCGATTGTTTTAAGCAGTTTATAGTCCTCGAAATCCAGTCCTTTTTCATCCATCGGAACCAGGTTTAACAATCCGAGCGGTTTATCATTCAACCTCAACGGGATGGCATAGTGAGTCTCGGGTATGGATGACTTGAAACCAATTTCACCCATGCAATCGCTAAAATCAAGCATACCCGGCTCAGATAATTCACCGTTCATGGCCTTTTCCAGCCACAAACTTTTGAAACCCTTGTCGAGTATTCGCTTTTCACTTATTACAGTAGACGGAGCGTGGCTTGCTGCAAACATTTGAACTGTACCGTTTTCTTCCGGCAGCAACACCCAGGCCATTTCCGCCCTGAATAGGACCAACGCGGTTTCCAAACCGGCCAGGATGGCATCATCACGTAAAACAATCTGGTTCAATTGGCCGGCGACGAATTTTAGGGCTTCAAGTTCAGCAGCCCGGGTCTCGGCGGCAGTCGCCGCAGTGCTTAACCGTTTTTCTTCCCGTTTGCAATCGCTGATATCTCTTATCTGAACTAGAATACTTTTTTCGCCTTGCCACGAAATCTCACTGGCAGTTAATCTTATCCACCTGGGGGGTTCTGAGCCAATGCTGGTCTCCAGCGGTGAATCAAGATTCAGTGAAAACGGAAAAGAGGCGCCCAGGCCTTTATTGAACGTAAGATTGAGCAATGCCAACGCAGTCGGATTGATGTACTTGATGGATAGTTTCTGATCCAGAACAGCTATTCCATCCTGTTGGAAATCCAGAATCGCCTGGTAATCTCTTAATTCTGCTTCTCCCATATTGTTCTCTTTTTTAGGGTTTTTCATCAGGCCCCTCCTACAGACATGATTACGGATCAGAAAGAATTATCGCTTTTATAAAGGAAGACCTCTGTATACATAGTTATACACCTGACAAGAGATCCTGAGTAAACAACAAGATTCATCGATAGGAGTGATCCCTCGACAGGAGTTTTGCCTGGCAAGAGTATTGTACCTGAAAATGAAACAGCCCGCTTCCCCTGGTTTGCAAAAACAACGACACCTTCCCAACACTTTTGCAATGTTTCCTAACCGCTCTATTACCGTGAAAAGATGCCACTTGTCGCTCATAAAAAGGATCCGCGAGAGGATCAAGGTGTTACACTTTTCCCACAAACCGAACAGAACTTGTCCCCCGGCATGAGAGGCTTGCCACAATGTATGCAGTATGCCTGAAATTCATCTGTTGTAAACGAGCCGTCGGGTGAACTGCCAGGCAAACCTTTAGCCGAGTCGGATAGCTCCTTCCTTCTTGAAGCGATCAGCGCTTCCAGATCATCGTCGTCACTCTGTAGAAGAGAAGATTTTGAAATTTGATCTTTTGCAAGGTTCATTTCATCCAGACAGCGCAGCGTTTCGGCTGCTTCGTGTACCATCTTTTCACGCAGCGGTGCATATTCTTCAGGTGGAATCTTCCCAAGTTCATTGTCCGCATCCAATTCCAGCAGGGCGTTTAACAACCGATCCCTATCCGAAAGCAGTATGGAACGCCGGGTTTCACATTCCTGCATATCCCGGTTGGCTACCAGTTCATCTGAACCTGCATGATCCATCAAAGGCAAAGTAATGAAAAGGGATACAACAACCGCCAGTGAAAGGATCAGGAAAATTGAACCAATGACCATCCCTTACTCCTTCTGGCTGCCTTGCAAAACATCATCAACTGCAGAAATGATTTCGGCAGTGTCATAGAAAGGTCCCTTTTTAACATAAGCCAGTTCCCCGTTGGCATTGATAACATAGGTTTCCGGCACGCCGAGGATACGGAACATTTGTGAGATACTGGTGCGCAGATCGGGCCCATTTGGAAATGTAATTTCATACTCTTCCAGATATGCTCTTGCTTCAGGTTCGGTATCCACGTAATCGACTCCGAGGAAAATCACATCGCCGGATGGTTCATAATGGCGCCAGGCTTCTTCCAGCTCAGCCGCTTCGCTTTCACACGGTTGGCACCATGACGCCCAGAAATTGATAAGAATGACTTTGTCCGAATAATCTCCGGTGTTGTAAATCTCGCCATCAAAAGTGACCAACTCAAACGGAGTGACAGTCTGCCCCACAGCGATAGGCCCTTCATTCGCATTGCGAAGACCCAACGCAAGCAAACCCAGAAAAGCCAGCAGAACGCCAAAAGCAAGGATGATTGCCCAAACGGGAAGCGCTTTCTTCTCACTGTTTTTAACTCCCGATTCACTTTTCATATACATATCCAAATATGATTATTTGCGCCTTTCCCGCAAGGCTTCTTCAACACGGTTTTCATAGGGATCCTGATGTACATCCGTCCCGCCATCAAAGGTTGAATCACCCGCTTTCGGGCGCATCCGGCGAAAAACACGGAAAAGGATATATACGCCGCCCAAAAAGAATGCTACCGGCAGGATATACACCAACCAGTTCAATCCGCGGCGGGGAGGCTCGGCCAGTACACGGTCTCCATACTGGAGAACAAAATAGTCTTTAATTTGATCTTCTGTCCAGCCGGCAGCCAGTTTCTCGCGGATCAAATCCCGCCACTGCGCACAGGCCGGGGTATCACATACATCCAGGGGAATATTCTCGCAGACCGGGCAGTACATTTGCCCGGCAATCTCGTTGACATCATCATCAGATGGAGACGGGGTCTGCTCCTGAGCTGACACCACCCCAGCAACCATGAAACAAAAGGTTATTGACAGAAATATGGAGTGTAAAAACTTGTCCTTGTTCATTCCGTCATCCCCGTTTTGATCTCCCCTGTGAGCCAGGCATCATTCTGGCAGGCCAGGCAGCCATAATGGCGCCCAGCATAAAAACCAGGCTGCCTATCCACAACCAGTTGATCAGTGGATTGAGGTAGATTTTAAAGGTGGCTTGCTGCCCTGATACGACTTGCCATTCAACCAGCAAGACGTACAGATCATTCTTCAGCGAAGAAAGAACCCCGGGAACGGTCACCTGTTGTTGTGAATCGTAGTAATAATCCTGGCGCGGGTAAAGTTCAGCCACAACCTGGCCATCTTCTGCGACCTGTAGGACGGCGCGAGCCACGTTTCGGCCATCATCCGTATCAAACACCGAGATCGATTGAAAAGTGACCTGGTACTCATCCAGCACCATAGTCTCACCCAGCGAAATGGTGTTCTGGGTTTCTTTTTGAAACAACTCAATCCCCAGAATGCCCACACCCATCAGAAGCAACCCGATATGGACGATGTACCCGCCATAGCGCCGGCGGTTTCGCCCACCAATTTTCCACAAGGACACTGCAAATTTTTCACCGGTGCTCCGGCTGCGCGCGGCGGCGCCACGCAGATATTCATACAAGGTAACCAGTAAGGAAAATGATATCAGCCAAAATCCAAGCAGTCCGATCCAGTTCCGCATTCCTGCCAGGTAAATAGCGCCGAGAATCACCAGCGAAACCACGAACGGTTTCCATGCCGTCCGGCCAAGTGTTTTGACGGTGGAATGTCCCCAGGCTGAAAGCGGGGCAATACCCATCAGAAAGATCAACCCACCAAACAAAGGAGCCGTTGCCCGTTCATAAAATGGCGGACCGACTGTGATTTTTTGACCTGTCAACAGCTCGGAGATCAAAGGGAATACCACTCCCCAAAAGGTGACTGCGAAAATGCCAATAAACAGCAGATTATTTAACAGGAATAATGCCTCGCGCGAAAGAAGTGAGCTCATCTGGCCTTCAGCAGCCAGATCCTGCCAGCGGTAAAGCAGCAGAGCCAGGGAAGCGACAAGCGTGATCGCAATGAAACCAAAAAATAATGGCCCTACTGCGCTTTCGGCAAATGCATGGACCGATGAAAAAACGCCGGAACGGGTTAGAAAAGTACCGAAGATGACCAACGAATAAGTCAAAATAATCAGCACCATGTTCCAACGCTTGAACAAACCACGTTTTTCCTGGATCATGACCGAATGCAAAAAAGCGGTACCGGTCAGCCAGGGCATTAAGGCGGAATTCTCCACCGGATCCCAGGCCCAATAACCGCCCCAGCCAAGCACATCATACGCCCAACGGCTTCCCAGAACCAAACCCAGTGAAAGGAACAACCAGGCTACAAGCGTCCAGCGGCGGGTGACCCGTATCCAGCGATCGTCGGTCCGGTTGGTCACCAGTGCGGCAATGGCAAAGGCGTACGGAATAACAAAGGCTGCAAACCCAAGGTACAACGCAGGCGGGTGAATGATCATGCCCGGATGGCGCAGCAACGGGTTCAAACCATAACCATCGGATGGTGTTAGGAGAGTTGCCCCCTGTGGAGGGAACATTGCAATGACCTCATTGCCTGACAAATCCAGCCAGATACGGCGAAATGGATTCTCGACAAAGATAACCATGCTGATAAAAAAGATCAGGGTGATGCCCGTCACAATGATCACCCAGGGAAGAAATTCACGGTCCCGTTCCCATTTTCGCAACATGACCGCCGAAGTGAATGCCGAGAGCGTCCAGGCCCAGAATAAAAGGGAGCCTGCCTGCCCACCCCAAACCGCAGCAACCTTGAGATACAACGGCATGCTGCGGCTGACCACATTATAAACGTACAGCACTTCAAATCGATTGGTGATCAACAGGATGATCAGGCAAAATGATGCGATACTGAGCAGGGGAAAAACGACCAGCATGGCGTTGCGGGCGCTTTTCGTCCAGGCGAGAGAATTTTTATGGATACCCATGTAAGCAGCTACAATACTGACGATGGAGGCTGCCAAAGCGATGAGAAGAGTTCCATAACCAAAATAGATCAACATAGCTGTTTTTCTGGAAAGGGTTTCACTATATCAGGCAAAGGAAAAAATCGATGCCCGGATGGGTGCTGAAACATGATTATTCCCCGGATGCCTGTTCTGGCACCGCTTCCTCGTATTTAGTGGGGCATTTTAAGAGAAGTTCATCCGCCGTAAACGAGCCGTCTGAATTGAGCCGGCCGGTCATGATGGCCTGGGCATCATTTTTTAACAGATCCGGTTTTACATTGTTATAGATGATATTCAACCGGGGCAGACTCTCGTCTTGTGCGGCGTTATGCAATACCACAGCCATGCCACCCATTTGATCCACCTCATCCTGGTCACCGGGTATGTTGGCAACTGTAAATCTCAAAACAAGGTTTTCAGCATCATACTGGATGGTATCGCCGATGACAACGCCGGATATACGAACGTTCTTTCCAAGCAGCTCAGCCTGGCGTTGCTGAAGTTCTTCAACCGTTAGAAAATATTGGGCATTGGCTTTTGTGGAGGATACGATTAGGTAGATGATCGCCGCCACAATAAGACTTCCCCCCACCACGAACTTCCACTTAATCGGCGATTTGACAGCGGCTGCTGTTTGAACGTTCATATCCTTCCTTAAGAAATATTTCTGCCTTGAAATGAAAGCGTGGGAAGATTTTATCGCAGGTTTAGCGGGGAAGGATTAATTTCGCATGAGAATATTAAATGCCAACAGAAGCGTAAGTTATAACAAAAACTGCGTTCGATACCGCTGCAAGCCGGATGATAACGAAATGATTACAGCTTCTGGTTTTAGCATCCGCTGTTTTCACCTGAGGAAAAGAAATTTCTCCCGGTTGATTTTACCGGTCAGGTTTATATTGCCTGTCTGATCAACAACAACCTGCCTGTCGATGATGGATCCTCCAGGCAGGTAATCGGAATTTATGCTATTCGCTTGTTGATCTCGGTCAGTACCTGTTCCACTTTTTCCTTGGTCAATCCTAACTGGGTTGCCTGCGGCATGGCAAGGATCATATTCAGTGTCATCCCTTTTACCATGCCCAGCATCGGGTTATCAGCGACTCCTGGTATATATTGATCCAGAACAGGCTTTGCCTGCGGATGGGCAAGTATTTCTCCGAGGGTGGTGTCCAGTGTAAATTTCATGTGCTTTCTCCTGTAATCTATAAATATGTACTTCGATTGGTTTACAAGACTAAAAAATTATATCCGGGTCAGGATGATTATCAGTGTTCAGTTGGCGGTTCGACATCTGTTGGCTCAACAGTAGTTGGCTCAACAGTAGTTGAGACACCGGATGGAGCTTCTGCCTTGTCGGGTTTCGCCTTTCCGCCTTCCATACGGTCTGTTGTACCCTGATACAGTTCCCAACCCTGGCTGAGAATCACGATCTGTGCTGCCAAAAGCCATAAAAGAAACAGACTCATGACAATTACAGCACCATTCAGGATTTTATACAGATTTTCCTGGATGGTGGTGAGAATGCCTTTGATATTTTCCATGGAAGATTTCGATTGGGTGATCATGCCTTCATATTCTGTGAGGCTTTGTGAGATCAGCCCCACGCTTTCTGACATGGTGTTCAGGTTGGTCTGGATTGTCACCAGGTTATCATCTGCCTTGTCGATGTCGTCGGACATCTGTGTGAAGGTGTCTGGTAAATCTTCCAGCGTTGCAGCCAGTTCACCCAGCGAATCTGCCAGCGGAACCTCGGGGTTGTAGGCTTCCCCAGGTTCAACCAGTGAGCCCAGAAAAGGTGTTGCGCTGAGCACCATTCGGAAATTGTCCAGCGATTTGATCGTTCCATCCAATACAACAGCCGCCTGCTGTGCGGTGACCAGCGATTGGGAAGCCGATTCCAGAGAGGAGGGAAGCGTTTCGCCGATGACCGTATTCAGCCCGGCCACAACCGGTTGTGTCTCTTCTACAGTGGTTGCGGTGTTGGCCAGCATTTCTGAAAGCGCATCTACGCTTACTACCGCTGCACTTAATGTTTCACCGGCAATTTCCATCGCATTCTGACTGGCATCGATGCTGGCGTTGAGTGTGTTGATCGTGGAGTTTACCGTCTGAATGATAGTGGGTTTAACCATCCAGACCGCTACCAAACCCGCCACACTGAGGATCAAACCCAGTATGCCGGCTATCATAACTAAAATCCCCAGTATTCGCCGTAATAATTTCATATTCCCTCCCAGGTACTATTTCATTGTCAGGCTTGCATTTTATTGAGGAATTTTCAAAATTTCTATAATCTTTTCCAACCAAAGATTTGGTTGTGAAATGGAACACAACGATATGGGAAACAGTTGCTTCATCAAAAGCGATGAGCTTCGTTGACTAAAATCATTATACAGGAAAATGAACGCCAGAGAAATATTTTCCGCAAACAGGGAGCACACTCCCGGAATAAAAGGAGGTTTCCTGTTTACAACGGGCTTGGATTAATGATCCCGACTTCCTGAACAAGATAACTT
>JAJFTV010000075.1 GCA_021372725.1 Chloroflexota bacterium | reverse complement strand
ATGGCCCTCGGAATAAGGATGATCTGTATCTTCAAGGGTTAAGTCATCATTCATCAAGTACCCGTTTGAATACAGGTAGAAGCGATCACCTTTTGTCATCACTCCAATACGATTGACCGCCCCGGACCCACTGTTAATATGCTCATTGGGGGTCCAGTCCACCAAGCGCCAGCCCTTGCCACTCGTACCGGCTTTGCCATCCCATTTGGTCAGGCGATAAGAGCCATCGCATGATACGGTAAACAGGTAACCTTGATCGGGGTGATTGAATACCGGGATGTGAAAAATGATTCCATAACTGTCATCCTGTTTACAGTCGCCGGTACGGACCGTCATTTCCACGTACATATCGGTAACAGCAGGCACCATGGGCAGCCGCCAGCCGGCCACCGTTTTTAACCCGCTCAGTTGCATGGAGCCTTTTTTGAAGGCGATGGATGTGAATTCCTGGTCCCCTACTGGCCAGTTCCACATTTCCTCACTGTCCATCGGATCGGTGGAAACCGGTGTTCCGAGCCGCTGGCGCGGGTCACCGGCGGCTGCCTGCGTAGGTTCAGGCGTATCGGTTGGAATTTCAGTTGGAGCTTCTGTGATTGTTTCGGTGGGTTCAAGGGTTGCTGTCGCACTGGGAAGCTGGACGGTGGGCGTGGCCGTAATAATCACCACCACTTGCGGTGTACTTTCGGTTTCAACTTCTTCAGCAGCACTGGTTGTATTTACCTCCGCCGGTAATTCGGTGGGGGCAGGTTCGGTATATTCCTGTGTCAGGATCTGTGCGACCCTGGTCGACATGCTGTCATCTGTCGAAGCAGTTTTTATGGTGCAAGCCGAAAGCACCAGCATCATAACAATTAGGATGATCGCTTTTTTCATTCTCGGTAACTCCTCCGGAAAAGCCTTTCACATCATGCAAAATTTCCATATCTGGCGGCAGGCATCGCTGCAAATCTGCTTTCAATGAGCCTTGTCCTGCACACTGGTTTTTACCGGGTTTAGCAGCCGCCGATTAGCTGGAAGGTGCAAACTCTGTGCCACTTGAAAGTTCATCAGAGCTTGTAACCGATCATGCGTAAAAATTCCTTCCGCCAGGCAATATCCTCGTCTCCTTCAATTCCTTGTGGCCTGGAGCCATCAATAACCCCCAGGATACCACGGCCTTCTCCGTCATCCGCCAGCAGAACGCTGGCTGAGTTTGCCGTTGCACAGAAAAAACCGCAAATTTCCGGGATATTCTTTAATGTATTCAGCACATTGATCGGAAAAAATCCTTCCCCCAGAAAAAGAATAAAGCTGTGTCCTGCTCCAATTGCCAATGCATTTTTTTGCGCAAGCTCAATCATTTTTTCGTCTGTGCCTGACCATCTGATCAGACATTTCCCTGAGGCTTCACAAAATGCCAAACCGAACTTGATGCCCGGGACTGCAGCAACCAGGGCCTCATGGATATCTTCAACGGTTTTGATAAAGTGAGACTGTCCCAGAATAAAATTGATTGCTTCCGGTTTTTCAATTTTCACGATTTGAATATCCATCGTCTCTCTCCTCGGTCAAAAATTGGTTCGTCAAGATAATTTTACCGCTGTTGGCCCTCGATTTTTTCTCCACTGTTGTGCACTGTTGGACACTTTCAAATTACTTCATGGTATGATAGTTTTTAATGGCACGAATCCTGATTGTTGATGATGATGTCACCCTGTTAAGATGCCTGGCCGAATACCTGGAGGAGCGTTACCATGAGGTAGAAAAAACCAGCAACGGCGCTGATTTGATCCGGCTGGTATTTCAGGAACGGCCTGATCTGGTGCTGCTGGATGTGGTGATGCCCAACATGGATGGCTGGGCAGTGCTAAGCCGGCTGCGGGATGTTTCGAATGTGCCTGTTATGTTGCTGACCGGGAAAACCAGCGAGGCTGACAAACTGTATGGGTATAAGCTGGGGGTCGACGACTATATCACCAAACCTTTCAGCTTTGCCGAATTGACTGCCCGAATCGAGGCAGTGCTCAAACGGACTCATGGTTTCCGGATGGATGAAACCGGCAAACTGGCTACCATCCGGTTGGGCAATGTCACACTGGATTTCAAAAAGCGAATTGCCTTCCGAGGCGATGAGATAATCCCACTGGCGCCCACCGAACTTCACCTCCTGTCCGCTTTGGCCAAACGAAATGGTGATGCAGTTGAGGAAAACACGCTCATCAAGGAAGTCTGGGGGGATTTTCGTCAGGAAGAAACTGCGGCTGTCCGCCGGTACATCTGGATGCTTCGTCACAAAATTGAAAAAGACCCGTCCAATCCGCAATGGATCCTCACGGTGCGAGGCTTTGGCTATCGTCTGCGATTTGAGTTTGAAGAAAATTAATCTTCTTTTTGGAGCGGATCTCTCTATGCATTTCACACTTCACCGACAATTTCCTCAGGGCCTCCGAAATGATTGGGATGCCCTGTTAAAGCAGAGTACTGCTGACGTACCTTTCCTTCGTTATGATTTTCTACACCAATGGTGGGAAACCCGCGGCGGCGGTGAATGGCAGCAAGCTGAACTGAATATCATCACCGCCAGCAATGACAGCGGGCTGACCGGTGTGGCGCCCTTTTTCAAAACGCTGCAGAATGGTCAACACTGCCTGATGTTCCTGGGCAGTATCGAGGTATTTGATTATCTCGATTTTGTCTCCCGCGCCGAGGATTTGCCGGGTTTTTTGGAAGGTTTAGTGAGCTATGTAGGCGAACTGGATCCGCTCTGTAATGTGATCGATCTTTACAACATTATCAACCATTCCCCCACCATCCCGATCCTGCAGGCCACAGCCAGTAAACTGGGTTGGGCCTTTAATCTGGAACCCATACAGCCCTCCCCCTACATCCCGCTTACCGGCGACTGGGAAACCTATTTAGCCGGTATCGACAAGAAACAACGTCATGAAATTCGCCGCAAGATGCGAAGATTTGAAGAAATTGGCCCAGGCACACGCTGGTACATTGCCGATGACCCCCGCAAGCTGGATGCCGAAATGGATGATTTTTTGAATATGATGTCACAGGATCTAGACAAACACGTCTTCCTGACCCCTGTGATGCGTGAGTTCATGCATCAAATTGCCCGTGTCTCCATGGAAGCCGGGATATTGCAGCTCTCATTTCTTGAAATAGAGGGGGAAAAAGCGGCCGGCAAATTCATACTCCACTACCAGGACCGCTTGTTGGCCTATAATTCTGCCGTTGAGACACGCTTTCGTGAACATTCTCCCGGCTGGGTGCTGCTGGGCTACCTGCTGCAGTGGGCTACAGAAAACGGTATCCACGAATTCGACTTTATGCGCGGCAACGAGGAATACAAATATCGCTTTGGCGCACGCGACCGTTTTGTCATGCGTGCCACCCTGACACGATAGTCTGAAAAGTGGGAGTAGTCTTCCGCGTGTTCTTCAATCAACCTTCCACGATGCCAAACACCATCACCGCCACCAGGAACAGCCCGACAACGATATTGACGATCGACCAGATTAAAAAGAATCTGCTCTGGTCACCCAAATCCGTCTCCAGTATTGCTTCCTTGGGTTTATCAGGGTTGGTGTATACCGTTACATACTGTCCGGCATGGTATTGTTCGAGAATTTCGTCCAGCCGGTCCTTACCAAGAATCGTGTTGGGAAACAGGTTCAAATTTTTACCGGTGTATTCCACCCCGTTAACCGTGTAGTGATAACGAAGCTCTATATTGTTCATCCAGCTTTTTCGCCCAATCAGGCGTATATCTGCAATCTTACCCTCACAGGTGGGCCAGTTTTTGGTTGCAGCAGCCATTTTCGGGTTGCGGATGGCCAGATACAGGTAGTAAATACCCATCACCAATAACAACGGCCCACCCAAATAAAAGATGGAGCCCAGACAGATGGCGAAAATATTTTCCATGGATAGTTGATTCCCGTTCTTGAGTTTCTTAAGTAGGGTTGAAGTTTAACCTCAAAAGGGAAGGAATGCAAGTACCTTTCAAGGGATTTCCCAGGCCTGCACGGATCCATCCAGCAAGATCTGTACCAGCGAGGCTCCGTCCGGGGTGAACTGGATCGGCCCGCAGCATGGTGTATCCGGCAAACGATGCAGCAGGTTTCCATTGTCGATACTCCACAATGTCAGATCTTTACCCCCCATGGCCAACAAGCTGCCATCCGGTGAGATAGCCAGCCGGTAACCTTCCAGAGGAAAGCTTTGCAGCACCTCGCCATCCGGAAGGTGATAAATGTTGACCATCGCTTCACCACCGCCATAGCTTACCCCTGCCAGCAGGCTGCTTTCCGAAGAGACCGTCATACACTGTGCAGCCAATTGCTTCAGCAAAACTTCATCCTTCAGCGACCAGATCTGAATATCCGCCGTGGTCTGAAGGATCAAATACCCGTTATCGGCCGCCTCCGTCTGCAAAAATGCCATTCTGAAAGCCGTTGCCCCGGCATCCAGCTCTGTCGCCGGTGATCCACCGGGCAGATCTTGCACCAATATCTGCCCGTCTTCCCCGCCGCTGGCCAACCGGGTACCATCGATCGAGAATGCCAGGCTTCGAACCACCCCCTTGTGTGCCGGAAGGTGGATTGTTTCACTGGTCGTCAGGTTAACCAGGGTAATGCTCCCTTCGGCATCCCCGAAAGCTGCCAATTCATCGGGCAGAATGGCAAAACTTGTATACAAATCGGCTTCCGGGCTTGCGGTGATGGACGATATCGATGCGGAAACACCTTCGTCGATATCGTAAACCTCCAGGCTGCCTTCAGAGCTCGCCAGATATACCTTGCCATCCATTCCCGCCAGGCCATAGGCTGCCACCGCAGGGTAAAATTCCTTCATTCCGCTGATTTCTGGCTGTACGATTTGATTCCCGCCGGCTGACAGATTCCAGCTTTGCAGGTGCGTGCCCAACGTTATCAACCTTTCCCCATCCGGCGAGAGTGCCATCTGCAACCGGCTGCCGGTTTCAGATGGCTGAACACGGGCGATCAGTATCCCACTTTCCAGGTCATGAATCTCAATTACCGGTCCCATCGTATCCCCTGCCGTCATCACCGCCAGCGTATTCCCGTCTTCGGATAAAGCCAGGCCCTGCACGCTGTCCAACAGGTCGTTCAGCGCCAGCCGGGTGTATCCACTGCGTGTTGTGAACACCTTGATGCTACGTGCAAAATAGACGGCCACCTGTTTACCTTGCTGTCCAAAAACGGCTTTTTCCGGTGGATATCCCAATGCATCCTTGCCCAGATAGATGTCATCCCGCGATTTTCCGTCATCCACCCCCCACACCTGTATCGATTCTCCGGGCGCCCATCCGTAGAGCAGCAATCCATCGGATGAGAATGAGACGGCTCTTACAGCCCGGTTGCGAACCGGGATGGCACGCTGGAGCGTACCATCTTCCATACCCCACAGCCTGATCAATCCGTCCCACCCGCCGGCTGCCAGCCATTTTCCATCCGGCGAAAAAGCCGCTGCCAGCACCGGCAGCGTACCTGCATCAAGCTCCATTTGCAAATCACCTGCCGTATCCCAAACTGCCACCCTGCCATGCCAATCGCCGGATGCGACAAACCTGCCATCGGCTGAAAATGCCAGGCTCAACTGATGCTCTCCGGTGCGGATTGACAGCAACCTTTCGAGATTTGTCGGATCATACAGATACACACCGTTGGTTGTGGATAGACCGAGCCATTGCCCGTCGGAGGAGAACATAATCTGAAGCGGGCTGCCCTGCCCGGCATTCACCACCTGCTGCACATTGGTCGCGTTTTCGACTGAAATAACCTTTCCGGATTGCTGCCAGCCGGTTCCTTGTTGTACAGGAGTGACCTGTGTGGGTGTCAGAATGGCAACGGGCAAAGGGGTATTAATGGGTGCGGGTGTCTGGCTTGCGCGCGGCGTCACAGATGAAAATACCCACGGACTGGGCGTGCTGAAAATTTCCTGAACTTGCCCGCATCCGGCAATGATAACCGCAGCCCAGGCAGCCATCATCATCCATAACGCAGCCTTACGGGCTACCCTTCCAATGAACATATCCGCATGATACCAGAAAAATTACAGGGCGCTTGCATAGCTCCAGTTTTGGATCAGCTCGATAAAAAATTGGGTCATCCGCTCCAGGTTTTCCACGCTGATCCGTTCTCCAATCCCATGGACCCGGTTCGTATCATCCTTACCGGTAACAGCCGGTGTAAACCGGTAAATATTCTGGCAAATGAGTGCGTAATGACGCGCATCGGTCGCGCCGGTAACCAGCGTGGGCGCAACCGGCATCACGCCAAATATTTGCTGGATCGTCTCGCAAAGCAGGGAATAAGCCGGACTGCTGCTGGGAGAGATGAGCGAAGCCTCGCGCCCGATTTCACCAGGAAGGTCAATTTTTACCCGCGTATCCGCGACGGTTGCGCGGACATGATCGACCACGTCCTGCACGGTGTCGCCTGGAGCCAGCCGGAAATTTACTTTGGCGGCTGCATGGGGAGGGAGAATATTTACCTTGATACCTCCCTCGATCATGGTCACAGCCGTAGTGGTACGCAGCAAGGCATTCGTCTGGGGAGATTTTATCAGCTCATGTTTGACGGTCCCGCCAAACATCCACAGATTTGTAAAAGCCAGACGGTGCAAAAAAGTGCTGTACGGGGCAAGAACGCTTAACAGGGGTTTGACATGCTGTAAACTGGCAGGCATTGGATTTGCTTCCAGGCGTGCCAATGCTTTAGACAGGATACCAATGCTGGTTTGATCGGCCGGCGCCGATGAATGACCCGGCGGACAGTCCACACTCAACTCAAGTGTTAAACTGCCCTTTTCACCTGTTCCAATCAACGCCACGGGAATATCAAAACCCGGGACACCTTCCTTCATCACACTGGCACCTTCATCCACCAGCGCCCCCAGGCGAACCCCGCGCTCTTTTAACAGGGCAGCCATTTCCTTGGCGCCGCTGCCACGGGTCTCTTCGTCATGCCCAAAGGCCAGATACACCGTACGGCGCGGTTCAAAACCCTGTTTGAGCAGATATTCCACTGCATCCAGCAGGGTGGTCATCTGGCATTTGATGTCCATTGCCCCACGTCCCCACACATAACCTTCAGCGATCGCACCGGCAAAAGGGGGATAGTCCCACTGATCGAGCGAGGATTCATCTACAGGTACCACATCCTGATGAGCGGCGAATAGCACCGCCGGCAAATGTGGGACACTGCCAGGCCAGGTGTACAGCAATGAATAATTATTGATCCGTTCCAGGGTCAGTTTCCTGCTGACAAGCGGATAATTCTTGAACAAAATTTCATGCAGCTCGTCAAAGGGATTGATCTCCCCCGAAGAGTTATTTTTTACTGTCGCGCCGGTCGTATCCATTGAGATCGTCTGACATTGAATCACCTCGGCCAGATGGGCAGCCAGATCAAGGCCATCCACTTTTGCCAGTTCAATTTCCTGCGGTTGCCTGCTTTCAGGATGAACAATCAAAGCACGAATGATCATGATGGCTATTGCAAGGAGAATTAATATAATTGCGGACGCAATAACAATGATTAAAATGGTTAACCCCATCGTTCCTCCGGCAGGTAGATTATTGCAGTGTTCTGTCAAATATCCATGATCGAGGATGGTGAAAAAGTCGCTGCATAAAATGCGAATACTAATTTATTGTACAATGACCGGTCAGTTTTTACCACAGGAAAACAGCCTTTTCCACCATCATTCCACAAACCTGTCTGCCAGAAATCCAACACGAAATCTGCACGTCATTCTTTACCGGCCTGTTCAATGGTAGAATTCAGCCTATGAAACGATGGCAATTCTGGGTCGGCGTGGCGATCAGCGCTGTCCTTTTATATTTTGCCCTGCGAGGGCTTCGCCTGGCCGAAGTGTGGGATGTCGTCAAAGAAGCCAACCTGATCTGGCTGATACCCGGGGTGGCTATTTATTTTGTCGGCGTGTGGGCGCGCTCCTGGCGATGGCATTATCTGCTCCGCCCGATCAAAAAAATCTCCACCGCCTCGATGTTTCCAATTGTCACCATCGGGTACATGGGCAATAACATCTATCCTGCCCGGGCCGGGGAAGTGCTGCGGGCGGTGGTGCTCAAACGGCATGAAGGGGTTCCTGTTTCTGCTTCACTGGCCACCATCATCGTTGAACGTATCTTTGACGGCGTGGTCATGCTGGCCTTTGTTTTTCTAAATCTACCAGAACTGGCCAGATTGACCCAGGATTCCGGTTTTCTCGGCAATATTCAACAGCTTGCCCTGTGGGGAAGCGCCCTTTTCTTCGGCGCGCTGCTGATCTTTTTGGCAGCAGCCATGTTTCCACTCGTCACCGAGCGCATCGCAAACAAATTGATCGATAAAGTGATCCCTGCCAAATGGCGGGATGCCCTGAAAGGTTTTACCAACCGCTTTCTTTCCGGTTTGATAGCTTTACGTTCCCCCTGGAATATCCTGATGATCTTCGCTACTTCTGTGGTGATCTGGCTGCTGGAAACCGGCAAATACTGGTTCATCATGCACGCCTTTCCCTTTAAAGTATCCTTCTTTGCACTGATGTTGATGAACGGTATTGTCAATCTGGCTACTACAATTCCCTCGGCACCCGGGTATATCGGCACATTTGACCTGCCCGGCATTGCCCTGTTAACAGCGTACGGGGTTCCCAAAGAAATTGCCACCGGATACACATTGCTCTTGCATGCAGCACTGTGGCTGCCGATTACATTATTAGGTGCCTATTACTTCACCCGCGAAGGCCTGAAATGGACTCAAAAAATCCAGGTGGATGATGAGGAAACCTTTGCAAAAACAGAGGAAAACACATGAAAATCGCAATCATTGGAGCAGGGTTTGGTGGAATGGCAGCCGCCCACGATCTGGTAAATGCCGGTCACGAAGTCACCATCTTCGAGGCAGCCGGCAGTACGGGTGGACTGGCATCCGGCTTCAAGGAGCCACACTGGAACTCGTCGGTTGAATATTTCTATCACCACTGGTTTGCATCGGACAACGCCATGCTGGGCTTGCTGGATGAATTGGGTCTGCGGGAAAAAGTCGTCTACCGCCGCCCGGTCACCGTTGTATACCATGAGGAAGATTTTTACCAGCTCGATTCTCCCTTGTCAGCCCTTACCTTTCCGGGTTTCCGCTTTTTTGATATGGTTCGCTTTGGTCTGGTGACCGTCTATTTACGCTATCTTTCAGGCTGGAAAAACCTTGAAAAGCAAAAAGCCCACACCTGGTTGTTACGTTATTATGGCGAACGTGTATACCACTCGCAATTTGAACCGTTGCTGGTGGGTAAATTTGGACCCCATTATCAGGATGTGAATATGGCCTGGTTCTGGGCGCGCTTCAAAGTGCGCACACCCCGTTTGGGTACCTATCAGGGCGGTTTTCAACAGTTTGCCGATGACTTTTCTCGTATCCTTCAGGAGCGCGGCGTGAAAATTATGTTGAATACACCCGTTCAACACATTTCACAAAACGAGAGCGCAGGCCTTACCCTCACGCTTCCTTCCGGTGATGAAAATTTTGACCAGTGTTTGGTCACGCTTTCACCGGGTATGTTCGCCAGGCTGGCCCCTGATCTGCCTGCGTCTTACCTGCAAGGTCTGTTGCAGTTGAAAAGCATGGGCGCAGTAGTGATGGTCCTTGCCCTCAGCCACAAGCTTTCCGAGAAAGGCTATTACTGGTTCAACCTTCCCAAATCTGCCGGGTTCCCCTTCCTGGCGTTGGTGGAACATACCAATTTTGTGCCACCCGAGGAATTTGGCGGCGATCATATTCTGTACCTGGGTGATTATCTGGATGCCGGCCATGAATATTTCAGCCTGAGTAAGGAAGAACTGCTGCAGCGTTTCCTGCCCAGTCTGGCGCGCATCAATCCCCACTTCAAGCCCGAGTGGGTCAAGCAGTCATGGTTGTTTCGGACACAATATGCCCAGCCCGTGCCGCTGGTGAATCACTCGGTCAATATCCCCGAAATCCGTACACCTATGCAGGGACTGTTTTTCGCCAGCATGAGCCAGGTTTACCCCTGGGATCGCGGTACCAATTTCGCCGTCAAGATAGCCCGGCAAGCCGCAAGGATGATGCTGGAAATTCAGGCACCCAATGAATGTTAAAGAAATTTATTCTTGTGAAACCTGTGAAAAACACGAATAAAAATGCGTGAAACACAGATTTTACAAACCATTACTGTAAAAACGGTAATGGAATCCTGTGGATTATTTTTATCTTTCTAATCCAGATATGGCATCAACTCAGATTTCCTAATGATAAACCCTATATATGGGCCAAAGAACTGTGGATAACCTTATATGTAGGCATACCTGTAAAACGGATATTGAGAAATTAATGGCATACGCGCCGGGGTTCTTTTAACGAATCTCTATCTTAAAGATTCCAAAATTTTTAGCTTATCCAATGAGATTCGGCTTGTTGGATAACAGGAAACTTGCTAGAATCACAATGTCAGTTCACCGCTGGATCCGAATTGGCCCCTTCTTTTGAATAATTTGCTGTTATAACAGGGGTTTTCGCTTTTACACAAATAAAAGTGCTGATTAATGATCGATTGGAACGTTTCATAAATCTTGTTAGCGAGGTGTCTATTCATGAATGCAAATCAAGCCTGGCAATCAACTCTGGGACAAATTCAAATGGAGATGCCGAAGGCATCTTATGATACATGGGTCCGTAATGCCCAGCTTGTTTCGCATGAAAACAATCTTTTCACCATCGGTGTGCCGAATGCCTACGCGCGTGATTGGCTGGAGGATCGTTTAACCAGTACCATGACCAAAATCCTGTCAGGAATGATGAACAATAAACAGGGAGTAAATTTCGTTGTCTGGCACGGTGAGGAACCATGTGAAACCCCGGTGGTGGAAACGCGGTCTGCCCGTCCGGCGGATGAACCGTTGTTTCTGGTTAACACCACCCTGATACCCCGCTATACCTTTGAAACGTTTGTAGTAGGTTCCAGCAACCAGTTGGCGCATGCAGCCTGCATGGCAGTGGCGGACAAACCGGCTCATGCTTACAACCCACTCTTTCTTTATGGAGGCGTTGGCCTGGGCAAAACTCACCTGCTGCATGCCATTGGAAACGTCTGTCACAATAAGGGGCTTTCTGTGTTGTATGTCTCCTCCGAGGAATTCACCAATGATTTTATTCACGCCATCCAAAAACATACCAACGCTGCCTTCCGTGAACGATATCGTAATACCGACGTACTTTTGATCGATGATATTCAGTTTATTGCCAACAAGGAGCAGACACAGGAAGAATTCTTCCATACTTTCAACACACTCTACAGCCAGGAAAAACAAATCGTCATTTCGTCTGACAGGCCGCCCAAGGCCCTGGTTACATTGGAAGAACGTCTCCGTTCCCGCTTTGAATGGGGCCTGATTGGCGACATCCAGCCACCCGATCTCGAAATGCGGATTGCAATCCTGCAAGCCAAAGCCGAACAAGCCGGGCGCTCTATTCCCAGCAATGTACTGGAGGCTATTGCGCGACAGGTACAGTCCAATATTCGCGAATTGGAAGGTTCATTAACCCGTGTTCTGGCATTTTCTGACCTCACCGGGCAGGCACTGAGCACCGAAATGGTTAACTCAGCCCTGGCCGACCTGCTGCCCCATCACCGGGCCATTGAACCTCGCCAGGTAATCAGCGTGGTGGCAAATGCCTTTGGCGTCAGCGTTGACCAGATGGTCGGGCATAGTCGTTCGCGTGACATTACACTGCCACGCCATATTGCCATGTACCTGCTGCGTCAGGAAGTAAGTGTTTCCCTGCCACAAATTGGGCAGCAGTTTGGCGGGCGTGATCATACCACCGTCATGCACGCCTGTGAAAAAGTCGCCGATTTGATCGAACGGGATGACCGTCTGCGCCGGCAGATATTGCAGATCCGTGAACAATTGTACGGACAGGCAGCCATGACGTATTAATCCATATCTACGCTGCCATGTTTCACATTTGCGAATGATATAATCGCGCTTATGAAATCCGGTTATACAGGAAGCAGATCTGGCTGGTTGCCAATTGTCATCGTCATAATTTTGCTTCAACTAACCGCCTGCCAGGCAGTCAAACCCTCAACAGCCGATATCGTGAGCCCGCCGGCGCCTTTCACAAGTACTCTGGCGCTTCTCACACCGTACCAAACGCCCACCGCAAGCCAGACGCCATTCCCTCCTGACCCGGCTACGTACACACCCTTTCCCACACCCACATCCACACCCCGCTCTCATATTGTCCAGAAAGGGGAAGATATGTATGGAATAGCCTTTCAATACGGGATTACCCTTCAGGAACTACTGGCGGCCAACCCGGATGTGGATCCCAACTTCATGAGCGTCGATATGGTTCTGTTAATCCCTGCTTCCGCTCAAATAAACCAGACAGAGGGTGTTCTCCCCTCTCCCACTCCGGCCGGAGCCTTACCCGGCAGCACAGATTGTTACAAAACCGGCGAAGGCGGTTTATGGTGTTTCACCTCCATATTGAACCAAAGTGACCATTACATTGAGGGGGTTTCCCTGCAGGTTCGCCTTGGCGGAGAAGGCGTTCAGGTAGCCGTCGGGTCTGCGTTGACTGTCATCAATCTGATCCCGCCGGGAGCCCATATTCCTGCCACAGTATACTTCCCACCCCCTGTTCCAAACCCGTTTGAAGTGAGTGTTCTTCTGGAAACGAGCCTTCCGGTTCTGAACATGTCTGAACGGTATATGCCGGTTAGTTTGAAGAATTTGGACATTGCAATTGACCCCGATGGCAGGAGTGCGAGTGTGGCGGGCAAGGTCATTCTGGATGAAACCGGTTCGCCTGCGCGTATCGCTGCGGCTGCCGTGGCATACAACTCAAAAGGCGACGTTGTGGGGTTCAGGCGTTGGGAGAACAATGATCCATCTTCACCGGTAACTTTTTCATTCCAGGTTTACAGTCTCGCTGACGCAATCGAACAGGTGTCTGTCTTCGCAGAGGCTGCGCGGTAACCTACCTGGCGTATCTTTATGGAAAAATTCATTTCTGAAAGCAAGGCGTGTTCAGGATTTATTTTCGGTATAATGTAGCTCATCCTCAATTAACTGTCTTCCAAATGAAAAATTCTCCTCGTGATCTCACAAACCAGGCCAGCCCATCGATAAAACAGAAACCTGTTTATTCGCTTGCTGCCAGGATTACCATTCCGGCTGCCGTTTTGGCTTTGCTCGTGGCGGTGATCTGTGAACGGTCTGCTTACTATACAGAAATCCTTTCGAAAGGTCACCGCATCCCGTATGGTGACCAGTTGTTGCTGGCCGGGGGTGTGCTGTTTTTGATCATCGTTTCGTTTTTTGTATGGCTGCCGGGTCGATGCAAGGCTATTTACAGACTGCGCCACCGCTTAAGCTGGCTGCGCTGGCTTGTGAGTATCCTGGTGGCATTGGGCGCCGCCTGGCTGTTCGTTTATAGCGAGTACAGTCTCCGTTTTGATGGCTTCTTTACCCGCTTGCTGGTTTATTCAGCAGCAGCTTTTTTGACCGTCTTTTTTGCCTCCAACAGCCTGGACAAGCCGTTGGATTGGTCATCATCCCTGGCCGGTCTGCTTGTTTTTGGATGTATCTTTGTGCTGGTCAACGCCTGCCAATCGGTTGTCGATTATCCTTTCCGTCTGTCCTGGTCAGAGGGCAACCGATTTTACGACTATTCGGTTCTTTTTGGCCGCCGTCTGTATGATTATCCACAAGATTTACAGATCAGCGCTTATATCGACAAGGGTAGACAATTTTTGTGGGGTCTGCCATTTCTGTTTTCTGACATATCCATCTGGAGCATGCGGTTATGGAACCAGTTTCTGTTCACCATCCCGTATTTCTTGCTGGGTTTATTGTTCTTGCGCCGCCGCGATACCGGCCCTGGCATACCGCTCCTGTTTGGCATTTGGGCAATGCTGCTCCTTAATAACGGCCCCATCTATACCCCGTTGATTCTCGCCTGCATCCTGGTCATCCTTACCCGCCGTTCTCCGCTCTGGCTGGCAATTCCGGTCGTTTTCATCGCCGGCTACTTTGCCCGCCAATCACGCTTTACCTGGATGTTTGCCCCTGGCATGTGGGCTGTACTGTTGGCATTTCTTGATTCCCGTCAGACGACTGACCGGACGCGTTGGATCCGATCCATCGCACTGGGAATAAGTGGAATCCTGGGCGGATACGTACTCCAGCCTGCCATCAAGGGTTTGCTCAGTTCGGGAAGCCTGAATGTCAATGCTGGAAATATCGACGTTTCAGGCGTAAGCGAGATGGTAGGCAGCCAGCAATTATTGTGGGACCGGCTGCTGCCGAGCGGAACCTTTGCCCTGGGCGTGGTACCTGCCCTGCTTCTGACAACAGCTCCGGCTGTGATTTTTATCGTTTATGCCCTGATAAAAAGACGCTGGAAACTGGATCGATGGCAAATTCTCTACCTGGCTGCCATGAGCGCGGCTTTTCTGGTCGTGGGACTCATCGTCAGTGTAAAGATCGGTGGCGGCAGCAATTTACACAACCTGGATATGTTCCTGATCAGCATCGTTCTGATCAGCGGGCTTATGCTCGAAAACTGCGGGAAAGACTGGTTGCTCAAACCCGCTCATCTGCCTCGCTGGGCACAGTTTCTTTTACTGGTCGCCATCATCTATCCTGCCACGTTGAATATGTTCACCGTTGAAAAGCTGGTTCTTCCTGAAGATGCTGTTGTCGAAAAAGGGTTGAAGGTTACCCAGACAATGGTTCAGGAATACAAAAATAAAGGAGAAGTCCTCTTCATGGACCAGCGCCAACTGCTCACGTTTGGTTATGTTCAGGATGTTCCACTGGTCAGCGAGTATGAGAAGAAACTGGTCATGGAAAATGCATTACAGGATAATGAAGAATATTTTAACAAATTCTATCAAGACCTGATTGAGCAGCGTTTCAGCCTGATCATCAGCGAACCCCTCTACACGAGCTTCCAGAAGGAAAAAGAGCAATTTGGAAGTGAAAATAACGCCTGGGTAAAATGGGTATCCATCCCCATGCTTTGCTACTATAAACCCGAACTTACCTTTAACGAGCTGGGAATTCAATTTCTGGTGCCGCGCGAGAATGCCCCGGCGCAAAACGGTCTGGCCTGCCCGCCTTATCAGGCAGGCGAAATGATGCAAACAATAAAAGAGTGATATATGAATCTGACTACAGGTGATATTAACGGGATATTAGCCATCCTCGCCTGGATAGCACTGTGGGGACTGGGCGGGATTTGGATCATCCGCACTTCCTTTACATTGCGGAAGAACGAAATCCTTCTGGCCGGGTTGGGACTGGGTCTCGTTCTCGAAAACTGGTTGACCAACCTGGCAGGCCAATTCTTTGATCTGTCCGTATCACTTTGGGTTGCAGCAGGGCTTGTTTTTGTCGTTGGTTTATTGTTTTCTCTTCCGGCGATTCGAAAAGATCCGCTTTCTTTGTTCAAGATTTCTCTTCCCCCATTACAAATCCTGATATTTTTGGTGCTGGTTTATACTTTTTTTGTCATCGGGCGTGGTCTCGCCATCCTGGATGATTATCAAAACCTGCCCACTGCCGCCTTAATCGCAACCGGCGATATTCCTCCCCACTTTCCGCTCAATCCTGGCATCAGTTACGGATATCACTACTTTACCCTCCTGCTGGCAGCCCAGTTCATGCACATCGGCAATTTGTTTGTCTGGACGGCCCTGGATCTCGCCCGTTCGATTGGGTTTTCATTCTCAATCATGCTTGGGGCATTGTTTGTTCAACGTGTAACCGGCAGTGTATTGGCTGGATGGGTGAGCGGAATGATGAATGTATTTGCCGGCGGAACCCGCTGGCTGCTCTTGCTGCTGCCCTCTGAGGTTCTTGACCGGTTGGGGGCCAACCTTACCATGCTGGGCTCCGGAGCTGCCAGTGGCCAGGACCTTACCACCGCATTGAGCAAAGCATGGGCCTCATCCGGTTTGGGTCCCTTTCCATTTCCGTTTGCATTTGTAAACGGTATCAATTCGACCAGCATCATCACCTATCACGCCGGTGCGGGCGGTATGGCCGGTATGATCGCAGGCCTTCTCATGCTGGTGCATAATAAATGGAATGGATGGCGCGCCTGGGTGGTGGTCAGTTTACTGATGGCATCATTTGGGCTGGCGAATGAGGTAAACCTGTCCACCATTTGTATCGGCATCGTGCTGGTTATTTTGATTTACATGGCCATCAAACGAACCTGGCGGGTTCCAAAAAGCTTGTGGCGCTGGCTGGTTGCAGCGGGAGCAGGCGGCCTGATTTCCTTGTTCCAGGGTGGAGTCATTACATCCACGGTGATGAGTACTCTTGCGTCATGGTTCCCAGGCTGGATCAAGGCTGAGCCGGCTTATCACACGTTTGAATTTTCGTTATTCTGGCCTCCCAAGGTATTGAGCTCACATCTGGGTTATCTTTCACTGGATGACCCGGCTCAAATTTTGCTGGCCCTGGCCGAGATCGGCCCAATCCTGATCATCACTCCGCTCGTCATAGCCTGGCTGGTAAAAGCTTTCCGTTCCGGCCGTTGGTACGAATGTTTTCAGGCGGCAGCCGCCGTCGCAAGTTTGGTTCTGCTGGTGGTGCAGTTAAAAGGTGCAGCCGGCATCACCGCCCTGACCAGGGTACAAACTCTGCCTCTGGGGGTATTGGGCACATTCTGCGTTCCTTCACTCTGGCTGTGGGCTCGTCATCGCTCAGATACCATCAAGGCTCTTTGCGCCGGTTTACTATCGATCATGATGTTCGGTGGCGTGGTTTTGTTTGGTATTTCTCTTATCGCCGCACCCAAACCGGTTTTGAGCAACTTTATCGACTTGCTGGATGCCTCGATGAGCAAAACCTATTTTGACAATCTTGAAAAAGATGCCTATATCTTTGATACCATTCCTTATCGAGCCCCGACTCTTTTCGGACGGCCTACCAAATCTTCGACCGATTTTTACACTGCCACCCCGGAATGGAAAGCCTTGAAGAAAAACCCGGATCCCTTTGCCATTCGAGCCGCCGGGTATGATTACATTTACCTGGATAAAGAGTACTGGACCACATTGACACGAGAACAAAAGGACGCACTTGGCAACGGCTGTGTACAATTGGTACAAAAAGTAGAATCCCAGGTCCCGCCAGATTTCCGTAAACTGCTGGATATTACAAATTGTGAATAATGAGGATTAATCAAATGCCAAAATGGATCATCCTGTCCATCATGGTTTTCTGCATCGGTCTTTCTGCCTGCGTTCAAAATGCAGATGCTCCTTCTGGTAATATGGCTGTCGCTGCATCGATCACCCCTGACAGTGATCAGAACAATCCATCCACTGAAGCCACTATATCTGCTGAAGATGTAGTTTATTCGTTCCTGACCGCCTACGAAAACAATCCGGACGAAATGATCCTGTATCTTGGCGATTCATTAAAAGAATCCCTTCCGGCGGGAGGGATTCAGGAACTGCTCGGTTTGGATGGTACACTGGAAGGGCTGGTATTTACGTCAGGTTCCAGCGCACCCGATACCCATCTGGCTACGGTTGAAGCTCACATGCAGACAGGCCAAAAAGAGGTGATAAGGACATTCACCCTTGAGTGGCAGGAAAATACCTGGCAAATCATCGGGATTGAACAGGCCAAATAGGCCTGTTAATCTGTAAAAACAGGCAGGTGACCCAGCGCGATGATGTCAGCCCATTTGGCGCGCTCGCCCTCCGTAAAGATGGCTGCTTCACCCGCAATGGTGGCGCCCGCCTTGGTAATAATCAGGCGCATAGCCTGCAATGTAGAGCCCGTGCTGATCACATCATCCACAATCATAACCCTTTTACCGGTCATCAATTCCCGGTCTTTTACATCCAGATAAAGGGTTTGTGGCTTGCCCGTCGTAATGGATAGTGTTTCAACTTGCAGTGCATCTCCCATGTAGGGTTTGTAGGATTTTCGCAGGATGATATATGGCTTTCCGCTAAAAACGGAAATAGCATGTGCCAACGGGATGCTCTTTGCTTCAGCCGTGACAATGACATCATAATCCCGTTCAGCCATCAACTTGGAAAGCGCCTGGGCGCTGGCTTGAACCAGTTCAGTATCTCCCAGAATATTGAGAAACGCAATTCTCATCCCAGGTTTAACTTCTATCAAACGTAATTCGCGATGCACACCCCCAATATCGACCGGAAAAGTCTTTTGTTGAGTCATGATACCTCCATCGAAAATTATTTCCCAACCAAATCCATCTTGTCCCTTTCTGCAACGTTTCTGCTTTGCCGTCCAGCGGGTATTCATGTGTCGGGGAAAAATACCCGCTGCAACAATCATCCAAACAGTAAGGGAACGAAACCATTCGGATGAACAAGTTTATCATAAGGTGCGGAGGTTGAGGAGTTTAAATTGTCGAGAGCCTGGGACGCCGACCCGGGCTCTCTATAAAGGAGGAGAAGAAAAGAAGTTTAACCTTGCATATAGTGTAGCAGAAGTGATTAAAGAATACCTGACGCTTAACCTACGAGTACCCTACGCCTGCCTATCGATTCTGCTATCTGGCACGAATCGAAAATCACCTTCCGGCAATTTGCAGCGACTGGCTGTCCATCAGGATATAATCATTCTCATGGCAAATCAGAAAGAACCCTCCCCAATCTGGAAATGCTCCCTCCCAGGTACGCGGCTGGGAATCATCACCTGCGGAGTGACTCAAAACGGTCTGGCCAGCCTCTCCTTTGGGGATGGAGCAGATGTTGATGACAAATGGCATCCCTCCGCCGATCCGTTCCCGACGGAGATCGAGCGAACACTGCGGGATGCGCTCAATCAGATCCGTGCTTATCTTGATGGGCAATTAAAAGAATTTGTGCTTCCGCTTGACCTGTCGCGTTGTACAGAATTTCAAAAGCGGGTGTTGACGGAAGTATCCAATATACCCTACGGACAGGTGATCACCTACGGACAAATTGCAGAAAAAGTTGGCGGAATGAAACATGTCCGGGCTGTGGGTGGTGCGGTGGGCAGCAATCCAATCCCAATCGTCATCCCATGTCATAGGGTGGTATCCACCGGTGGCCATCTCAGGGGATATTCCGGCTGGGGAGGGATCCGCACAAAAGCCTGGCTGCTACAGTTGGAAGGTCAGCAGTTGATTGCAGAAGAATTGGACTGATATTACTAGGAGAAAATGGAAGAAAAAGCATATAAATCCGGTTTCGTTGCCCTGCTGGGCAGGCCTAACGCCGGAAAATCCACATTACTGAATTATTTCTTACAACAAAAGATTGCCGCGGTATCGCCCCGCCCACAAACTACCCGCCGCCGCCAGTTGGGAATTCTTACCACTGAAGATATGCAAATCATTTTCATGGATACACCGGGGGTTCATCGCGCTGTACACAAACTGGGTGAATATATGAATGAAGAAGCGCTGGCTACCCTGGAAGATGCCGATGTTCTGCTGTGGCTGTTTGACCTCACCGAGCCCATGAACGAAGATGATGAAATCCTCTCTGAAAACATGCAGAAGGTCAGCAAACTCCCTCCGGTTATCCTGCTCATGAACAAGGTAGATCTGGTGACCCCTGTTCAGGCAGCACAGCGTCAAGCTGAATATCAACGGCTCATGCCGGGTGCCCCGATTGAACTGATTTCTTCGAAACGCGGAGACGGTATCCCGGGTTTGCTGAAAGATGTTGAAGAGCTGTTGCCAAAAGGCCCGCACTATTATGAGGAAGATCAAATCACGGATCTGTACGAGCGGGAAATAGCCATTGACCTGATCCGGGCGGCGGCCTTGATCCATCTGCGGGATGAAGTTCCGCATGAAATGGCCGTCAGGCTGGAAGATTATGAGGACCGCTCTGGTAAAGCAGCCTATATTTCAGCCACGCTGCTGGTCAACCGCGAAACGCACAAAGGCATTGTAATCGGCAAGGAAGGGGCCATGTTGAAAACAATCGGCAGTGAAGCCCGCAAACAAATTGAGGAACTGACCGGGCGAAAAGTTTTCCTGGAGCTGCATGTAAAAGTGAGCAAAAACTGGCGTGACAACCCTGAGCTGTTGGGAAAATTGGGCTACGTTACCCGCCCGCAGGAATAAATGCAAGCGCAATGGCTGGTTCCCACTTTGGTTTTTGCCGCCTTGCAATGGTATGCACGCTGGCGCGGCCATCGCAAGCTGCATCTGGTTACCAAACCTGCCGTACCCGTATTTTTGATTGTCTGGCTGTGGCAAAGCACCAATTTTCAGGGCTTTACCTTCTGGATCGGGTTGGCGCTGTTTTTTTCACTGTTGGGTGATATTTTCCTGATGTGTCCGCCCGGTTTTTTCATGGCCGGGTTACTGGCGTTTTTGCTGGGCCACATTTTTTACATTGCCGGTTTCCGCGCCACTACACTCTCGGGTGACCCTGTATACTGGGCCAGCGGTCTGTTGATCTTGCTTCTGATGGGTTATGTAGTACGTTATTATATGGCAGCCCTGAAAAAAAGACTTGTATCAAAACGGATCCGAGCCGGAGTGGTGATTTACATCATCGTTATCCATATCATGCTGTTCTCGGCGCTGTCGACCTTCTGGCGGCCCGAATGGGTATTGGCCAGCGCAATACTGGTTTCCATCGGGGCAGTGTTGTTTTGTATTTCGGATTCAATGCTGGCGTATGATCGTTTTATTACTAAAATACCGAATGCGCACGTTTGGATTATGATGACCTATCACATGGCACAAATCCTGATTGTTGCCGGAGTTATCCGGCAGTATCTGTGGGTATCCTGAAACCCTGGCCAGAAACAATATTTTTTCTTGCGGGGGATGGGTGTAATTATCATCAATGGGAATATTAAAAGGGACTGTCTATTTTTTAGACAGCCCCTTTTGCTTTTTCATTCCGTGAAGGAGTGAGGAAAATGGGTATTATTCAGGTTCGTCGCCATGCTTCCGCTGGCGATAGACGATCCGCCCACGGGTCAAGTCATAGGGAGACATTTCGACACGTACCCGGTCACCCAGTAAAATACGGATATAATACTTGCGCATTTTACCTGACAGGTAGGCCAACACATCATACCCGTTATCCAGGCGGACGCGAAATTGCGTACCCGGCAGGGCTTCTGTGATCGTTCCCTCAACTTGAATTTTTCCTTCTTCTTTCGCCATACTTTCCTCTATAATGAGATAATCTTCTCAGGCCACCCGTTTACTCATGCGGGGGGTACTGGCGGCGTCTCAAACGGCGGATTGCTTTTTTCTTTTCCACACGACGCAGTTCGCTTTTGGACACGAACCAGCGTTTGCGGCGCACGGTACTGAGTACACCACTTTTAACCACTTTCTTTCGAAAGCGTTTAAGCAGTTGGTCTTGCGACTCATTGGAGCGCAGAACGACTGTTGCCACGAAGACCTCACCTCCTTTTGTTATTAACCTCTCGCATCAGGAAATTATCCGGACATATAAAGAACCCGGCCGTTAGATGCTTGCAGCCGAGTTCTAAATGGATGAGGAAAATGTCCTACCCGGTTACACTCAAACGCAAGCCTCCTGATGGAGCAGATCTACGAATAAACCTTATAGTGCATCCAGTCATCTGGATCACACACAATGTTGATTATACCTTTACATGACTAGCCTGTCAATCAAGTCTTGACGAGGGTGTTGAATAAGTCCTTTTATTTAGATGGTGGTATTGCATAACCTGCATAAAACAAGGTTTTTGCCGATTTCACGGATATTACCCAACCCCCCGTCCCCCCAAAACGGGAAGGGGGTGAAAATCCCTTTCTCTGGGGTTTTTTGAGCCGCAAAACGGCTCAAAAAACCCCAGTAAGTGGTTTCCCCGCCCAGCAGGGGCGGGGATAAAGGGGTGGGGTGTAGTAGATCCAAAACTTTGG